>JBBDXT010000001.1 GCA_040902225.1 Chloroflexota bacterium
CAGGTACTATTTCACTCCCCTCCCGGGGTGCTTTTCACCTTTCCCTCACGGTACTGGTTCGCTATCGGTCGCCAAGAGTATTTAGCCTTGGACGGTGGTCCGCCCGGGTTCCCACATGAGAGACCTTCCACGTGGTACTCAGGGACTCGGCCGGGAGTCGGTCTCGCTTTCGCTTACGGGGCTGTCACCCTCTACGGCTGGCCTTTCCATGCCACTTCTGCTAGCGAACCGATTTGTAACTCCCTGCGGGCAGTGCAGTGCACCGCGGGCCGGCCCTACAACACCCCGACTGCAACGGCTGCAACCTGTCACGCAACCGGGGTTTGGGCTCCTCCGCTTTCGCTCGCCACTACTCACGGAATGTCTGTCTACTCCTCGAGGTACTTAGATGTTTCAGTTCCCTCGGTTTCCTCGATCGACCTATGAATTCAGTCGAACGTACCCGGGCATTACCCCGGGTGGGTTTCCCCATTCGGACATCTCCGGGTGATAACGCTTGCTCGCAGCTCCCCGAAGCATTTCGTCGCCTGCCACGTCCTTCATCGGCTCTTGGCGCCAAGGCATCCACCGCACGCCCTTAGTAGCTTGACCTAACGCTCACGCGGCTAGCACGGTGCTGGCCGATGGCGTCGGTTCTCGCGCGGTTCTTTACCGCGCGAGGCGTTCGGATTTCATCCTCGACGAAATCGATGCTTCCAGTCTTCGGTTCTTAAGGTCGCGTCCGTCTCTCGTCGAGACGAAGCCTCAGCGTTATCCGCTGACCGATGAGCACAACGAGGGTCGCGCGCAGCGATCAGGGGATATGACTGTTGGGGCTTTTCACAACGATCGCGGGCCGACCACACCGGCCTTCCCGCGAGGGACGGATACTGTAGCACTCCGCGCGATTTAGGGTCAAGGAGACCAATCCTGACGCGATGGGCCTCATGAGGCTGGCGCCGGGGCGTGCCTGCTAGCCTGTGCCGCACCATGCCGTCTCGGACCCGATATGCCCGATCGGGCGACCTGCATATCGCATACCAGGTCGTCGGCGACGGACCGCGCGATCTGATCTTCGTCCCTGGCTGGGTCTCCAACGTCGAGGAGTGCTGGGAACAACCCGGTCTCGCCGCCTTCCTGGAACGGCTCGCCTCCTTTTCGCGCCTGATCCTGTTTGACAAGCGGGGCACCGGCCTCTCGGATCGTGTCTCCAATGACCGGCTGCCCACCCTCGAGGAGCGGATGGACGACGTCCACGCAGTGTTGGATGCGGCGGAATCCGAGCAGGCGGCGCTGTTCGGCCATTCCGAGGGCGGAAGCATGAGTGTTCTGTTCGCCGCCACCTACCCGCAACGGACGCGAGCGTTGGTCACGTTCGGCATGTTCGCCCGTCGCCGTCGCAGCCCAGACTACCCTTGGGCGCCGAGCGACACGGATCGTGCGGCGACCATCGAACAGATCGAGCGCGACTGGGTCACCGAGGACCTGGTCCGCCCGCTGGTCCCGAGCCGGTCGGATGACGCGGCCTTCCTGGGCCAGCTGGCCACGTATTATCGGCGCTCGGCCAGTCCCGGAGCAGCGGCCCAGTTGCTGCGCATGAACACGGAGATTGACGTGGGCGCCATCCTGGGGACCATTCGCGTCCCCACCCTCGTCCTGCATCGGACCGATGATCGGGATGCGCTGGTCGAGGAGGGCCGCTGGATCGCGGCGCGCATCCCGGCGGCGTCGTTCGTGGAGCTGCCCGGCGGCGATCACCTCTTCTGGGTGGGAGACAGTGATGCCGTGCTTGCCGAGATCGAGGCGTTCCTGACCGGCGTCCGTCCGGCGCCGGATCCCGACCGCGTGCTGGCCACGGTCCTGTTCACCGATGTGGTCGCGTCAACCGAGACGGCGGTGCGCCTCGGTGACCGCCGCTGGCGGGAGGCATTGGAGACGCATCGGGCCGAGGTTCGCAGTGCCCTGAGGCGCTGGCGCGGCGAGGAGATCGACACGGCTGGCGATGGCTTTCTCGCAATCTTCGACGGCCCAGCGCGTGGAGTGCGGTGCGCCCTGGCGATTCGCGACGGAGCCGGGCTCGCCGGGCTCCAAATCCGGGCCGGGCTGCACACCGGCGAGATCGAGCGGCATGGCGAGGACGTGGCCGGGCTGGCGGTGCATATCGGCTCGCGCGTCATGGCCGCCGCTGGCGCCGGCGAGGTCGTCGCGTCGAGCACAGTCAAGGATCTCGTGGCCGGCTCGGGAATCGCCTTCGCCGATCGCGGCACGCAGGTGCTAAAGGGCGTCCCGGACGAGTGGCGCCTGTACACCGTTCTCTAATGCGGGCGGCATTGGCGAGGTTACGGTTACGGCGAGCCGCCCCGGTCCGGCGCGCGGTCCTCAGGGTCTCAGCGAGATCGCCTCAGTTGTACGACCACGGGTTGGTCGACCCTCCGGTTTTCGGGCGACCACCCGATCGTCAGCCTGCGCGTCGCCCTGCACCCAGTCCCTCGGCACACGTCGGTCCCGACCGACTCTTTCCCGCGGCGGTTCACGCGGCGTAGGCTCCTCGTGTGACGACCTTCGTCGGGAGAAGCCAAGAGCTCCGAGCGCTGGCGCGCGTCGTCGCGACGTCGGCTGGCCCCGCCGCAGTGTTGGTCACCGGTGTCCCAGGTAGTGGAAAGAGCCGGCTCCTCGCGGAGGCATGCCGCTTGGCACCCCGGGTCCCCTCGTTCGCGGTCGTCGGCTTCGAGTCTGAGCAGCACGTACCGCTCTCATCCGCGGCAGGCCTCGTCCGCGCATTGGCCGCCATCCCACGACACGGCGAGGCTTTGGATGCGCTGGTCTTCGGCTCGCTCCGTGACAGGTCAACCAAGGGGGCACACCCCGCCGCCGGCACCTTCGAGCCGCTCCGGATCTTCGAGGCGGCCCGTCGCACGTTTTGCACCATCGAGCCGGCGCTGATTGTCATCGATGACCTGCAGTGGATCGACGAGCTGTCGCTGTCGTTGTGCCACTACCTGGTACGTGCTGCCTCCGAGTCTAAGCAGCGACTTTCAGTTCTGTCGGCGACACGGCCGGGCGGACGCGGGGAGGAGCTCTTCGATACCCTGCCGGTTGCCAGCGTGCACCGCATCGATCTGGGACCCCTGGACCAGAAGAACGGAACGGCGCTGGCCCAGGCGCTCGATCCGGGGCTCGACACCGAGGCCGCCGTCGCCTTGTGGCGACGGGCGCAGGGCATCCCCTTCTGGCTTGAAGCGCTCGTTCTCTACGCTCAAGCCGGTGATGGGCTGCAACAGGTGCTCACGCGCCGCCTCCGAGGGGCGGGTCGCGACACTGCCATGCTGCTCGGAACGCTGGCCCTGTCAGGACGCCCGATCTCGGCCGCTCTGGCCGCCGAGCTTCTCGACCGCCAGCCTGCACGAGTCGAGACCGCCCTGAACACGCTCGTCGAGCGAGGACTGGCCGAGATGCACCAGGGCGGCGCGCAGCCGGCCCACGACCTGATCCGGGTTACCGCTGTCGCACAGCTTCCCGAGGAGGTTCGCCTTCGCACCCATCGTCGGCTCGCGGCCCGGTTCGAACGCGACGCAGGAGGAGATCTCCAGCTCCTGCGACTTGCGCTGGAGCATCGTCGGGCAGCCGGCCTCTCCGTCCTGGCCCTCGCCAAGACGCTGGCAAGCTCGCCGCAGCGTCGGCTGCTGGGGACCGATGGCGTCGAGGAGCTGGGTGCGCTGGCAGACGAGGCTGACCCACTGGCGCCGGAAACCGTTGCCCTCCAGGCCGACGTGGCGGCGCTTGCCCACGAGCTCGGCGAGCACGAACAGGCATTGGAACGGTGGTCGCTGGTGGCGGAGCGGGCCCACGCTCCTGCGACGCGCGCCTCGGCCGCGCTCGAGGCGTCGCGCGCGGCGTATGCGCTCGGGAGGGCGGACGAAGCACGTGAGCTCCTGTCACGAAGCCGGGAGCTTCTCGCCGACGATCCGGTGCTGAGCCTCGAACATACGATCCACGAGGCAGCGATCTGCCTGTGGCTCGAGCAGCGCGGGCCGGAGGGTCGCGCGCTGGCCCGCGAAGCGGCATCGGTCGCCAGGCGGCTGGCAAACGATGGAGCCCGCCAGGGACCTGACCATCCGGAGCTCCAACGCGCCCTGCTGGATGCGCTGCGCCTGGAGTACGAAGCCGCGATGCAGCAGGGCGATCCGGAGGCGCTGCTGCGCGCTGCGGAGCAACGGGAGGCGGCGGCCCGCGGCGTCGGGCTCGAAGAGGTGCTTGAGGCCACCCTCGCCCTCGGCGTAGCGCTGCGGCAGAACGGGCGGGTGCGGCAGGCGGTGGCGCGCTTCCGCCGGGTGTGGGCAGAGACGCACCGTGCAGTCCTGCCGCGGCTCGCCGTCGATGCGGGCTTCTGGCTGGGACGTACGCTCGCGCTGATCGGCGAGCTCGAGAAGGCTGAGGGAGTCGTCCGACAGACGAGCGAGCTCGCGCAACGCGTCGGCGACGTCCCACGCGCTCGACACCGGGTGGCGCGCGTCGTTTCCAGCGTGTGGCTCGAGCGCGGCTACGTCGCAGAAGGGCTGGCACTCCTGGAGCGCGAGATTGCGGAGGAGGCCAATGAGCACCAGCGCATCGTGCTCCTCGGCGATCGAGCAGTCTGGGCCGCCCGGCTGCACGGTGAGGTCGCGGCAGACATCGTCCGCACGCAGCTCGAAGCCGCCGAGACGTGTGCCGCCTCCGTGGGTTGTCCCCGTTGCACTGGCGAGCTGCTGCTGCTAGCGGCCGAGGCGTTGAGCCGCATCGGCGACGACCACGCGGCGCGGGTTGCTCTGGAGCGGAGGGATGGGCTCGGTTTTCCGCTCGATGACCTCGACAGGTTGGCACGCCTTCACGCCGGTGCGCTCGCGGCGCCCGGGCCCGAGGAGCGTGTCGCCGCGCTCGAGGCGGCGCTCACTGCTGCCAAGCCATCCCCCTACCGGCTCGCCGTGCTCTGGATCCGGCTCGACCTCGGGCGCGCCCTGGCGGCCATCGGCGACGAGCGAGCGGTGGTCGAGCTCGAGCATGCCGCGGTTGCGGCCCGGGACCGCGGGGCGGCGACGATCCGCGACCTGGCCGACCAGTCCTTGCGGGCGCTCGGCGTGCGCACCTGGCGTCGCGGCGCAGCTGGCGCGCCGCTGACCGCGAGAGAGGGGGAGGTGGCTCGCCTCGTCGCCGCAGGTGCAACCAACCGTGAGGTCGCCTCGACACTTTTCCTCTCCCCAAAGACTGTCGAGCGCCACCTCGTCAACCTCTTCCGCAAGCTCGAGGTCCGGAACCGCACCGAGCTCGCGGCGCGCCTGCCAGAAGTGGGAACGAAACGTACATGAATTCCCCGATGATCCGGAGTGCCCGTCACCCATAGCGTCACGGCGAACCCCCGAGGCTGAGGTGTGACGATGGCGATCTTGCTGGTGCTGATGCCGGCCCGGACGAAGGCCTGCCTTCGCTCGGACGCGCTTTCGGCGCTCGCGCGCCTGGGTGTGACCCGCGTTGCCCTCGTTGGTGACCACCGATCGACGGGGGTGGTCGTGGAGGGCTGGGCGTTCGACCCAATTGGATCGAGCGAAGCGGTCATGGCTGCCGTCTCCGGCAGCAGCCGGCGCGCGCGAACGCTCCAACCCCTGATGGAAATGACGCTAGCGCAAGGAGATGAGTGGTGAACAGGTTGATGAGCATCGTCGTGGCACTCGTGACGATCCTCCTCGTCGGGACACCGGTTGCGGCGGCGCAGCGGCCGATCGTCCTCGGGTTCGAGAAGCAGTGGGCCGCACCCGATTACTACGTCGGCACGGTGGAGGGCGGTGGCACGATCGAGATGTGGCTCTTCGACAAGAGCGTCATCGGCAATACGCAGCACTTCGGAGCCACCGTCGAAGTCGCGTCACCCGGTGGATCGTTCACTGCAGCGGTCAGCGGCCAGATCAACTTCAGCACTGGACGCGTGGTATTGAACGGCACCGTGACGAGCGGCTGGCTGAGCGGTGCGCAGGTCCAGGAACAGAGCCAGCTTGTCGACCCCGACACGGGCCGCTTCATCGGCACCATCCAGATCATGCCCGCCAGCTCGTAGTCGCCGGCGGGAAACGGGACGCCATTCCCATCGTGCCGTCACAAGGGTGCGGGGGGCGCGTCCCGTCAGGAACACAAGAGAGGTAAGAAATGCGTCGGTTTGTCATTCTTGCGACGGTGTTGACCGCCGTCTTTGTCTCCGCTCCTGTCGCGGCAAGCGACAACGCAAACAACTGGCACATCCACGACGGAAAGGCCGAGCCAGGCCACGCGCCGATCGGGTTCTTCCCAGCCATCCTGGGCGTCACGACCGAGCAGTACCTGTTGGACCCCGCCGTGTGCCCGAACGCGACTGACAAGGTGTTGCTTGGGCCCGACGGTGTCGACGGAAACCAGGTCGTGCGCTCCGGCGTGTGCATGACGAGCGGCATCGTGATCCAGCTGCGGACTCAGGACGCCTCAAGGCCCGCCCCTACCGGCTGGACGCTCGGCTCGACCGCGGGCGGGCTCAGCACCTACGTCAAGCTGACCGCCCTTCCGTAGAAGGAACGGGACGGCGCAACTGTTCGTGATGGACCGCCCAATGGGCGGTCCATCGCACCTGCCGCGACCCGACTAGGGCGACCATTACTACGGTCGTGGGCGCTGGGCTACGCCCGATGCCTAAACGAGAGCGTCGTTGCGGGGTCAGTTCGAGCGTGAAGTAAGGGTTGGTGGCCACCACGGGCTCGAAACCGTGGCAGGTACCGGATGGAATGGTGGAGATGAGGGGACTCGAACCCCTGACCCCCTCCTTGCAAAGGAGGTGCTCTCCCAGCTGAGCTACATCCCCATCGGCGCGGGGCATGGTACCGCCCCGGACCGGCCTCCGCTATGGAGGGGTAAGCCGCCTCCGCGGCTCGGCCGGCAGCGGCCCCCCATCCGGCCAGTCGACGCGGCGTACGACGCAGATCGGGGTCTGCTCCCCAGCCTGCCCAAGCGGGTTGTCGGCGAAGAGACGCTCCACGAAGCGCCGCTCCAGGTCACGCGTCAGCCCGAGCACGTTGCAGCCGGCGTCGTTGGCATCGATCACCGCCGCCGGGATGCCCAGGACCTGCGAGATCTCCCGCGCCGCCCCGTCGGGATCCTTCGGTCCGAGTGTCGCTGACTTGTTATAGGGCGGGATGGTGTAGCTGGTCGGGCCGTCGATGGCCGCAGCCTGGCGCCCGGCGATCCGGTAGAAGAGCCCGTGGACCCCGATTGGTTTGGTCAGGCCACTGACCAGGGCGGCCAGCAGGATGCGCGGCGCGCCGACCTCGCTGATTGCCAGCTGCATGGTCTCGGCCGTCCCGAGCCCGATCCCATAGCCCGGACGTGTCACGAACCGGACCAGGAAGCGGGCGAGGCGACCGGGGCGAATGCTGCTCATGGGGTATGAGCGACCCTGGGTGATGGCGACCATGCGCTCGCTGACGGCGACGAGGAGGACGTCCGCGTCGAGCGGGGTCGCATGGCGGCGGACAACCTCAACCGCGTCATCGGCATCGGTCACCAGGTGCGTGCGGACCGGGTGACGTGCGTAGACGGTGCCGTCCAGGCTTGCATGCAGGACGCGGTCCGGGTTCGGCTCCGCCAGGATTCCCGTCGGGCGGTCGGCCGGCTCCGGCACGGGCATGCTCCATCGGTCTAGGAGGTGGATGGTGGGCGTTTCTGGACTCGAACCAGAGACCTCTGCCTTATCAGGGCAGTGCTCTAACCAGCTGAGCTAAACGCCCTCGCGGGGCGGCATGGTACCCGCACCTCACGCATGGGCGCAAGGTGACGGGCACCGGACAAGCGAACAGCCGCCCCGGCCTGCGGGACGGCTGTGGTGCCTTGAGCGGCTGAAGAGTGACAGGAACCCGCGTGGTCGACGGAAGGTCTGTAGGTTCGAGGGCGAACAGCTCGTCCCGCTTGCGCGGGCGCCCGTTCCCCCTCGAGGGAACGGACCTTTGCGTTGAGCTGGTCGATCGACCTGGAAGATTGGATCCTCCGGCGAACCGGCGGATCGGGCTCTCCCTAGAAAGGAGGTGATCCAGCCGCACCTTCCGGTACGGCTACCTTGTTAC
>JBBDXT010000002.1:300000-419343 GCA_040902225.1 Chloroflexota bacterium
GCGACGCCACGCGCTGATGCGGACCCATTCGGCGCTCCACGTGCTGTGCGGCGTCATCTGGCGCGACTGGGGAGCGTCCGTGACCGGCGGCAACATGGAGCCGCTGGCCGGTCGCATGGACTTCGAGTTCGAGACGATGGCCGGCGAGCTGGTCGCGGAGATCGAGCGCCGCGTGAACGTGGAGATCGAGGCCGACCGCGAGATTCGGGTCGCCCTCCTGCCGCGCGACGAGGCTTTTGCCATTCCCGACCTAATCCGCACCAAGATCAACCTGCTGCCGGAGGGGATCAGCGAGGTGCGAACGATTGAGATTGTCGGCCTTGACCTCCAGGCCGATGGTGGGACCCACGTCTCCCACACCGGCGAGATCGGCCGGGTGCGGGTCACCGGCTACGAATCCAAAGGCCGCATCAACAAGCGGATCCGGATCGAGGTCCTGGAGGCGTAGCCTCGGACCCAAGGGTCGGGGTCCGATAAGCGCCAGTTATCGTCCTGCACCGATGGCGCGGCATCCGTGCCGTGGAATGAGTCCCGCTTATCAGGCGGCACCGCCACGGGCGGATCCGTGCAGGAGCATAAGCCTGCCTTATACAAGGCCACGAGCGCGAGCGCTGCATCGGGGAGTCTGGAAGACCGATCGCAAGCGCTGCGACATGACGCTGGCATCCGTCTCTGCGATCCTTCTTGAGCCGACCGGCCGCGGCGAGGCCGAGCCGGCGCAATATCCGATTCGAATGAGGTGACCATCATGGACGACCAGAAGGCGATCGAGCGCTATCTGTACCTGCTCCGGACGGCACCGCCGGATGAAATCGAGCGTGCGCATGAGGAAGCGTTCTCACGGCTGACACCCGAGCAGCGTGCCCAGGTGCTCCAGGAGCTGTCCCAGGAGGTCCCAGCCTCGGAGGTCCCAAATGGCGACGACCCAGGTTCATTGGCCCGCATGGCGACCCGCGCAGAGATGCGCGAGCCCGGAACCCTGGAGCGGACGTTCGGCAGGATGCAGGGACCTGGCTTCGGCGGGATGTTCCTGTCCGGCCTGGCCGGTGCGTTCGTGGGGACTGCGATCGCCGGCGCCGTCTTCGACGACTCGGATCCGGACGCCGGAGGTGATCCTGGCGGCGATAGTGATCCTGGCGACGCGGCGGAGGCCGATGTGGGCGGCAGCGACTTCGGGGGTGACTTCGGGGGCGGCGATTTTGGGGGCGGCGACTTCGGAGGCATCTGACCGATGAACGTCTGGGAGGCGATCAACTCGGTGCGCGTCATCCGCGACTTCGCCGATCGCCCGCTCTCCGCCGAGCACGAGGCACGCATCCTGAACGCGGCCCGCCGCACCGGCAGCTCCAAGAACGAGCAGACGTGGGCGTTCATCGTGATCCGCGACCGCGATCACCTGCGGGAGCTGACCGGGGTGGGCCGATACGCCGATCACCTGGCCGGCGCGGCGATGGCGGTCGCGCTCGTCACCCCCGATGAGAGCGCCGGGTGGCGAAACACGCGGATGTGGGACCTCGGACGGGCCGCGCAGAGCATGGTCCTGGCCGCCTGGGAGCTCGGCATCGGCAGTGCGCCTGCCACGGTCTTCGAGCAGGAGCTGGCGTCACGCTTGCTCGGACTGCCGGCCGACCGACGCTGCAACTACCTCCTCTCGTTCGGCTACGCCGCCGACCCGTCGCAGCTCACCGCTCCGAGGAAGCGCGGGGGCCGCAAGCCGCTGGAAGCCCTAGTTCACGAGGAACGATGGTAGGACTCGCTTGGCCGGCGACCCGGTCGCCAGGCAGCGGCCCGTGTCGCTACGAGGCTGGCTCGTCGGTGGGCGGGCACAACTCCGCGTCGGCGCAGAAGGCCGGGAGGCCGTTCACGATCGTGGCGATGACCGTCATGGCCCGGATCTCGTCCGGCGTCGCATTGCTGACGTCCCCGCTCAGGATCGTGACGTCGCCGAGCGTGCCCGGGGCGAGGTGACCGCGGCGCGCCTCGTCGCCCAGGGCGTAGGCTGCGTCGATGGTCACGGCTCGAAGGCCCTGCTGGGCGGTCAGCAGCTGGGCAGCCATCCACGCCGGCGGCTCGGGGTACACGCGGCCCAGCGGGTCCATGCCGCCCGCGATCTGGTCCACCGGCCGGCCGATGTCGTCGGTCATGATGAAGTCGGAAGATCCAAGGCGCGTCCGTGGCCCCGGCGACGTGGAGACCTGCGTCCGCGAATTCCCGCCAGCGGGTCAGCCAGGCCGTCTCGCCACCCAGGTCCGCCAACGCATCCGGCTCGCCCAGCCAGTCGGCAACGGCGGTGTCCAGGTGAATCACCACAGGGATCTGCATGGCGACCATCCGCTCGAGCTGGGCATCCGTCACCTGGATGGCGTGCTCGATCCGGTGGCGGAGCGGGTTCGGCCCGGTCGGGCCGAGCGTCGCCTCGAGGGCATCGAGGACCATCTCCTGAGCCTCGGTGCGCATGGCATGGACCGCGACCTGCCACCCGGCCTCGTTCGCCGCGGCGATGGTGCGGTTCAGCTCATCCGCCTCCCACAGGAGGTCCAGCTTGGCACCGTGGTCGAGATGGATCTTCAAGCCCTGGACGCGGAGCCGGTCGGTAATCGGGCCCGGTTCGCGGTCGGCGTACCAGTCGCCGAAATGGGCACCGCCGATCGACGGCTCGTTCAGGGCGAGGTAGGCGTCCACCCGCAGCGGGAGGGCCTCATCGGCGGCCAGGCCCTCCAGCTCGGTGAGCCGCTCCGGGTTGACCCACAGCTCGGCGATCGAGGTCCAGCCGCGCTCGAGGGCCGCCTGCATGGCTTCGGAAGCCGAATCCAGGCCGTAGTACCCGCGGTCCCCGATCCAGTGGGCGTGGGCGTCGATGAAGCCGGGGTACGCGACGTTCTGACCGATGTCGATGACCGGCACCTGGTCACCCGCGAGCGCCAGCACCTCGTCCCGGGAGCCGACCGCGGCCACCGTTCCGTTCTGGATGAGGAGGGAGTCGGCGACGGGCGGCTCGTCCATGGTCACGATCCTGCCGAGGATGACGAGTGAACCGGCCTGGGATGCCGAGGCGGATGGGGTCGCGCTGGGGGCCGCCGCCGACGACGACGGGGAGCTCGTGGAACTCGGGGCGCAGCCGGCGACGACGATCGTGGCGAGCACGACCGCCACCACGGCAGTGAGCCGCGTGCGGAAAGCTGCTTCGAGGGCGGTCAACTCAGCCCCTCCGGTGCGTGGCTTTGTGAAAAGAGCATTCCGGGGAGCCGAACTGTTCAATCGGTCCCGGCCTGTATGCAGTGCGGGCGGCCCGAGCGGGCCGCCCGCGCATCGGTGAGGGTCGCGATCGGTCAGGGTGCCTCGAAGGTGGCCGACTCGGCGAGGGTCCGCATCTCTTCGACGAGGTCGACCGGTGTCGCCGGGCCGTATGTCGCATCGAGGATCACGATCGCGCCGTTCACGTCCAGGATCCACAGCTCGTCGACCTGGCCCGCTCCCTGGGCGTTGCGCGCCTCTCCAGTTTCCCCCTCGACCCCATAGAAGGCGAACACGTCGTTGTCGCAATCGGCGAACTTTTCCTCCCGGCTCGCGTTCGGCAGGTCGAACGACATCGGCACGTGGAGCGTGATCGTCTTGCCGGCGAACCCGCCCACAGTGACGTCCACCGGCGCCGTCGCGTCGGTCGACGCCTGGGCCGCGAAGGCCGCGGCGATCTCGTCGGGCGTGGTGGCGGGCGTCTCCGGGATGGTCGTGGACCACTGGCACGGATCTCCGTACACGTTGAACCCGGTCCCGGCTGGCCATGCCCACGCGAGCAGCGCAGCGCCAACGGTTTCCGGCGCGTCCAGGCCGTCGTCGTCCTTGCTCAAGGCATCGAATTCCGGCAATGGGACCCAGCCGGACGACGCGATGTTGACCGTGACCTGCACGGGGTCATCGGTCCCAGTGACCACGAACGGGCCCTCGGGGATTCCAACCCAGGCCGACGGGGCTGGCTCGGAGGGCGCCTGAGATGGCGCGACCGATTCCGGCCCTTCGCCGCCCGGCGCCGTCGAGCCAGGCAGCAGGTTGGAGGCGATGACCGCGATCACCACCACGGCGGCGGCGGCCAAACCCATCTTGAGATATCGGTTCATGTCGGATGTCCTCCACGGACCGATGAAGGCCCGCTGTCGTGTCTGTTCCATGCGATCGCGCACCTCGTCGTACGACGGGTCGGGCAACTCCATCGGCCCCTCCGCGAGGAAGGAATGGATCAGCCGATCGAGGTCTCGATGTGCGCTCATGCCATTCGCCCCTGGGATGACGACGCCCGGGCATCAGCCTCGAGGCTGGCCTGGAGCGCGCGCTTGGCGTGGTACATGCGGGACTTGACGGTCCCAAGCGGTATGCCAATGCGGTCCGCCACCTCGGGCAGCGGTAGCCCGAGGAAGTGGTGAAAGACGAGGACCGCGCGCTGCTCGACGGTGAGCCTCCGGAAGGCCCGGTCGAGCTGGTCGCGATCGTCGACGGTCAGGTAGGGATCAGGCCCGCTCGCGGGCTCGACCGAGATGAGCCGGATGCCCTCCGTCCAGCGCCGGCGGCGCCTGGCCTCGGCGTAGCAGGCGTGGGTGAGGATCCGGTGCAGCCACGGCTCGAAGCGGTCGGGGTTCCGCAGGGCCCGAATCTCGGTCCATGCGGTTAGCAACGCGGTCTGGACGGCGTCGTCGGCAAGGTCGAAATCGCGCAGAATTCGGAACGCGATCGCCATGCAGCGGTCACCGGCCGTGCGGGCGAGTTCATCGAAGGCCTCTCGATCACCTCGCTGCGCCGGGCCCACCAGGTCCGCGTGCACCCATTCCTCCAAGGCCGATGAGTCTTGTCGCGCCCGATCTGGACGCGATCGGACTACAGAGTTCCCGACCCAGCCTGTCGGTTCAATCTGCAATGCGGCCAGGCCACCGGGCAAGATATCCTGCCTCGGCGCCGTCGTATCGGCGGCGCCATGAGCCTGCGCGGCTATTCCGAGCATGAGGACACACGACGTGCCTCAACATCGTCAACATCGTCGGACGGCGGCCTGCGTGCTCGTCGGGCTTACCCTGACCCTGGCGCTAGTTGCATGCGGGGACATTGCCCCAGGCCCGTCGGCAGGGGATGACTCGGCTTCCGCCGCTTCACCCGGCGCGGACCCCAGCACAACGACCATCGACCTTGCCGCGATCGCCTGCGCCACGGACGATCCCGAGGACGTCGGCGAGCTGACGGGCGCCTGGTCGGGAAGTGAAGGCGGCGTGTACTACATCCGCCAGGTCGGCGATTGCGTGTGGTGGTTCGGGACCGAGATTGAGCATATTGAACCGGGGCTGACCGAGCAGCGAGGGTTTGCCAACGTCGCCAGCGGGCGCGTGGACGGCACCCGCCTCGAGGTCGAGTACGCTGACCTTCCGGTTGGCAACATCCTGGGGGGCGGCGGACTCACATTCGCCTACGACGAAGAGAACGGCACGCTCACGCTGACTGAGCACCGCGGCGACTGGATTCCCTTTGGCGGCTCGGTGCTCACGCGCATCGAACGGAATGCAAGTCCCGATGCGAGCCCGAGCGCGGCGTCAAGTCCATAGGTGATTGCGGGCGGCCCATCTTGGGCCGCCCGCGCATCGGTTCCGGGGTCGCGATCGGTCAGCGCACTTCGAACGTGGCCGACTCGACCATGGCCCGCATCTCCTCCACGTCCTCGGCCGGCGTGTCCGCAAAGTAGCCGGCGTCGAAGAAGACGAGCGTGCCGTCGACGTCCACGACCCAAACCTCGTCGATCTGGCCCGGTCCCTGGTGGAAGCGGGGAGCTTCGTCGCCCGAGTCCGACACCTCCATCAGGGTGCGGAACTCGCCACCGTCGCAGTCGGTGAACACCGCGTCCTCCGGGACGTGAAGGGTCAGCATCTTCCCGGGATGCCCGCCCACGGTCACGTCGACCGGCGCGGTGGCGTCCCGCGAGGCCTGGGCCGACAGGGCCGCGACCAGCTCATCGAGCGAGGCGGCCGGGTCGTCCGGCCGGGTCGACTCCCACGCGCAGGGGTCCCCATAGACCAACATGCCCCCGCCAAAGACGACGAGCCCGGCACCCTGCGGCGGGCCGGCCATGCCGTGCTTCTCGACGCCGGTGTAGGTCAGAAGCCCGTGCCAGTCGGGAGCCGGGATGGTGACGGTCGTTCGCACATCGAAGAGTTGCTCGTAGACCAGGACGAACGGCCCTTCGCTGAGGGGGCCATACGACGGCTCCGGGGCGGTCGGCGTCGGACTCGGCCTCGGGGTTGCGGTGGCCGACGGCTCGGCCGATTCGCTGGCGCCGGGACCGCCGGTATTGGAGTCGCCGAGGAATTGGAAGCCGACGACGGCGATGACCACCACCGCCGCGGCCGCAAGGCCAATCTTGAGAAGTCGGTTCACGTCTGGTGTCCTCCACGAGCCGATGACGGCCCGCTGTCGTGTCTGTTCGATTCGATCACGAACCGCGTCGTAGACCGGGTAGGGCAGCTCATCCAGGCCCTCGTCGAGGAAGGCGTGGATCAGCCGATCGGGATCTCGAGACGCGGTCATGCCCTTCGCTCCTGGTTGGTGGACGAGCGGGCATCAGCCTCGAGGCTGGCCCGCATCGCCCGGGTCGCGTGGTGCAGGCGGGACTTCGCGGTCCCGACCGGAATACCAATGCGCTCAGCCACCTCGGAAATGGGAAGACCGAGGTAGTGGTGGTAGATGAGGACGGCGCGCTGCTCGACGGTGAGCCTGCGGAAGGCGCGTTCGAGCTGATCGCGATCGTCCACGGTCAGAGTGTCGTCGAGACCGTGCACGGGATCGACGTGGAGGAGCCGGATGCCTGCCGCCCAGCGCGTGCGATGCCTGGCCTCGGCATAGCAGGCGTGGGTCAGGATCCGATGGAGCCACGGTTCGAAGAGATCGGGGTTTCGCAGTGAGCGCAGCTCGCGCCAGGCCGTGATGAACGCGGTCTGGACGGCGTCCTCTGCCAGATCGGCATCGCGCAGGATCCGAAACGCGATGGCCATGCAGCGGTCGCCAACCATGCGCGCCAGCGAGTCGAACGCTTCCGCGTCCCCTCGCTTGGCCTGGTCGACCAGCGTTGCCTGCACCCATCCCTCCATTCCGTGAACTGACCGGTCCTGGTGGACGCGATCAGACAGGAGAGTCCTGGGGGCAGCCTATCTGTTCAATCTGGGTGGAAGTGCGCCGACCATCGGCGGGCAGACTTATCCCTCGGGAAGCGAACAGACCTCCGGTCCGGCGCAGAACTCGACCACACCGCCGATGATGGTGCCGATCACGGTCATGGCCCGGATCTCATCCGGCGTAGCGGTGGTGACGTCGCCGCTGAGGATGGTGACGTCGCCCAGCATGCCAACTGCCAGTTGGCCGCGACGCCCTTCGTCCCCCAGCGCGTAGGCAGCGTCCAGGGTTACCGCCCGCAGGCCCTGCTCGGCGGTCAGCAGCTGGGCGGCCATCCACGCCGGTGGCTCGGGGTAGACCCTGCCGATGGGGTCCATGCCGCCGGCGATCTGGTCTACCGGCCGGCCGATGTCATCGGTCAACTCGAAGTCCGGAAGGATCCAGGGCATGTCCGTCGCGCCCGCCGCGTGCAGCCCGGCGTCCACGAAGTCCCGCCAACGGGCCAACCACGAAGTCTCCCCGCCCATCGCCGCCATCCAGTTCGGTTCGCTCAGCCAGTCGGCCACCGCGGTGTCAAGGTGGATCACCACCGCGATCTCCATGGCGACCATTCGCGCCAGCTGGGCATCGGTCACCTGCACGGCATGCTCGGTCCGGTGGTGGAGCGGGTTCGGCCCGCTCGGACCAATGGCCGCCTCGAAGGCGTCGAGGGCCATCTCCTGGGCCTCGTCACTGAAGGTGTGGATGGCGACCTGCCAGCCGGCCTGGCTGGCCCGGACGACCGTGGGGGTCAGCTCGTCAGCCTCCCACAGGAGGTCCAGTTCGAAGCCGGTATCGAGATGGATCTTCAGGCCCCGGACACGGAGGTGGTCACTGACCGATCCCGGTTCGCGGTCGGCGTACCAGTCGCCGAAGTGTTCGCCGCCGATCTGCGGCTCGTTGAGCGTGAGGTACGCGTCCACCCGCAGCCGGAGGGCGTTGTCGGCGGCCAGGGTCTCCAGCTCGGTGAGGCGTTCCGGGTTGACCCATTGCTCGGAGATCGACGTCCAGCCCCGGCGGAGCGCCGCATCCATGGCTTCCTCGGCGGAATCGAGGCCGTAGTAGTCGCGGTCGCCGATCCAGTGGGCGTGGGCATCAATGAATCCGGGGTACGCCACGTTCTGACCGATGTCCATGACCGGGACGTGGTCTCCGGCGAGCGCCAGCACCTCGTCCCGGGAGCCGATTGCGGTCACGGTTCCGTTTTCGATGAGGAGTGCCTCCGCGATGGGCGGCTCGTCCAAGGTCACGATCCGGCCGACGATGACCACGCTCCCGCCCTGCGGCCCAGCGCTGGCTGTTGGCGAGCCGCTCGGGGCCGGACCGCTTGGCACGCAGGCGGCGAGTGCGACCACGGCAGCGAGGATGAGAACGCGTTTGGACATACGTAAATGATTCCTCGACAGGGCGCATTGTTCAAGACGAGAGCAGGGCACGGGGGGCCCTGGTGGGCCGCCCGTGCATCGCGCCTATTCGCCGAATGAGGCGGACTGGACGATGGCCTCGAGCTCGTCGACGTGCTCCGCGGGCGTTCCCGCGTAGTACTTCGTGTTCCAGGCCACGATCAAACCGTCGATGTCGAGGACGTACACCGTGTCGATCTCGCCCGGACCACTGTGATAGCCGCACGGGGTCATGCCGTCTCCGCCGCAGTCCCAGCTACCGCCGTAGCCCGGATCGCAGTCGGTGAAGTCAACGTCGGCGGGGACCTCCAGAGTGATCGACTTTCCGGCGTACCCGTCCAGGGTAATGTCCACCGGCTCCGAGGCATCGCGCGACGCCTGAGATGACAGCGCGGCCACGAACTCGTCCACGGTGGTCGCGGGCGTGTCCGGCAGCGTCGTCTGCCAGTGGCATGCGTCGCCGTACACGATGTACTCCCGCTGGACGAAGATGATCATTCCCGCACCATCCGGCGGTTCGTTATTGTCGTTCTTTGCGAGGATGCCGCCACCGACCTCCCCGTACCAGTCGGCTGGAAGCGTAACTGTGAGCGGGACGCTGTCCGGTTGCGGCGTCCCCGGCACGAGAATCATGTGCGGACCCTCGGGGAGGAGCCCCACAGGAGTCGGCTCTGCCGCGGACGGCGAAACCGACGGGGACGGCGACGGGGTTGGGTCGCCGCCAAGGCCCCCCGAACCGGGGAGAAGATTGATCGCGACCACGGCGATGATCACGACGGCGGCGGCGGCGAGGCCGACGCGCACGATGTTGTTCATGGCAGAGAACCTCCACGCCAGCCACGAGGCTCGGCGCTGTGGGGTCGTGTCCACCTCATCGAGGACGAGGTTGAGGATGCGATCCGCGTCCTCGTAGGCGTCCTCGTGGAGCCACGACCGAACGATGCGGGTGACGTCGCGATCGGCGCTCATTGCGCAGCCTTTCGCGTGGTCGAGCGTGCGTCGGCATCGAGTGCCGCTCGCAGCGCGCGCATCGCGTAATGAAGTCGAGAAGCAACCGTCCCGACCGGGATGCCGAGTGCTTCGGCAACCTGGTCGAGCGGCAGGTCGAGGTAGTGGTGCAGGACCACCACCGTTCGGTGATCGAGGGAGAGCCGTCGGAAGCCACGATCGAGCTGGTCGCGGTTGACGACCGTATCCAGTTCGTCCGCCGCCATCGGCTCATCAGCCGGCAGCAGTCGAATGTTCGGCGTCCAACGACGGGTCTCGCTGGCCTCCGCGTAACAGGCGCGCACGAGGAGGCGATACGACCAGGCATCAAAGCGTGCCGGGTCGCGAAGCTGAGGAAGGTCCCGCCAGATGCTCAGCAGCGCCTGCTGCGTCGCGTCCTCGGCAAGGCTCAGGTCGCGCAGGATCCTGTGCGACGCGGCAAGGAACCGATCCGCCCGCGCGGCGGCAAGGGTCGTGAATGCCCCCTTGTCGCCGTTCTGCGCGAGCTTCACGAGATCGGTGTCCATGCCCTCTTCCGTCTAAGGCATCGGGTTCAGACCGATGCATTACACACGGTATGGGGGCAGAGGCCGATGCCACCTTCAAAATTCGACCGATGTCGAGCATCGCTGCAGACCCAGGCGCCCGGCCGTCGACCGGGCGCCTGAGCGAAGAGCCGGCTACGGCGAGAATCAAGGCAGCGTATCGACCGCATCCTCGGGATGGAGCGCCACGGTGGCAAGGACCTCCTCGAACCATGCCCTGTCGTAGGGAGCGACGGCGAGTGGGTCGTCGCCAGACGTATAGAGCTGGATCCAGTAGCCGCGGCCAGCGGTTGTGACGACCGCCACGTCGCAATGTCCGGCCCCGATCAGTCCCGTGCCGCCGTCGACGGCGATCGGCTCGGTCGTGCCGCACCCCTCGTCGCTCGCCATCTGCTCGGCGACCCAATCCTCGGGCGTGGAATCGCCGATCGGCTGCGAAGCGATGGCCAGGAACAGGTCAGCCCTCAGGGTCGGGTCGTACAGCCAGTCGACTTGGGGCACCTGGAAGGAGAGGGGAAACGTGCTATCCGTCCAGGGCTCGGTCGCCGCTTGAGCGATCCATCCCTCGGGATACGACAGCGAGATCCCATGATGCGTCGAGGTGAAGCTCTGGGTCAGCGGCGGAGCGGATGCCGGCGACAGCGTCGGCTCGGCGGTCGCCGAAGGCGATGGAGTTGCCTCCGGAGGACTCCCGGTATTTGGGCCGGGTAGGAAATTGATTCCCACGACGACTGCAAGGGCGATGACAACCGCCGCGATGCCGAAGCGGACGATGTTGCTGTTCATGGGCGGGAACCTCCGCGCCAGCCAACCGGCTCGGCGCTGGGGGGTCGCGGGGACTTGGTCGAGCACGAGGTCCAGGACGCGGTCCGGGAGCGCATTCACGCCCTCGTCCATCCACGACCGAACGATGCGCTCGACGTCGCGTTCAGTGCTCATTGCGAGCCTTCCCGTCGGGTCGGGCGTGCGTCGGCATCGAGCGCCGCGCGCAGGCCGCGCATCGCGTAATGAAGTCTTGAACGGACCGTTCCCTCGGGCACGCCGAGTGCTTCGGCGACCTCCGAGAGCGGCAGGTCGAGGTAGTGGTGCAACACCACCACCGCACGATGATCGATGGAGAGCCGCCGGAAGCCGCGCTCGAGCTGGTCGCGATCAATGACCAGGCTCGTGCCATCCGCCGTTGTCGGCTCATCAGCCGGCAGGAGTCGAAGGTTGGATGCCGAGCGACGAGTCCGGCGGGCCTCGGCGTAGCAGGCGCGCACGAGGAGCCGGTACGACCAGGCGTCAAAGCGCGCCGGGTCGCGCAGCTGCGGGAGGTCTCGCCAGACGTTCAGCAGCGCCTGCTGCGTCGCGTCTTCGGCGAGGTCAATGTCGCGCAGGATCCTGTGCGCCACCGCATGGAGCCGATCGCCCACGGCCACGGCGAGGCTTGTGAAAGCCTCTTCGTCGCCGTGCTGCGCTCTGATCACGAGCTCGGTGTCCATGCCTCGTCCGCATCGTGCGCCAGTCAGTCCGGCGCATTCACACGGTATGGGCACGGGAGCGCCAGGGGCGACTCAATCTTGGCTTGATAACTGCCACTTATCGTCATGCACCGATGGGGTGGTATCCGTGCCGTGGCATTGGTCCCGCTTATCAGGTGGCACCGCCGCGGGCGCATCGGTGCAGGAGCATAAGCCTGGCTTATGTCGAGCCTTGTCCTACCATCTGAACCGATGCGATTCCAGATGCTGCCGCGCGGATCGTGGCCCGACTTCCTGGACCTGCCGTGGTCGGAGCCGCTGGCAGGCTGGGAGTCGCCGCGCATCGTTGAGGTGGCACGCGGCATCAGCCGCCACGTCGTGCGCTTCGTGGACTACGACGGCCAGCTGTACGCCCTCAAGGAGCTGCCCGAGCCTCTCGCCGAGCGTGAATACCGGCTGCTGCGAGAACTGGCAGCGGAATCGGTCCCAGTGGTCGAGGCGGTCGGGGTGGTCAGCGGACGCGAGGACCTGGACGCGGCGCTGATCACACGTCATCTCGAATTCAGCCTCCCCTACCGGACCCTCTTCACCCAGCGCGGGATCTCCGACCTGCATGGCCGCCTCCTCGACGCCGTCGCGGAACTGCTGGTGCGGCTCCACCTGGCCGGCTTCTTCTGGGGCGACTGCTCTCTCTCCAACACCCTCTTCCGGCGGGACGCGGGCTCGCTGGCGGCCTACGTGGTGGATGCCGAGACGGGCGAGATGCATCCCTCCCTCTCCGATGGGCAGCGCGCCTACGACCTGTCGATCGCCGAAGAGAACTTCGCCGGCGAGCTGCTCGACGTGATGGCGATGCTGGCCGAGCGGGGCGAGGCACCGAGCCCGAGCATCGACGACCCGCTGGCCGTCGCCGCCGAGCTGCGCCCCCGCTATCAGAGCCTGTGGAGCGAGCTGACGCGAGACGAGGTGATCAGCCCGAACGAGCGCTATCGGATTGATGAACGCCTGCGCCGCCTCAACGAGCTCGGCTTCGACGTGGAGGAGGTAGAGCTGCTCACGGTGGAGGGTGGGTATCGCCTGCGCCTGCCGACGCGCGTCGTCGAGGCGGGCCACCATCGGCGCCGCCTGCTGAGCCTGACCGGCCTGGACGTCGGCGAGAACCAGGCACGCCGCCTGCTGAATGACATTGCGCGATATCGGGCCGAACTGGAGGCCGCCGAGGGGCGCAGCCTCCCGGACTCGGTGGTCGGCTATCGCTGGCGTGCCGAGGTGTTCGAGCCTGCGGTGGCGGCGATCCCTCCCGATCTGCACGCCAAGCGCGAGCCGGCCGAGCTCTTCCATGAGCTGCTCAACCACCGCTGGTACCGATCAGAGGCTGCGGGGCACGACATCGGCATGGCCGATGCGGTGGCCAGCTTCAGCCAGCAGGTGCTCCCCGAGGTGCCAGACGAGCGGGCCACCATCGGCTCTTCTTCCTAGCTGTCCTAGCTGGTTCCCAGCTCGTATTCACGGCCCGCCGCTCGGCGTCGGCCGTGCTGGGTCAGGATTCGCTTGCGGAGGCGGATCGAGGAGGGCGTGATCTCCACCAGCTCATCGGCCGCGATGAACTCGATCGCCGACTCAAGCGTCATCAGGCGCGGCGGGGTCAGGCGCAGCGCCTCGTCGTGCGCATGGGTGCGCATGTTGGTGAGCTTCTTCTCCTTGGTGGGGTTGACGTCCAGGTCGCCGGGGCGGCTGTTCTCGCCGACGATCATTCCCTCGTAGACCTCCACCCCGGTTCCGATGAAGAACTCACTGCGCTCCTGAAGCGCGAAGATCGCGAATGAGTTCGAGATTCCCGCCCGGTCGCTGACCAGGACCCCCGAGGTCCGATGCGTGACCTCCCCCGCCCACGGGCCATTCCCCTCGGCGATCTGGTGCAGCAGCGCCGTTCCGCGCGTCTCGGTCAGCAGCTGCCCGCGGTAGCCGATCAGCCCGCGGACCGGCAGCACGAACTCGAGGCGGACGCGACCGTCGGCATCGGTTGACATCTGCTCCAGCTTTGCCTTGCGGCCGGCCAGGGCAGCCTGCACCTCACCGATGAACTCGGGCGGGATGTCGACGGTGATGCGCTCATACGGCTCCATGGTCTGTCCGTCCACGGTCGTCAGGATCACCTCGGGACGGCTGACCTGGAGCTCGAATCCCTCGCGCCGCATCTGCTCGACCAGCACGGCCAGCTGCAGCTCACCGCGGCCGCGCACCTCGAACGTGTCGCCCGCCTCGGTCGGGTAGACCTCGATCGAGACGTTGCCGAGCACCTCGCGCTCGAGCCGCGCCTTGATCTGGCGGCTGGTCACGTAGCGGCCGTCCCGACCGGAGAGGGGCGAGGTGTTGACGCCGAGCGTCATGCGCAGGGTCGGCGAGTCGACGTCGAGGCGCGGCAGCGGGCGGGGGTCCGCGGGATCGGTGATCGTGTCGCCGATCGTCACTTCCGGGATGCCGGCCAGGGCCACGATGTCGCCCGGCCCCGCCTCCTCGATGTCGACCCGCTCGATGCCGCGTGCGGTAGTCAGGCTGGTCACGGTGCCGTTGAGCGTCACCGTCCGCCCCGGCTCGACCGAGCCATCGGCCGCCTCCGGCTCCTCGCGCACGATGGTGACGCGCTGCCCCGGCTTGACGGTCCCGCTCCAGATGCGCCCGACCGCCATGCGGCCCACGTAGTCGTTGGCGGCCAGGTTGGTGACGAGCAGCTGAAGCGGCACGTCCGGGACGTACGACGGCGGCGGCGTCACCTCCACCAGCAGGTCGAGCAGCGGCAGCAGATCGGTCCCTAACTGGGCAAGGTCGCGGGTCGCGGTGCCGAGCTTGGCGTTGGTGTAAACCACCGCGAACTCGATCTGGGCGTCAGTCGCGCCGAGGTCCATGAACAACTCGTAGATCGCGTCGAGCACCTCCGCCGGCCGCGCGTCGGAGCGGTCGATCTTGTTGATGCAGACGATGACGGGCAGATGCCGGGCCATCGCCTTGGAGAGGACGTAGCGGGTCTGGGGCAGCGGACCTTCAGCGGCATCCACGAGGAGGAGGACCGCGTCGACCATCAGCAGGCTGCGCTCCACCTCGCCGCCAAAGTCGGCGTGGCCGGGGGTGTCGACGATGTTCAGGTGGATCCCGCCGTGATCGATCGTCGTCTGCTTGGCGAGGATGGTGATCCCCTTCTCGCGCTCCAGGTCACCGGAGTCCAGGACCCGATCCACCACGGCCTGGTTGGCGCGGAACGCCCCCGTCTGGCGCAGCAGGGCGTCGACCAGTGTCGTCTTGCCGTGGTCGACGTGCGCGACGATGGCCAGATTTCGCAGGTCGGGGCGCGTCAAGGTCGCCGCAGAGGTGGCGGAGGGCGTGGCGAGAGAGGCGTCAGTCGTCATGGGAGCCTCGATTGTCGCACAGAGGCTCGAGAGGGACGCTCAACGGCGGCCCAACAGTCCCACTACTCGTCATGCACCGCTGGGACAGCGCCCGCGTCATCCAATCGACGGGATTTCTCAGATGGCGCCGAAGAACGCGCGTCGGTGGGAACGCGACTCTCAGAAGCTGACGGTCGCCTCGTTGGAGCAGGTCTGCGTTCCCGCCTCGCAGACCTTGTACGCGTAGCTGCCACCGCCCTTCTTGCCGATCAGGTCGGTGTACGCGCCGTCGTTGGGCGTGGGCGTGGTGGTGATCAGCACCCCGTCGCGGTAGACGTCGACGTTCGTGGAGGTCGCGCCTCTCCAGCTCAGGTCCGCGTGCTGGACGCCCTTCAGCTTGTAGCCGACCGCCGAGAGGGTGATCGCGCTCGCCTGAGCGACGGTCACGCTGTGCGAGGTGGTCGAGCTGGCGCCTTCATCATCGGTCACCGTCAGACTCACCGTGTAGGTGTTGCCCGTGGCGTAGGTGTGCGTCGGGTTCTGCGTCGTCGAGCCGTCGCCATCGCCGAAGGTCCAGCTCCAGGCAACGACCGATCCATCGCTATCGGTCGAGGCATCGGTGAAGGCGCAGGTCAGGTCGGTGCAGGATTCGCTGAAGCTCGCAGTCGGCGGGCTGTTGGTGGAGGCGCCGGTCAGAGTAAAGGTGCCCGCATCAATATCTGACAGCGCCCCGTCCGACACCGTGAGCTGCACGGGATAGGTGCTGCCGGCGCCGTACGAGTGGCTGGTCGTCACGCCCGACGCTGTGTTCCCGTCTCCGAAATCCCAGGCATAGCTGAGGGTGCCGCTGTCCGGGTCGAGGGACCGGTTGGCGTCGAACGAGCAGCTCAGGCCGGAGCAGCTCATCGTGAAGTGCGCGACGGGGGCGGTGCTGGGCGAGAAGCTGCCGAAGGGACCGACATCCCACGAAACCTGCGCGATCGTCTTCTGTCCCGTGGTCGACGGGTGGAAGTAATCGCGCGTCGAGACCTCGGTCGGCACGAAGTCGTAGCGGAAGCCGGAGTAGCCGTCGATCCGGCAGTCGAGCGCCGGGCTCACGCCCTCCGCGAGGTTCTCGGCGTACTCGGCACAGACGTCTGCGAGGATCGCATTGAGCTCGAGGTTACGCGCACGGACGGTCCTGCGGCGCGCCTCGTCGGCTGGATCGAGAGAGGTCGCGTTGGCGAGCAACGCCTGGCAGATGTCGTAACTGTTCCATCGCGACACCGCCGTCGAGTTGGTATGGAGAATCTCCCAGAGACGGTAGACGTTCGGGATGCTGACAACATAGACGATGGCGTTCTTCCCGTTCGCGCTCAACGCGAGCACGTCCAGTCCGTCGCGCAGCTGCTGCTCGAACGTCGATGGCGAGGTCATGCCCGCGACGCTGCTGGTGCACACGTCATTGGCGCCCATCAAAACAGTGACGTAGTCGATCACCTTGGCGTGTCCGACGACCTTGCCCATCTGGGTGCCAAGGTCGGCCATCTTGGCGCCGCTCACGGCGTCGTTGAAGGCGTTGCTGGTGATCCCGAGCCGCCGCGCGTGGCTGTTCACAGTACTGCTCGTTCCGGTCGACCACGAGTTCTGCGTGCAGTCGGTGAACGGGAAGAAGCAGGTGTTGAATGCGCGGGTGATCGAGTCGCCGGTCGCCGCCATCGCCGGCGATGCCGCCGCTGCACCGCCCACGGGGAGGAGCTGCAGGGCGAGCGCGACCGTGAGGGCAATGACCCCCGACAGGTAACGGCGCCGTGGCATGGCGGGCACCTCCGCGAACGAAGCAGTCCGTGTCGTCGTCCAGTGAACTGAAACTCTACTCCCGGCACGCAAGCGGTGGTAGCGTCGCCGCTGGTGTGACCCGACACCTCGAGCAGTCCCGCTACTCAGCCAGCCAGCCCCAGCTCGGCCGCCACGGCAACGCGGAGGGTGGCCAGCGGCAGCGCACCATGGCCCAGGACCGCGTCGTGGAAGCCACGGATATCGAACCCACGGCCCAGCGCCGCCTCCGCCTCCGTCCGCAGGGCACGGATCTCCAGCTGGCCGATCTTGTAGGCCAGGGCCTGACCGGGCCAGCCGATGTATCGGTCCACCTCGTTGGCGATGTTGTTCAGGGCCAGCGCCGTGTGCGCGGTCATGAAGTCAATGGCGGCTGACCGAGACCAGGCCAACGCGTGCATGCCGGTGTCGACCACCAGCCGCGAGGCGCGCCAGGCGTCGTAGGAGAGCATGCCGATCCGGTCGAGATCGCCGCTGTAGAGGCCCATCTCGTCGGCGAGCCGCTCCGAGTAGAGGCCCCAGCCCTCGACGAATGCGGTCGTCTCGGCGTGACGCCGAAAGGAAGGAAGATGTTCGAGCTCCTGGGCGATCGCCACCTGCAGGTGGTGGCCGGGCACCGCCTCGTGGAAGGCGAGCGCCTCGGCTTCGTAGCGCGGCCGCGTCTCGGGCGCGTAGGTGTTGACGTAGTAGCGCCCCGGCCGGCTGCCGTCCTCCGGCGGCTCACGGTAGTAGGCGATGGTCGCGTGCTTCTCCTCGTGCCGCTCCATCCGCACCACCTCGCAGGCGGCACGCGGCAGGCGCCCGAACCAGGCGGGAATCGCCTCCACCGCGCGGGCGAGCGACGCCTCGGCGACGGACACGATCTCCTCCGCCGACTCGAAATGGACCGATGGGTCTCCGCGCAGGGCCGTCAGCGTGCTGGCCAGGTCCGGAGTCCCCAGCACCCGGCCACCGAGCTCAGCGATCTCCGCGTCGATGCGCGCGGTCTCGGTCAGACCGGTATCGTGGATCTCCTGGGCCGAGAGATCGGTCGTGGTGTGCGCGCGGGCCAGGCTGGCATAGGTCTCCACCCCGCCGGGCAGGTGACAGATCCCGACGTGCGCCTCGTCGCGGGCGCCGGCGAGGACCTCATCGGCGAGGTACGCGCGATACCGGGCATAGGCGGGGCGCAGGCCGTCGCGCACTGCGCCGGCCAGGCCAACCTGGAAGGCACGCCACGCCCCGTCGCTCCAGCCGTCGTGCTCGGCCTGCAGGGGCGCCAGCAATGGCCACTCCTCGAGCGGTCGCTGCAGCAGCTCATCGAGCTGCGCGATCACCCGCTGCACGGATCCCGCCACCGGGACCCGGCCGTCAGCCGATCCGCGGCGCAGCTGGGCGATCTGCTGATCGACCCACGGCCCCATCGCCCACCAGCGGGCGAGCATCGACTCGCCATCGGCCACGTCGCGCAACGGCTGGTAGGAGGGAACGCTCATGAAGGAGGACTGCGGCCCGCTCATGGCGTCCACGGTGTGCGCGTGGGGATCGGCGGCCAGGAGGGC
This sequence comes from Chloroflexota bacterium, assembly GCA_040902225.1. Lineage (NCBI taxonomy): Bacteria > Bacillati > Chloroflexota > Chloroflexota bacterium. Next base: position 318,317 of record JBBDXT010000002.1, read on the forward strand.
GAGCCGATCGCCGACCGCCTGCGACAGCGCGGCCCGGGTCAGCTCCGATTCCGGATCGGACTCGGGAGGCAGCGCAGCCACGCCAGCCTGGATCTCTGCGAAGCGCTGCGCCAGCGCCGCGCGGCCCGCTTGCGAGATATCGCTCAGCCGATCGCCGTAGCGATGATCCCCGATGGCCGTCCCCTGCGCCGGATCGGCCGCCAGGACCGCATCCCAGAACTCGTCCGCCAGCCGATCGAGCTCGGCCGTCATACAGCCAGGCTCATGCGGTGGCCATCACCGCCCGTTCCGCGAGGGCGATCGGCATCGTGCCGGAGCCGGTGATCGCGTCATGGAAGTCGCGCAGGGCGTCGACATCGGTCAGGGAGGCGCCGCGTGCTTCGAGGAATCGGTCCCGGATGCGCAGGATCTCCAGGCAGCCGGTCAGGTACGAGCTGGCCTGCGTCGGCCAGCTGCAGTAGCGCGTGACCTCGGCGATGGCGGTCGGCTCGGTCATCGAGGAGTGCTCGAGCATGAAGTCCACCGCCTCCTGGTGGGTCATCTCGCCCAGGTGCAGGCTGGTATCGACCACGATCCGCGCCGCCCGGAAGAGGGCCGCCTCGTACTGGAACATGATGTGGCGCAGGTCGTCGTAGAAGCCGTTCTCGCGCATCATCCGCTCCGCGTACAGGGCCCAGCCCTCCGCGAAATAGCTCGTCCCGAAGACCTGCCGCACGGCCGATGGGTTGAGCTTGGCCATGACGAGGTGCCAATGGTGCCCGGGATACGCCTCGTGCACCGCGGTGGACGGGATGCTGGGGTACGAGTTCGACTCCAGGCGCTTGGCAATCTCCGCGTCGCTCGCCTCGTCGGGCGGGTACGGGACGAAGAAATGGCCGTGCATGGACGAGGAGAAGGGGGGCGGATCCTGGTAGGAGGCGACCGCCAGGACGGGGCGCTGGAAGGGCGGTGACGGCTCGACGGTGCATTCCTCGCCCGGCGGGAAGCTGACCAGGCCGCGCTCGATCAGGAAGGCGCGGGCCTTCGCGGTCCACTCCTCGTAGCCGACCCGCATCGCCTCGGGGGTGAGCGGCCGATCCTTGTTCAGCTCGAGCAGGACGGTGTGCCAATCCTCATGACCGGCGAGCTCCTGCGCGCCGCGTCGAAGATCGCCGCTGATCTCCTCGAGCTGCCCGCGCGCTCGCTCGCGCAGGGCACGCGCGTCGAAGTCGAAGAGCTCCGCCCGCTGCAGGATGCCGTTGTAGCGATCTTCGCCGAAGGCCCAGTCACCGGTCGCGTTCGGCTCCATCTCCTCCAGGAAGGTCGCGTACGCCTCGAGGGCGTCGCCCGCCACCGCGCCGGCAGCCGCCAGCTCGGGGCGGTTGCTGGGCTCCACCTGGGTGAGGACCAGCTCGCGGGTGTAGCGGGCGCCGGCGCGAGCCTGGTTGACGGCCCGCTTCAGGAGCAGGGCGGGGACCAGCTCCGGTCGCAGGTTGGTGCGTCCGGCGTCCAGCTGAGCGGGGATCCCGCGCAGGCGACCGATGGCGCTGCGCACCAGCTCGGCCTCCGGTCGGAGCCGATGCAGGAACAGGATGAATACGCCATCCAGCCCGGGGTTCATGTAGGCATCCGGGTTGCGCCGCCAGATCTCCCACTCGTCGTAGATCGCCCGCTCGGTGAGGCTGGCGACCAGGAGGTCGCGGTCGATCGCCTCGTCGAAGGTCAGGGCCGCCGGATCGACCTCCCCGAAGCGAACGAGCCATTCGTCATCCGAGCTTCGGCGGCGCTCGAAGGCATCGGCCGACAGGTCGTCGAGCAGGTCGTCGTAGGCCGCCAGTCCCAGGGCGCTGGCCTGCACCGGGTGCTCGGCGTGGTATTCGTCCAGGAACTCGGCCGCGAGGTCGGAGAATGAGGACAAGGTCGTGTACTCCTGAATTCGCGGGCGGCGCGAACCGCGCGCATTGGACTGACAACGGCGACCGGCGTCCGCGGTGCCCGCATTGCCGGTCAGGCGAAGCGTATCAGCCCACAGCCCCCATCGGCGCATCCCGGCGCACCGCAGTGGTCGGCTATCCTTCTCGGCCGATGGGAGCCACCGAGACCGTTGACCTCTTCATGGAGCTGATCAACGACGACCGACGCGAGGATGCGATCGCCCTCTTCGCCGAACACGCGGTGCTGGGCATCTCGGTCCCCGGCTCCGACGAGCGGACCAACCTGCGTGGCCGCGACAAGGTCGGCGGCTGGTTCGTGCGCGCCGGTGACGGATTCCGGATGTACGCGAACGACGGGCGCAGCATGGGCGCGAGCTATATCGCCGATGTGACGGTCATGCGTCCGGGCGCTCCCTCGATGCATGTCGAGGCCAACTTCCGGGTTGAGGGGGCCCACATCGTGAGTCTGTTCCTGCAACCGCTCTAGCCACGCTAGCGGCCCTTTCCGCCGCCCTTGCCCTTTCCGCTGCCACTCCCGCCGCCGCCGTTACCGCCGCCGCTGGCCTCCGCCGCCGCGGCGCATGCTTCAACCAGGTCGGAGACCTGCTTCTCGGCCTCGGGCTGAGCCAGGCCGTCGATCTCGGCGGGATCGAGCGTTGCACCGCAGGCATCGGCATAGTCGGCCATCAGCTGCGTCATCCAGGCCGGTGCGTCCGTCGAACTGGCGGGTGACGGCGGGGCGCCGGTGGCCTGCTCTCCGGGTCCCAGCATCACCACGGCCAGCAGAACCGCGACGAACAGGCCGGTGGCGCCAACCGCAATGGGCACCCTTCGACGCCACCGCCGGACGAAATTCTCCTCGGGGGTCGCCGCTGGGGGGACCGCGGCGACGACCGGGATTGCCCGAGTGTCGGCGTCACGCTCGGTGGGGTTCATGGTGGAGACGCCACGCAGGGTCGCTGCAACCAGGTCGGCGTCCGGCGGCCGATCTGATGGAGCGTTTGCCAGGCAAGCGCGAGTGATGTCGGCAAGCGCGGAATCGACGTCGGGCATCTCGGGCGGACCGGCGGCGTGGGCCTCTGCCAGAGGGAGCGGCGCCATCGCCTGAAACGGCGGTCGGCCGGTGAGCATCTCGAACAGGATGGAGCCCAGCCCGAAGAGATCGGTGCGCGGACCGACCTCCCCTCCCGCGAGCTGCTCCGGAGCGATGTAGGCGGGGGTCCCGACGACCATCCCCGTCTGGGTCAGCCGCTCGGCTCCGGACTCCAGCGAATGCGCAATCCCGAAGTCGGCCAAGTTGGCATGCCCCTCACGGTCGATCAGGATGTTTGACGGCTTGACGTCGCGATGGATGATCCCCCGCCGGTGGGCTTCGGCCAGGGCGTCGGCGACATCTGTGCCGATGCCCGCTGCCACGCGGGGCGGGAGCGCGCCATCACGCTCCAGCCGAGCGCTGAGCGACTCGCCCTCGATCAGCTCCATGACCAGCGCCGGCGTGTCTCCCTCGGTCACGACGTCGTAGGTCTGCACGATGCGCGGATGCCTCAGCGAGGCAACCAGCCTCCCTTCCGCGGCAAGTCGCAGACGCGCCCGCTCGTCCGCCACGAGGTGAGGGTGCAACAGCTTCACCGCGACGGGACGATTGAGCTTCTCGTCGCGGGCGCGCCAGACCTCCGCGCTGCCACCGCGCGCCAGTCGCTCCTCGAGCAGGTAGCGGCCAAGGATGAGGGTCGGTTCGCTCGGATCGGTCATAACGCGGGTTCAATTGTGCGCGCGACCTTGCAGTCACGCCAGCGCGACCGTGCGACGGACGTTGCAATGGGGTGACATTCCCGTTTGAACTTGGCCCGTTTACGCTCAGCGTAAGTCGCGAGTTGGCGACCTAGGGGAAGAGGTCCAGTTCGCGATCCATGACCAGGGCGGAGGCTCCCCCCTCTCCGGCCTGGTACTCGTATCCACGCACAACCACCACCGGTCGCTGGGCCACCTTCCCGCCGGCAAGGTCCGCCGCCGATGCAAGCTCGTCCGCCACCGCAATGACCGTCGAGTGCATGACCCGATCCTGGGCATCCGGCGTCCCGCGCAGGTCGAGCAATGGCTCCAGCCCGGCGGACCCGATCGCCACGTTGACGATCCCGTTGCGCCACGGCCGTCCGAACGAGTCGCTGATGACGACTGCCGGGCGCGCGCCAGCCAGCTCGCCCAACCGATCGCGAAGCGCCCGCGCCGAACCGTCGGGGTCCTCGGGCAGCAGCGTCGCGACTTCCCCACCACCCACGTTTGAGAGGTCGACCCCCGCGTTGGCGCACACGAGGCCATGCCGCGTCCGCGAGATGATCAGCCCGCCAGGGGCCATGCGCAGCACCTCGGCGCTCTCCTGCAGGACCAGCTCGACCTGCCGCGCGTCCTTCCCCCACTGCGCCGCCCATTCGCGCGCCTCCGCGCGCGGGGTGACCGTGGACAGCTCGACCACTCGCCCCTCGGCCTTGCTGACGACCTTCTGGGTCACGACCAGGATGTCCTCACCCTTGAGCCCGATGTCGGCGGCGACCAGCGCCGCCGCGATGAATCCCGCCAGGTCGTCGCCCGGCTTGATCTCCGGGATGCCGTCGACGGCGATGAGCGAGATCACGCCGCGTCGCCCAGCTCGATCCAGCGCGCCAGGTCGGCGGGGGTGTCCAGGTCGAAGGCCAGTCCGGGCCGATGCACCTCCGAGAGCGGGACGCCTGCCGCTTCCGCCTCGGCTAGATGCGCGGCAAAGGACCCCACGCCGAAGCGCAACGCGATCGCGTCCGGCGGTCGGAGGGCCAGCGCGTTGGTGCCGGTCCCGGCCCGATCCGGTGCGATCGCCACGCCCCCGGCCTCCGGCAGCGCATCGAGCAGGGCAGCGACGTCATCGGTTCCCAGGTTGGGAAGGTCGCCATGCAGGATCACCAGGGTCCTGACCCCCTCGCCGATCGCCTCCCCGCGGGCCTGCCCCAGGCCTGCGTTGAGTCCCATGCCGCGCTGTACGACGAGCCTGGCGCCCGCGGCGTTGACCAACGCTTCGAGCGATTCGGAGGGGGTGATGACCACTACGTCACCGCAGGCTTCGTGTGCCACGCGGAGCACCTGCTCCAGCAGGCGTCGAGCGAGCGCTTCCCGCTCACCGTCGTCGAGCACCGGCGCCAGGCGGGTCTTGGCAGCGGCCAGGCCACGGTGCGGCACGATGATCCGGACGCTCACCCGGGGAGCATACCCTCGCCCAGCTCCAGCAGGGCTCGCGCCAGGCTGGCCCGGTCGTCGTCGCTGCGCATCACCGTCGGCAGGGCCCTGACGCCCATGCCGAGCGCCTCGATCTGCGGCGCCAGCACCTCGTCCAGCTCGTCGATCACGAATCTGCCGATGAGCCCTTCGTACAGGCGCGCCACGCCCAGTGCGCTCGACTCGTGTCCGAGCGAGGTCAGCATGCGGTCCGCCGGTCCGCGCAGCGCTCTGCCAGCCACGATCCCGCTGACGCCGATCCGCGGCGCCGGCGAGGCGAGGAGCGCATCCCGCATGCCGGGGATGGCCAGGATCGGGCCGATGCTGACGATCGGGTTGGACGGACCGATCACGACCAGCTCGGCGTTGGCCAGCGCCACCAGCGCGGGGGGGCTGGGTCGGGCGGCATCGGTCCCATCGAAGCGCACGGCGCGCACCTCATCGCGCTGGCCGCGCTGCACGAAGTAGGCCTGGAAGTCGAGCTCACCGGCATCGGTCAACAGGCGGGTTCGGAGCCGATCGTCGGTGGCCGGGACCAGGTGGCTCGACACGCCCAGGGAGCCGGCGATGGCCGCGGTTGCATCGGTCAGGGAGGCTCCGTCGCGCATCAGGTGGGCGCGGCGCACGTGGGTCGCCAGGTCGGCGTCCCCGATCCGGAACCACGTCTCGGCGCCGTACCGCGCCAGCTGCTCCATGGCCGTGAACGTGTCCCCGGCCACGCCCCACCCCTGCTCGCGGTCGGGGATGCCGGCGAGGGTATACATGATGGTGTCGAGGTCGGGGCAGACGAGCAGGCCGTGCTGCTCGGCGTCGTCTCCCACATTGACGATCACCGTCAGGTCCCCGGGCGGGAGCACCATCTGGAACCCGTGGGCGAGCTTGGCGCCGCCGGTCCCGCCGGCGAGGAGCGTGACTTTCATGGGGAGAGCGTAGCGCTCTCTTTGCTGCGCACGCCGCGCAGGTATTACCTCCAGTGCTATATCCGCGCATATCGGGGCTCGGAGGCGCTTCCCGCGCGACCGGTGAGCACCTTGAGGACTGCCAGCGCACATCTGGAGCCCTTCATGCGCCGATGTAGCACTGTGGGTAGTAGCAGGCCTATGAGCGCTCCGCTACCAATCCCATTGGTACAACCGCGCCCCAACCCCACGTCGGGCGCGGCGCTACCAACAGGGCTGGTGCAAATGAGCCGGAACTGCACCCAGAACGGCTCGGGAGGGCTCCGACGCGCTGTTGTACCAATGTCACTGGTAAGCGGCCCAAGGCGCCGAGGCGAGCAGCCCGGCTCAGCCGGCCTCCAACATCGGCTTCACCTGGGTGATCAACCGCTCCATGCTCTCGCCGTCGTGGGGCGCAGGAAAACCGATGATGAAGTGCCGGAACCCAATCCCCAGGTACGGCCGCATCATCTCGGCGACCTGCTCCGGCGTCCCGATGTTCTGGTTGGGCCAGGCCCGCGCCCTGCCGTTGTGCGCGAAGAGCTCGTCGTTCACGCGGCGCGCCTCGGCCTCGGTGTCGCGGATGACCGTGACCCCCATCCCCACCGTCCGCTCGATCTCGGATTCGTCGCGCCCGACCTCGGCGCAGTGGCGGCGGAGGACCTCGTCCTTGTGCTTGACGTTCTCGAAGCCACCACCGAGGTTGCACATGTCCGCGTACAGCGCGACGGTCCGCAGCGTGCGACGCTCACCACCACCCCCGATCAGCAGCGGGAACCGCGCCTGCACCGGCGGCGGGTCGTTCCGAACGGCGCGCGCCGCATAGAACTCCTCGCCAGACGGCTGCTGACCCAGGAGCATGCCGCGCATGATGCGGGCCGCCTCGTCGAGCCAGCGCAGCCGCTCGCCGGGCGAGCCGCCGAACGGGATCCCGAAGGCCGTATGCTCGGTCTCGAACCAGGCTGCGCCGATTCCCAGGATCGCCCGCCCGCCGGAGACGTGATCCAGGGCGGTCGCCATCTTGGCCACCAGGGCTGGGTTGCGGTACGTGTTGGCGCCGACCATCAGCCCGATCCGAGCCCGCTCGGTGGCACCGGCCCAGCCGGCGATCACCATCCAGCCCTCGAGCATCGGGCCCTGGTCAGAGCCCACGATCGGGTAGAGGTGGTCCCAGGTCCATAGGTCGTCGTAGCCGAGCTCGTCAGCGTGGACCGCCGCGGCGCGCAGAGCTGGCCAGGTGGTGTACTGGTTCCAGGCCAGCATGCCCAGCTTGACGGGCGAGCTCACGTGTGGCGGATCACCCGCTCGACGTGGACCGTGATGTCGACCCGGTCGCCCATCGCGAACGAGCCCTCGCCCTGCCCGTAGCGGTGGGCCATGGCCCAGATGTTGGCAAGTGCCTTCTCGCGGTCGTCAGAGAGCTCGGCGCGGCCCTCGATGGTGACGTAATCGGTCCCCTCCTCGAAGCAGAGGCTGACGCGCGGGTCACGCCGCAGGTGGCGATCCTTGATGCGACCGGCGAGCGTGTTGAGCAGGACCACGTCGTCCCGATCGGGATCCAGGTCGAACCAGATCACCGACAGCTTCGGCATGCAGTCCTTGCCGATGGTGGCCATCACCGGGAATCGCAGCTTGCTGAGCAGCCATTCCCGCAGTTCCGGGGTGATCGTGTCGGCTGTCGTCATGGATGAGGCCACGTTCCGCATGCTACTAGACTCCGGACCGATGGACCCCGAGAGCAACGGACCCACCGCCGAGCTGCTCAGCATCGGCTCGGAGCTGCTCGCCGGGGAGACGATCGACACCAACGCAGCCTTCCTCGGATCGGCGCTCGCACGCCTCGGGATCCCGCTGCGAAGCATCCGCGCGCTGCCCGATGACCGGGCGGTGATCGCCGCAGCCTTCGCCGAGGCCGGCGGCCGCGTCCCGCTGGTGGTGGCCACCGGTGGCCTGGGGCCGACCCACGACGACCTGACCCGCGAGGGACTGGCCGATGCCCTGGGCGAGGAGCTGATCCCAGACCACGCCCTCGAGGCGCAGCTGCGGAAGCGCTTCGCGGCCTTCGGAACGATGCCCGAGTCCAACCTGCGCCAGGCCCTGCGTGTGCCATCAGCCGCGGCGCTCCCCAACCCCATCGGCTCCGCGCCCGGTTGGTGGGTGGATCGGGAAGGGTTGGTCGTGGTGTTGATGCCCGGAGTCCCGTCGGAGATGCGGCGCATGTGGAACGAGCAGGTCGTCCATCGTCTTGCCGGCCGCTTCGCGCTGCGGCCCGTCCACGCGCGGAGCGTGAAGACGTTTGGGATCGGCGAGTCAGCCCTGGCCGAGATGGTCGGCGACCTGCTGGCGGAGCCCGGTGCCGGCGTTGATGCGGGCATCTACGCGCACGACGACGGCGTGCACCTGCGCTTCTGGACCCGAGGTGAGGTGGAAGCCCTGGATGCGCCGGTGGCGCGTGCGCTGGCTCTCCTCGGCGACCGGGCGTATGGCACCGACGAAGCCGGTCTCGCGGGAGTGGCACTCGCTGCACTCGGGCGCGCGGGCGCCGCGACCGTCGCCTCGTGGGAAGCCGACACCCGCGGCACGTTGCTCTCCATCCTGGCCGCTGCCGAGGCAGCTCCCGGGTCGGCGCAATTTGTTGGCGGTCTGCTCGACGGCGGCGGCGCCATGTCCACCCTGGTGGCCGACGCGGTGATCCAGGTCTCGCTGCTCCCGACCGATGCCCATGGTCGCAGCCGCGTCCGCGTCTCGGTGACCGGAACCGTCAGCCTGCCGATGGTCGAGGTGCGCGTGCACGGCAGCGGGCCGCAGCGCGCTCGACGCGCGGCCTTTGCGGCGTTGGACCAGGTGCGGAGGGCTTTCGCGGGATAGGGCGAGGCCCCCGGTCGGAACCGAGGGCCTCGCGGTACTCAACTGTGGTGACAGCTGCTACGGGATTGACAACCGATTGCCGTAGATGTTCTGGTCAACGCCACCGGCGTTCGCGCACTGGTCGGCGCCGTACGTCACGCCGTCAGTCCCCAGCACACGGCATTGCAAGACATCGAAACCATCCTGCACCGTCTCGCGTGGATCGGTGCCCGGGACGACGTTGCGGTTATCGGTCCAGGTCACATACGCCTCCAGGTCTCCCCCGTCGTCCACGATGGAGACCCAGTTGTAGTCGCCCTGGAACGGGACCTGCCGATTACCGAACATCTCGTACTGGGGCTGGTGCCCGACGTCCGACACCTTGATTGACGACCAGGTGCTCAGATCGGACGCCGATGCCGAAGCCACGAACGTATTCACCACGTCGTCCGAGGCGCACGCCGTGGCCGAAGCGGTGTTGCCCATCGGCCGCTGGACGCTCCAGCAGTCGTCGGTCCGGCTGTCCTGCCAGACCACTGCAAGGGTGCCGTTCAACGCGTCGATATCAGGGAAGAACTGATGGCCGACACCCCCGGCGTTGTCTACCTTGACTGGGCTGCTCCACGTGGCTCCATCGTCCGTCGATGCGACGACGTAGACGACTGAGCGGCCGACCTTGCCTGGACCGGCCGAGTTGTAGCTGTTCGCCGGGTTGGGGACGATCGTCGCCGGATCGACCGCGTTGTAGACGAGGTAGACACCGTCCGTGGTGGCGTTCTGGTCTGCCGTTGAGCGTGGCTCCAGGGGCACGCGGGCGAACACGAACCCGGTTGGGCAGAGCTCCGCGCCGTCACCGCAGTCGCGGCTGCCATCGAGCGGGTTGTACGGCGTGATGTCTTGGATCTTCTTCGGTCTGCTGAAGCTCGCTCCAGCATCGGTCGAGCGCACGAAGAAGAGGGCATTGGCTCCCGGCACGCTCGCATCGTTGAAGGTGCGGAAGGTGACGTACAGGTCGCCGTCGCCCTCGATCGCGATGTCGCAGCCCTGCACCGAGCCGCTGAAGCCGTGCGTCGTCAGCTGGATCGGCCTGGAGAAGGATTCCCCGTTATCCGTACTCCGGCTGAGGTAGATCTTGTTCTGACCGAAGCCGGTGAAGCGCGACCAGCAGACGTAGACATTCCCCTCGGAGGCTTCATCGGTGCGGTCGACCTCGAGCATCGGCTTGTCCTGGAAGATCCCGAAGAAGTTCCGCGACGGGGTGCCGATTCCGACGACGCGGGTGTGCTTGTAGTTGACCGGGTAGTCCGGCGTCAGCCCGGGAATGACCACATCGCCGGACGTGTACTTCGCGACATACACGTGGCCGTTGATCGCATCGGCACGGTTGAAGCTGATCCCACCGACGAAGAGGTTGCCGTCGTTGTCGAAGGCGCCAATCGGGTCGCCCGCATCGGTGTGGGTGCCGAACAGCGGAGACGCCTGGCCCTCTGCGGACGTGTCCTCTGGATAGCCGGGCACGAAGGAGTCGACCCATGTCTCGCCACCGTCGCGCGAGTAGGCGAATCCCTGCCAGCCGTCCCCCAGGTCGGTCTGGCAGTAGTCGTTCCAGCCGGCGACCACCGTCTGGGGATCAGTGGGGTCGATCACGGAGAACGGCTCGTTGCCCTGGCGACGGCTCCCTCCGTCGTTGTTGTCAAGATCGTCGTCGTTTGGATTGGCGTCCGGCGCAGTGCTCGTCCCAGTGTTGTTGCAATGCAGGACCGCGTCGTCACTGCCGCCGTCGTGCCGGACATACGTCTGGCCGCTCACGGCGTCATCTCCCGGGTTGATCTGCGACAGCGCTATCGCAGATGTAGCCGACGCCACGATAAACGCCAGCGCCATGAAAATGGCCGTGAACCTGTGGAACGGCCTTGCGCGCAGTTTCATCTGGACCTACCTCGCTAACAATGTCTGCATCAATGTCCGCGTCATCGCGAACATGGAACCCGGCGAAGCCGTGTCCCGCAGACCAAGCGTTCGCGACCGTTAGGCGGCCTAACTGGAAAATAAGCAGCCAGTCTCAGGCCGATCGCGAGGAAGGCGACCCAGTGCCAGGGTCGTCATGGTGCCGTCCAGCCTAGGCCGATGGTCTCGGTCGCGCAACCGCGCCGCCCGCTTATTGGTGCCCTTGATCACCACTTCCCGATCAGTCGCACCGCGGCTGGACGGACCTCGAACTGCCACTCCCCCGCCTCGCCCATGTGGTCGCCATCGGCCTGGACGGGGATCAGCCGCGAGGTCAAGCTGGAGATGGTCAACGTGGTCGCCGGAACGCCCTGCGCCGCAGGCGGCCGGCGCGATGCCCAGCGGCCCACCTCAGCCGCCATGCGCGGCGCCGGGCCGGGGTAGACCCTCGCCGTCAGCTGGCCGGCGTCGGGGCGCGCACCGGGGTTGACGAGCAGCCCACGGCCGTAGAAGGGGGTCGTGCTGGCCACCATCAGAATCATCGGCCCTTCATGGATGGTTGCACCGTCGGCCACCACCCGGACCCGATGCCGCCGTGCGAGATCGGGCAGCGAGGCGGCCACCGCGGTCGCCCAGCCGCGGAGGCGTTGCGCACCCCCGGCGGTATATCGGCGCGCGACATCCGCGTCCCAGCCGGCCCCCGCGAAGAGCGCCAGGCGACCATTCACCGCCACCAGGTCGATCGGGCGAGCCTCAGCCGCCAGCAGGACGCCGGCCAGCGCGGCCGGGTGGCGGGGCAGGTTCAGCAGGTGTGCGGTCGCATTGCCGAACCCGGCCGGGATGTAGCCCAGGGTGACGTCCGGCCGATCGGCCACGGCGTTGTAGGCGACCCCCAGCGAACCGTCGCCGCCCACGATCACGACCGTCGCGTACTCGCCCAAGCGCTCGTCGAGGAAGGCGCGCAGCTCGTCGCGGTCGCGCGTGGCGGTGACGTGCAGGTCCGCGTCCAGCGCGCGACGGGCGAGCGCCACGGCGGAGCGCACGCGCGTCGAGTGCGCCGAGCCGGCCCCCTCGTTGACGAAGATCGCCGCCGGTTGGAGTTTCAGGGCAGGCCGCTGATGATCTCAGCGGCGATTTCCTGGTCGCTGGGGACCAGGAACACCAGCACGTCACCATCGACGTACAGGTAATTCGTCGCAGGGCCGTCGGCTGCCGTCTCGACCTGCTTGCCGTCGATCGTGGTGGCGGTCCAATCCAGCGGGGTATCGCGCGAGGAATCAGTGGCCTTCTTGAAGGCCACTGCGAGTCGGTCGGAGTCAACTCCCGCGGCACGAAACACAAACATCCTTGCGCTGAAATTGACGGTCGCGGAGTAGCCGACTCCGATCGCCAGCGACACCTCGTTCTCCGAAACACCGAGATCCTGAAGTAACGTGCCGATGACATCGGCGTCGAACTCAAGCAGGGACTCGTTGCCCCGCATGCTTACCTTCTTCATTGCCACGCCCGCGACGGCGTCGGGGATCCAGGCCTCGAGGTCGGCGACAGCTCCTTCGGTCAAGGACGGCAGGATGCCGCCATCGGGAGCAAGCTCCTCCGAGGCAGCCGCCGCTGCGTCGGTCGACGGCTCGCCGGCGTTGCTCGATGCTGCCGAAGTGCAAGCAATGAGGACAATGGCCAGTGTCGCCAGTGCGGCAGCGGCCCGCAATCGGTTCACGCGGTCCCTTCTCCTCGGGGTTGGGTGGTCGAGGATACCCCGAGTGGGCGGCTACTTCAGATAAGCACTTCGCTGGCGCCTCAGAAATTGGCCGTCGCCCCTGGCGCCCAGCCATTCCTCGCCATCCACCAGGATCTTGCCGCGCGCCAAGACGACGTCGGCGGCCCCAGTCACCTCGCGACCCTCGTAGCATGAATAGTCGACGTTCATGTGGTGGGTCGAGGCGCTGATGGTGTGCTTCCGCGCCGGGTCGTAGATCACCAGGTCCGCGTCCAGCCCCACCGCGACGGCTCCCTTCTGCGGGAGCCCGAACATGCGGGCCGGCGCGGTCGACATGACCTCCACCCATCGGTTCGGAGTCAGGCGCCCGGCCACCACCCCACCGTCGTGGAGGAGGTCGACCCGGTTCTCGACCCCGGGCAGCCCGTTCGGGACCTTGCGGAAGTCACCGACCCCCATCTCCTTCTGTCCGTGGAAGTCAAACGGGCAGTGGTCGGTCGACACGACCTGCAGGTCGTCCTTGAGGAGACCCAGCCACAGGTCGTCAGCGTGGTCGGCGGGTCGCAGCGGCGGTGAGCACACGAACTTGGCGCCGTTGAAGCCGCCTCCCATGTCCTCGAGTGACAGGAAGAGGTATTGCGGGCAGGTCTCGGCGAAGGCGGGCAGGCCCTCGTCGCGGGCTCGCCTGACCTCGTTCAAAGCCTCGCGGGCGGAGAGATGCACGATGTAGACCGGCGCGCCCGCCACCTCGGCGAGGCGGATGACGCGGTTGGTCGCCTCGCCCTCCAGCACTGGCGAGCGACTGGTGCCGTGGTAATACGGATCCGTGTTGCCGGCGTCGAAGGTCTGTCCGGCGACCACGTCGATGGCCAGGCCATTCTCGGCGTGCATCATGATCAGGCCGCCGTTCTTCGCCGACTGCTGCATCGCCCGGAAGATGGCCCCGTCATCGGAGAAGAAGACGCCGGGGTAGGCGGTGAACAGCTTGAAGGTGGTCACCCCCTCGTCAACCAGGGTGTCCATCTCGGCCAGGACGTCGTCGCGGACGTCGCTGATTATCATGTGGAAGCCGTAGTCGATGCAGGCATTGCCATCGGCCTTTTCATGCCAGGCGTCGAGGCCGTCGCGCAGCGCCTTGCCCCGGGGCTGGACCGCGAAGTCGACGATGGTCGTCGTCCCTCCGAAGGCAGCCGCGCGGGTCCCGGTCTCGAAGGTGTCCTTGGCAGCGGTCCCCCCGAAGGGCAGCTCCATGTGGGTGTGCACGTCGATGGCACCGGGGATGACCCACTTGCCCGATGCGTCCACGGTGCGGTCGGCGGTCGCGGCCAGGTCGGTGCCGATCATGGCAATCCTCTCGCCGTCGACCAGGACGTCGGCCCGGGTGGTGGCGTCGGCGTTGACGACGGTGCCGTTCTTGATCAGCGTGCGCATCGCGTTCCTCCCTGCGTGGGGGTGTTCGTGGCTCGGTTCGCGGGGGTGGGGGAACCGATGGTAGCGCGCTGGTGCGGAACCGCGTAATTCTCACCCGTGGAGGCTCACCACGGCACGGTGCCCTCGATGCCTCGGCTTGATGATCTATTTCTGACCTCGCGAGAGGTAAGCCGTCCTCACGATGCACGGCACGGCAGTTACCGGTTTACGCCCCCGCCGATGAGAATTAGCCCGGCTCGGTGATCGTCCGGGTCATCCCGCGAGGGGATCCGACCCCTGCTGATGCATCCAGGGCGTGTACACGATGCCCACCAGGATCCCCTCCGGGCTGAGGAGGCGAGCCACGGTCTGACCCCACGGCTCGACCTTCGGTTCGACCAGGAGCCGATACCCACGCGCCGCCATCTCGGCCGCGGCGGGAGCAACGGCATCCGCCGACTCGACGTCGAGCTCGACCCCTGCCGTCGGCTCGGGGATGTCCGCCGGCCAGGTGGCCGTGCCGAAGCACGCGTCGGCTGCCTCGGAGAGCGGCCAAAGGCCGAAGTGCTTCACGCCATCGAGGTCGTCGGTGGCCCAGTAGCCGGGCGCGGTCTCCCCCATCTTGATGCCCAGGCCGTCGACCCAGAAGGCGCGGCTGGCTTCCACGTCCTTCACGATCGGCGCGAAGCCGGCCACGAAGCTTGGCTTCATCTCATGTTCCTTCCTCTGCCTCTGCGTACGCGGCGGCGAAGCCCGGGATTCCGCGCTCGACCATCTCGTCGGTGGCGGTGAGGCTGATCCGGAACCAGCCCGGCACCTCGACGATGGTCCCCGGCAGCACCAGCACGCGGTGCTTGGCGAGCAGGTCGGAGAAGGCCACGTCGTCCGCGATCGGCGCGCGCGCCATGACGTAGAAGCTGCCCTCCGGCATGGTCGTCTCGTAGCCGATCTCGCGCAGGGCGCCGACCAGCCGATCACGGCGGCGCTGCATGGCGGCGATGTCGATCAACAGCTCCTCGAGATCCTCGATAGCGTGCTGCAGCAGCGCATTCGGGAATGCGTAGCCGGTCGCAAACTGCGACACGAAGACCGTCTCGCGGAACGCCTCGCGGTCGGGCATGGTGGGAGGCACGGTCAGGTAGCCGATGCGCTGACCCGGTGCCAGCAGCTGCTTCCCATAGGAATAGGTGACGACCGTGTGCGGATACGCTTCCGCCGGTGAGTGGAAGGTGCGGCCATCGAAAATGATCCGGTTGTAGGGCTCATCGGAGACCAGGAAGATCGGGTGGCCGATGCGGGCTGAAGCATCGGTCAGGGTCCGTGCCAGCGCCTCGAGCGTCTCGAGCGGATAGACCCGCCCACTGGGGTTGTGCGGCGAGTTGAAGAGCAGGGCCCGGGTCCGCGGCGTGATCGCAGCTGCGATCGCCTCGAGGTCCGGCTCAAAGGCTGGCGGGGCGAGGTGGAGCCGGACCGGCACGCCGTCGGCGGCGAGGATCATGAACTCGTAGAAGAACCACGGCGGCGAGAGGAAGATGACCTCGTCACCCGGCTCGACCAGCGCGCGCATGGCGACGGCCAGGGCCGCGAAGCCGCCGTTGGTCATCGCCACGTCGGCGGGGTCCCACTCCATTCCTGTCCGCTGCGACAGGCCGCGGGCCACCGCGATCCTCGACTTCGGCTCGCTGTCCTTGTAGGCGAACCAGTCGCGGCGACGTGGCTCGAGGTGCTTTCGGAGCGAGTCGACATAGGCCGGCATCGGGAAGTCCTGGGGATTGCCAACCGCGAAGTTGGCGATCTCCGGATTGGCGTTCAGCTTGCTGAACGGGCCGGTGAAGAACGCCATGAACGGCGCGATGCTTTGGCGCAGCTGATCGATCTTGCGGACGGTCGTGGCCATCTCAGCCCTCCGCCGCGGCAATGGCGCCAAGGAGGACCGTCTTCGGCGGAAGGTCCTCGCAGTACTGGTAGCGGTGCGCCAGCGCGATGCGCCCGTTGGAGCCGATCACGAATTCACCCGGAAGCTGCCAGGGGGAGTCGACCACCGCCCGCTCCGTCCCCCGCCGCGGCTCAATGAAGAGTGTCCGCGCCGTCTCTTCGTCCCCCGGCCGCCACGGGAAGTCGTGCAGGATCTGCGACGGCTGCCCCTCGAGCAGGCCGAATGCCCGATAGGCTGCCAGGTCCGGATCGCACAGGAGTGGGAACTGGTACTCGCGACGCTCCGCCACGGCCCGTGCCCGTTTCGGCTCGGACTGGCAGATGGCGACGACTCGGGCACCAGCTTCGGCGAAAGCGCTCAGCTCGAACTTCAGCCCCTCCCAGCGCTCCATCAGGCACGAGCAGCCGAAATGGCGCATGAAGATGACGAGCAGTGGCCCGTGGGCCCAGAAGTCGGAGAGGCGCCGCGGCTCGCCCGACGTGTCGAGCAGCATCGGGTCCGGCGCGACATCGCCGGCCTGGGGTGGCAGCTCCTCGTAGCGGATGCGCGTCGGCCCGACCAGCCATTGGCCCAGCCAGCGTTCCTCCGCCGCTGCTTCCAGCTGCTCGAGATCAGGCATGGGTCCTGCTCGCGGCCGAGAGCAGCGGCACGATCTGGCGGCCGTAGGCCTCCAGCTGGTCCTCCTCGTCGCCGTTCATCAGGTACATATTGAACTGGTCGACGCCCGCATCGGCCAGCTCATGCAGCTTGGCGACGTGCTCCTCGGCTTCGCCCAGCACGCAGAACCGATCCGTCACCCCGTCGCCAACGAAGGCGGCGTTGCCGGAACCGACCTCAGCGTGGTGGTGGTAGTCATAGCCCTCCCGGTTGCCGATGTAGCCGGTCAGCGCCTCAGGCAGCTGCTCGCGCGGGTACTTGTTGACGAGGTCGACGACATGATTGCTGACCAGTGCGGGGAACCACCGAGTGCGTTCGCGGCCGACCTCGCGCGGGCCGATGTGCGCGGGTGCGGCCGCCTGGACCTTGACGCTTCCGGACGGGCGACCCGCGGACGCCTCCGCTTCGCGCAGCTGTGAGACGAACCAGCGAATCAGGTCTGGATCGGCGAGCTGGAGGATGAGCCCATCCGCGACTCGGCCGGTCATGGCCAGCGCCATCGGCCCATAGCCGGCCACCCACACGGGTAACTTCCACTTGCCCGTCCACGGGAAGACCAGCTCGGTCCCCTCGAAGGTGACGCTGCGCCCTTCCACGAGGTCGCGGATGACAGAGATCGCCTCTTCCAGCGTCTTCATGGTGGTCGGCGGCTTGCCGAGCACCCGCCGTGCACTGTCGCCGCGGCCGATCCCCAGGTCCATCCGACCCCCGCTCAGCTCATCGAGGACAGCCAGGGCCGATGCCGTCACCGACGGCTCGCGCGTCGCTGGATTGGTCACGCAGGTGCCGAGGCGCAGCCGCTCGCTGGCCTGGACCATGAGGGTCAGCAGCACGTACGCCTCGCGCCACAGCACGTGGCTGTCGAAGAGCCAGCCATAGCTGAAGCCGTTGGCCTCCGCGCGCTTGGTCAGGTCGACGGTGCGGTTGAGGTCGTTCTCGGGCTTGAGCGTGAATCCGAAGTCCATCGGCTCCTCTATGACTCCCGCCTACCAATGTGGTTGGTACAAATGCGCCCGAGACGCCGTTCGCGCGTCGCCTCACCAGCGCCACTGGTAAAACCACGGTAATCGGGCCCCACGCGGCCGTTGCAGACGTCCATCGATGACGTTTCACCAACTCCATTGGTAAGCGGCGGCAACAGGGCTAGGGTCGCACCAGGTCGGCGTAGGCATCCGGGCGTCGATCGCGGTAGAACTGCCAGAGCTGGCGGACCTCGGTGATCATGTCCATGTCGAGGTCGCGGACGAGCAGCTCCTCCTTGTGGGCATCGCCCACGTTCCCGACGAACTGGCCGCGCGGATCGACGAAGTAGGACTGGCCGTAGAAGTCGTCCTCGCCCAGCGGCTCGATCCCGACCCGGTTGATCGTCCCGACGTAGTAGCCATTCGCCAGCGCGTGTGAGACCTGCTCCACGCGCCACAGGTACTCACTCAACCCGCGCGAGGTTGCCGAGGGGATGAAGACCAGCTCCGCCCCGTTGAGCCCCAGCGCCCGGGCTCCCTCCGGGAAGTGGCGGTCGTAGCAGATGTAGACCCCCACCTTCCCGACGGCAGTGTCGAAGACCGGATAGCCCATGTTGCCGGGGCGGAAGTAGAACTTCTCCCAGAAGCCCTTGACGTGGGGAATGTGGGTCTTGCGGTACTTGCCAAGGTACGTGCCGTCGGCGTCGATCACGGCGGCGGTGTTGTAGTAGATCCCGGTCGTCTCGGCGTCTTCCTCGTACATCGGCACGATCAGGACCATGCCGGTCTCCTTGGCCAGCGCCTGCATGCGCTCGGTCGTCGGCCCGCCGGGGATCTTCTCGGTATAGGCGAAGTACTGCGGGTCCTGCACCTGGCAGAAATAGGGGCCGTAGAAGAGCTCCTGGAAGCACATCACCTTGGCGCGCTGCTTGGCAGCCTCGCGCGCGTACTTCTCGTGCTTCGCGATCATCGACTCCTTGTCGCCGGTCCAGTCGGCCTGCAACAGGGCCGCGCGGACGACTCGCGCCATCGGGTTCCTCCTCGCCCTTCGGGCGGTGAGATGGTCGAAGGAGCCGATACTCTACACCGCACCATGCAACCGATCGACGAGCGAAGGCGTCCAAGTCGCCGATGAGAAAACTCGGCGTTGCGCTGCTGGCAGCCGCGGCAGGGATGGTGATGGGCGCCATGCCGGCGGCAGCCTCCTGTGCTCCACCCGTCCCGATCGACCAGGCCCTCCGCGACGCCGACAGCGTGTTTGTCGGGACAGTGGTTGGCCTGGAAAACGCAGGCCGGACTGCGTCCTTCGCCGTCGACGAGGTATGGCGCGGGCCGGATCTGCCAGCTCGTGCGATGGTCAACGGGGGGCCGGACGGGAACGCCATCACGGGCGTCGATCGGAGCTGGGAGGCGAACGGCAAGTATCTGGTCTTCGCTTCCGTCGTCAATGCGGAGCTTACCGATAACGCCTGTTCCAACACGCAGATCTGGTCTGGCGACCTGGCGGCGCTGCGTCCGAGCGATGCACGTCCGCCAGCTGATTCGACCGATAGCGGAACGGCGGGAGGGCTGCCGGGCAGGTTGCTGCTCGTCATCGGCATGCTGGTGACCATCGGGCTGGTCAGCGTCCTCGTCTTCCGCAAGGCACGCTGAGGCGCCGACGCCCCTCTCTCCACAGCCGAAATCAGGATGCCGCAGCCACGGCCGCATGATGGCCGGCGATACACTGGCGCCGCCCATGTCCTGGAACCATCCGGCCAAGATCGCGTTCATCGGCTCGCATTCCGTGCGCAAGACGAATGCCGTGCACGCCTTCGCCAGCACGGTCGGGAGGGCGGGGCGCAGCGTCGAGGTCGGCCGCGAGGTGATCCGCTTCAACCCGCTCGGCCTCAACGAAGGGGCCACGCCGGAGGCGCAGCTCTGGGTGCTGATGGCCCAGATCCAGCAGGAGCTGGAGCTTCGCAAGCGGGCGGAAGTTCTCGTGACGGATCGGTCCGTGGTGGACAACTTCGCGTACTTCCTGCGGGTGACCGATGGCGCCGACCCGTTCGGGGTGGAGCCTCTCATCCGCCGCTGGGCCACGACCTACGACCTGTTCGTGCGCCTGCTGCCCGACGTCGCGCTGCAGGCAGACGGCGTGCGGTCGACCAGCGATGCGTTCCGCGACGAGATCGAGGCGATCCTCGACCGCATCATCCCGATCTACATCCCCGGGCAGCGGCTCCTCATCGTCAACGCCTCGGACGTGACCGAGTCATTCGACTGGTGGGCGATCGCCGAGCGCCTGGCCACCCTCGTCGGTGAGAAGCTGCGCGCGCCGAGCGCGACACCGGCGTAGCTGCGATGGACGCGCGGGAGCGGGCGATGCGCCGGGCGTCCGAGCTCGGGATCGCGTTCCTGTCCGGGCTGACCGAGCGCCACGTCGGCGCCCAGACCGACGCCGCCAGCCTTGCGGCCGAGCTCGGCGGTCCGCTCCCCGATGCCGGTGAGGATCCGGTGACCGTGATCGAGGAGATGGCTCGGATCCTGGACCCGGGACTCGTCGCCTCGGCTGGACCGCGCTATTTCGGGTTCGTGGTCGGTGGAGCCCTGCCGGCCGCGACCGGCGCCGACTGGCTGGCGGGGGCCTGGAACCAGAACGCGGTCCTCCACGCACTGTCGCCGGCCGCAGCTGCCGCCGAGCTGGTGGCGGGATCCTGGATGCTCGATCTGCTCGGCCTCCCCGCCGACGCGGGGGTCGGCTTCCCGACCGGCGCCGGCCTCGGCAACGCGGTCGGTCTCGCGGCCGCCCGGCATGCCGTCCTGACCAGGGCGGGTTGGGACATCGAGGCGCGCGGCCTGTATGGGGCGCCGGAGATTCGGGTCGTGATCGGCGGCGACGCACACTCGACGGTGTTGACCGCGCTGCAGTACCTGGGATTCGGGCGCGAGCGGGTGGTTCGCGTTCCCGCCGACGACCAGGGCCGGATGCGGGCCGAGCTGCTGCCCGAGGCGCTCGACCAGAGCGTGCCCACCATCGTCTGCATCCAGGCCGGCAATGTGAACTCCGGCGCCTTCGACCCTGCCGACGCGGTCGCGGACGCCGTCGCCGGCCACCCCAATGCGTGGATCCACGTCGACGGTGCCTTCGGGCTGTGGGCCAGCGTCAGCCCCTCGCTCAGCCACCTGGTCGCCGGCGTCGCGCGGGCCGACTCCTGGGCCACCGACGCCCACAAGTGGCTGAACGTCGGCTACGACTGCGGCTTCGTGGCGGTTCGCGACCCGGCCGCGCAGCGCGCCGCAATGTCGGCCAGGGCCCCGTACCTGATGCAGGGCCACGACCAGCGCGATGGGTGGGAATTCGTTCTCGACTCCTCGCGCCGCGCGCGTGGCTTCACCGTGTACGCCGCGCTTCGCTCGCTTGGGCGCAACGGCGTGCGCGAGATGATCGAGCGCTGCTGTCGCCTCGCCCAACGCATGGCCTCGCGCCTCGCCGCAGCCGATGGCGTCGAGATCCTCAACGAGGTCGTGCTGAACCAGGTCCTGGTCCGCTTCGACGCGCCTGACGGCGGAGACGGCGACGATTTCACCCGCGAAGTGATGACTCGCGTCCAGGATGGCGGCGAGGCATGGATGGGAGGCACCACCTGGCAGGGGCGGGCCGCCATCCGCATCAGCGTGAGCAACTGGTCGACCACAGAGGCCGATATCGACCGCACCGCCGACGCGATCCTGCGCGCAGCGCGCTAACCCTCCCCCTCGACGACCGATGACGGTCGGAATCGGAACCACGCCCATAGAGGCGGCTTGATAAGGCTGACTCATGCTCGTGCACCGATCGAGGTTCATCGGTGACGCAGTATCAACGCGGGTCATCAAACGGCACCGATGGGACGGTTCTCGTGCACGACGATAACCCTGGCTTATGGACGGGCGGCTCCGAAGGCAGGGCCATGCACCACACGCATAGAAACGCACCGATGCGCGGCTTCCGGTGGCGTGTCATTCGCCAGCGGAGTGGGACGACACGGGAAGGGAGCTTCCTGCGCGATTTCATGCGCTGAGCGAATACGCGGGGGACGACAGGGGAACGGAAAGACCCGGAGGCATGACGCCGGGGAGTGGGCTTTCCCGCGTGTGGTCTAATCGCCTTCCCACACGATCAGCGCACCCGCTGCGCCCGAGGTACCGATGACCGTCACCGCGACCGGTCGGCTCACCACCGACGAGATCCTGCGTCTCAACCGCGAGTACACATTCTTCTCCTGGTCAGCCCAGGCCAAGATCAACCCGATCGTCATCGACCGGGCCGAGGGGGTCTATTTCTGGGATCCGGACGGCAAGCGCTACCTCGACTTCAACAGCCAGCTGATGAGCATCAACATCGGCCACGGCAACAAGCGCGTGGCGGACGCCATCGCCGAGCAGGCCAACAAGCTGGCATTCGCGGCGCCGCAGTTCGCGACCGAGGTGCGCGGCCGGCTGGGGCAGCTGCTGGCGGAGGTGACGCCCGGCGACCTGAAGAAGTTCTTCTTCACGCTGGGTGGGGCGGAGGCGAACGAGAATGCGCTGCGCATGGCGCGCACGGTGACCGGGCGCCAGAAGGTGATGGCCTACCACCGCTCCTACCACGGCGCGACCGCCGGGGCGATCAGCGCAACTGGCGACCCGCGGCGCTGGGCAAACGAGCCCGGCGTGCCGGGGATCATTCGCGTCCTCGACCCGTGGCGCTGGGCGCGCGGCGAGCCGGAGCCGGTCGAGCAGCATCTTGCCTACATCGAAGAGGTGATGCAATACGAGGGGCCGCACACCATCGCCGCCTTCATCATGGAGACGGTCGCCGGCACCAACGGCATCCTCATCCCTCCCGTCGGCTACCTCGAGGGGATCCGCGAGCTGTGCACGAAGCACGGCATCGTGATGATCTGCGACGAGGTGATGGCCGGCTTCGGCCGCACCGGGCGCTGGTTCGCGGTGGACCACTGGGGCGTGGTGCCGGACCTGATGACGATGGCCAAGGGGCTGACCAGCTCCTATCTCCCGCTCGGTGCGGTGGCGATGGGTCCCAGGATCGCCGACTACTTCAACGAGAAGGTCTACTTCGGCGGGCTGACTTATTCGTCCCATCCGATCAGCTGCGCTGCGGCCATCGCGGCGGTCAGCGTGCTGCGCGACGAGGACATGGTCGGCAACGCCGCGCGGCTCGACCCGGTGCTGAAGGAGCTGCTGGCCGGCCTCCAGGAGCGGCATCCAAGCGTCGGCACCGTGCGCAGCATCGGCCTGTTCGGGGTCTTCGAGCTGGTTCGCTCACGAGACACCATGGAGCCGATGGCCTCGTTCAACGGCTCATCGCCGGAGATGACCGCGCTCGAGGCACAGCTCCGAGCCGACGGCCTGTACACGATGCTGCATTGGAACCAGGTCTTCACCAACCCGCCGCTGTGCATCACCGAGGAGCAGCTGCGCGAGGGGTTCGCGGTCATCGATCGGGCCCTCGATGCGACCGATGCGGCGATCGCCTGAGCCGGCCGCGCCACGTCGCTCACGGCTCGGCAGGATTGGGATCTACCTGCTCTTCCTGGTCGCCGTCTTCCTCGTCTGGGAGGGGCTCAAGTTCATCGGCGGCGATCCCTGGCGTTACTTCGGATTGGAGTGGCGCCCTCCGCTGAAGATCACCACGGTCAATGACCAGAGCCTGCCGCACCTCTGGGACATTGTCGACACCATGGCAGGACCGTATCGGCGTAACGCGGATCAGTCGCTGTTCGTGTATCTCATCCTCAAGGCCCTGTACACGTGGCGTGAGGCGGCGATCGGCTTCGGCCTTGGAGGCCTCCTGGGCGTCAGCCTGGCCGCCGCCTTTGTGCACTCGCAGCTGCTCGAGCGTGCGTTCGTGCCCTACGTCGTCGCCAGCCAGACGATCCCGATCGTGGCGCTGGCGCCGATGATCGTCTTCTTCTTTGGCAACAACGTGATGAGCGTGGTGATCATCGCCACTTATCTCACCTTCTTCCCGGTGACGATCGCCATGATCCGGGGGTTGCGTTCACCCGACCCGCGAGCGCTGGAGCTGATGCGGTCGTACGCGGCATCGCGCCGCTCAATCCTCTGGAAGCTCCGCTTGCCGGCGTCGCTGCCATTCCTGTTCACCGCCCTTAAGATCACGGCCACGGCGAGCATCGTCGGGGCGATCATCGGAGAAGGACCGGGGGCGATCCAGAACGGCCTTGGCTGGTCGATCATCGAGTTCAACCAGCAGTACGTCACCAACCCGGCGAAGCTCTGGAGCGCCATCTTCGTGGCCTCCCTGCTCGGCATCACCTTCTACGCCCTGGTCCGCCTGGTCGAGCTGCGCGTGCTGCGCGGCCGGCCGGAGGCGTCCGCGGGATGACCATGGACTCGGCCGCCGATCCGACAGTCGTCCGTCTGGCGGGGCTGGAAAAGACCTTCGCGCTGCCGAGCGGCGAGACGATGACGGCCGTCACTGGGATTGACCTCGAGCTGCGGCGTGGCGAATTCGTGTCGCTCATCGGCCCCTCTGGCTGCGGCAAGTCGACCCTGCTGCGGCTGATTGGAGACCTGACGCAACCTTCCGGCGGCGTGGTGACGGTCAATGGCAAGCCGGCGCATCAGGCCCGCATCGACCGCGACTACGGGATGGTCTTCCAGGCGCCCGTCCTGTTCGAGTGGCGCACCGTCGAGGAGAACGTCCGGCTGCCGCTCGAGCTGACCACCCAGGATCGCGCGGCCCGCGACGCCAGGGTGCGCGAGATGCTCGCGCTGGTCGAGCTGACCGATTTCGCGCGGCACCATCCCTACCAGCTTTCGGGCGGGATGCAGCAACGCGTGGCGATCGCGAGGGCGCTCACCTTCTCGCCGTCGATCCTCCTGATGGACGAGCCGTTCGGCGCGCTCGACGAGATGACCCGCGAACGGATGAACTCCGAGGTGCTGCGGATCTGGGAGCAGACCGGCATCACCGTCGTCTTCGTCACGCACTCGATCCCCGAGGCCGTCTTCCTGTCAAGCCGGGTGGTGGTGATGAGCGCGCGGCCGGGGCGCATCACGCGGGTTGTCGAGATCGACCTGCCCCGCCCGCGCGGGGTCGAGACGCGTGAGAGCCGCCGCTACTTCGAAATGGTGACCGAGGTGCGCGAGGCGCTGCGCGGCGGGGAGGAGCGACGCGACGGAGCAATCGCCTCGCTCGAACGGGCCGAGGCGGAGGGGCTGATCGGGTGAGGAAGGCCCGGGCTCGGCTTGTCCGCTACCTGCCGGCGATCATCGTCGGAGTAGGGGGAATTGCCATCTGGGAGGCGGTGATTCGAGCATTAGAGATCCGTGCCTTCATCCTGCCGGCCCCCTCCTCGATCGTAAATGCCCTGTTCGAGAACTGGCAGGCCGGCTACCAGATCTTTCCGGCCGCCCAGGTCACCCTGCAGGAGGCGGGCGGCGGCCTGATCGCCGGCGCGCTGCTGGGCCTCGCGGTGGCCTTCGTGGTGGCGCGGTTTCCAAGCGCCCGCGACATCGTGCTGCCAATCGGTATCGCGGTGAACGCCATCCCGATCGTGGCCTTTGCGCCAATCGCAAACAACTGGTTCGGGTCGCAGAGCCCCTACTCCAAGATGGCCATCTCGGCCGCCCTGGTCTTCTTCCCGATCATGATCAACGTGCTGCGTGGACTGACCCAGGTCGATGCATCGGCCCTGGAGCTGATGCGCTCGTACGCGGCTCGTGACATGGCGGTACTGCGCAAGGTCCGCATCCCGAATGCGCTCCCCTTCTTCCTGACCGGCCTGAAGATCGGCACCACCCTGAGCCTGATCGGGGCGGTCGTCGGCGAGTACTTCGGCGGCCTGAACGTCGCTCTCGGCCGCGTCGTGGTCGAGAGCGCGAGCACGCTCGCCTTCGAGGTCACCTGGGCCGCCATCCTGGTCGTGTCGGTGACCGGGATCGTGATGTACCTCGTGGTCGCCGGGGCCGAGCGGTTCCTGATCCCCTGGCATCCTTCGGTGCGTGGCGAACGCGTGGCGTGACCGGCTAGGGCTGGCCAGCGACTGGTGCCGCCCCTAAAATCAGCCTATTGCCGAAGGTGGCCCGCCCCCGGGCCGACGAATTGATCGAGGAGTGGAGATGAGGGTTCCCAGAATCGGGCTGGCGATCGGCGTCAGCGTCATGTTCGTGCTCGCCGCGTGCCAGGCTGGGCCGGGCGCGAGTGTCGAACTCACCACGGTGCGCCTGCAGCTGCAGTGGTTCCCGCAGGCCCAGTTCGCCGGCTACTACGCGGCGCAGGAGCTCGGTTACTACGAGGATGAGGGCCTCGATGTCGAGATCGTCCCCGGCAGCGCCGAGATCGCTCCGCAGGTCGTCGGATCGGCGTCGGACGGACCGGAATTCACGCTCGCCTGGGTGCCGAAGGTGCTCCAGGCGCGCGAGAGCGAGGCAGGCTCCGACCTTGTGAATATCGCCCAGGTCTTCCAGCGTGCCGGGACGCTCTCGGTCTCCTGGAAGGACAGTGGCATTACCTCCCCGGCTGACTTCGCCGGCAAGAAGGTGGGAGCCTGGGGCTTCGGCAATGAGCTCGAGGTGATCGCCTCCGCCCGGAAGGAAGGCCTGGAGCCGGGGGTCGACTTCACCCAGGTGACCCAGGGCTTCAGCATGGCCGAGCTGCTCGCCGCCTATGACGGTTGCGCGGAGGCCGATACCGACTGCGTCGACGTTGCCGAAGCGATGATCTACAACGAGTACGCCCAGCTCCTCTAAACGATCAACCCGGTCACGGGCGAGCTGTACACGGAAGACGACATCAACGTCATCGACTACAACGAGGTCGGGACGGCGATGCTGCAGGACGCCGTCTGGGCGCGCGCCGCGTGGCTCGCCGAGGGCGACAACGAGGACGTCGCCACCAAGTTCCTGCGGGCATCGTTTAAGGGCTGGATCTACTGCCGTGATAACGCCGCGGCATGCGAGCAGTTCGTGGTCGACAACGGCAGCACGCTCGGCGCCGGCCACCAGAAGTGGATGATGAACGAGATCAACGCGCTGATCTGGCCGTCGCCTGACGGGATCGGCATCCTGAGCGCTGATGCCTGGGCGCAGACCGTGGACACGGCGCTCGAGGCCGACATCATCGCGGCCGAGCCGCCCGACGAAGCGTTCCGCACCGATCTCGCCGAGGCTGCCCTCGACGGGCTCGAGGAAGCGACCGGCGACGACTTCGAGAAGGCTGTCGTGGAGGTCACCGAGGGAGGCGAGTAGCCCCAACCGTTCCCTGGTTCACGCTCAGGAGGCCCCTCGTCCGCGAGGGGCCTCCTGCATGTTCCAGGCTGCCCTGGCGCGCGGGCGACGCCCTACAGCAGGTAGCGCAGCCAGATGTAGGCGGTCGAGATCAGGATGCTGCCGAGGGTGACCGGCACCGCATACTTCATGAAGGTCCAGAAGCCGATGGGATGGCCCTCGCGCTCGGACATGCTGGCCAGGATCACGTTTGCGGATGCCCCGATGATGGTCAGGTTGCCCCCCATGTCGGCACCGGCCGCCAGCGCCCACCACAGCGCCTGCGACCCACCGTGCGGCTCCGACATCTGCTCCACGACGGGGAGCATCGTGGCGGTGTACGGGATGTTGTCGACCACTCCCGACAGGACCGCCGAGAGCCACAGGATGACGATCGCGCCACCGGCCAGCGCGCCGCCGGTCAGATCGGTCAGCGCGGTGGCGATGGCCTCGATCATGCCGATCTCGATCACGCCGGCGATGAGCATGAAGAGGCCGATGAAGAAGAAGAGGGTCGGCCACTCGACCTCCCGCAGCACCTCGTGCGGGTTCTCCCTGGCCACCACCATCAGCGCCACCGCGCCCGTCAGCGCCACCGTGGCCGGCTCGTACCCCAGCGGTCCGTGGAGCACGAAGCCGAGCATGGTCAGGCCGAGCACGACGAGCGAGCTCCGCAGCAGCGTCGGGTCGGTGATCATCTGGCGCTCGTCCAGAGCCAGGAGCGCGTCGCGCATCTCCGGGTCGACGACGAGCTGACCGCGGAAGAGCCACCGCGCAGCCACCAGGAATACGACGAGCACGATGCCCGCCAGCGGCCCCATGTTCAGGAAGAAGGTGGCGAAGTCGATGTTCGCCGCGCTGGCGATGAGGATGTTCGGCGGGTCGCCGATGAGGGTCGCGGTCCCGCCGATGTTGCTGGCGAGGATCTCGGCAATGATCAGGGGCATCGGGTTGAGCCCAAGTCGAGCGGCGAGGAAGAGCGTGATCGGCCCGACCAGGACAACGGTCGTCACGTTGTCGAGGAGAGCGGACGCCACCGCGGTGATGACACTCATCACCACCAGCACCCGATAGGCATCGCCCCCCGCGAAGCGCGCCGCGCGCACCGCCATCCAGCCGAAGACGCCGGTCTTCCGGATGATCCCGGCCAGGATCATCATCCCGGCGAGCAGGAAGATGACGTTGAAGTCGATGTGCTCGAACGCCTGCTCCTGGGTGACGATCCCGAGCAGGATCATCGCCACGCCACCGGCCATGGCGGCAATCGTCTTGTGGACCCGCTCGGTGGCGATCAGGACATACGTGCCCAGGAAGACGGCAAGGCCGAGGACGACAGTGGCGGTCATTCCCCGTCGGTGCCCGTGTCGGCGTCCGCGCTCGGATGGAGGAGGGGCTCTCGCCCGCTGGCACGCACCCAGACCAGGAGCAGCTCGAGCTGGTCGAGGTAGCTCACGACCCTGCCCTTCTCGTCGACAATCGGCAGGCCGTTGAGGCGGGCGTGGTGCATCGTCTCGAACGCGTCCCGCACGGTCGCGTCACGGCGCACGGAGGTGGGCCGCAGCATGATGTCACCGGCGGTTCGCGCCCCGAGGTGGCGGGCGTACTCCATCACGTCGTCCATATCGGTGATGACGCCCAGGAACTCCTCCGGCACGATCTTCAGGAAGATGTCGTTCACGAGCAGCCGCACGGGCACCAGGCCGACGAGCAGGCCGGACTCATCGACAACCGAAAGGACCCGACACCCGGGCCGCTCGACCGCCATCTTGGCGAGTCGGTGCAGGCTGTCGCCGAGATTGACGAGAATCGGATCCGTGCCTCGCAGCAGCCGATCGACCTCGCCGATGGACGTCGCCTGGGTGACGGCTTCCGGGGTCAGGTCCATGTTCTTCTCCGAAAACAGAAGAGACCGCGCGGCGATGCGCAGTCTCCACCTCAGGTCCGGCGATACGGGCCCGGCCTCGGCCCTGGCTCCCGAAGGAGGTCCGGTGAGTCTAGTCGCTCTCCTCCGCCTCGGGCAAGCCGGACCAGGCATCGTCGATCCGGTCTGCCAGCTCGGTCAGCGAGGAGACCATCAGCGCGGGGTGCACCCCTTCCGGCAGGCGCTCGATGAAGCCCCACGGTCCGCGCCGGATCCAGACCGCGCGCATCCCGGCCACGACCGCCGGCAGCACGTCATTGTCGACCCGGTCCCCGACGTAGGCGACCGATGACGCCCTGGGCGAGCCGAGCAGCTCGAGGGCGCGCTCGAAGAACTCCTGGGACGGCTTGGCGACCCCCATCTCCGCCGACATGGCGATCACCTCGGCCTCGACACCGATCCGGCGCAGCTCCTCGTCTCGGCTCGCGGGCTGGTTGCCGATCACGGCCACCCGATACCCGCGGCCGCGGAGCGCATCCATGGCGGGGATGGCATCGGGGTAGAGGTCGTCGACCTGGAAGCCGCCGTAGATCGCCTCGTGCTCGGGCCAGGCGGTGCGCCAATCGGCGACGTTGAAGAGCTCGAACACGTCGCGATGCTCGCCGCCGCGGGCCAGCACCGCCCC
This sequence comes from Chloroflexota bacterium, assembly GCA_040902225.1. Lineage (NCBI taxonomy): Bacteria > Bacillati > Chloroflexota > Chloroflexota bacterium. Next base: position 347,688 of record JBBDXT010000002.1, read on the forward strand.
GAAGCCCGCCAGGAAGGTGAGCCGTGGAATGCCGAGCATGTCCGCCCAGATCGACCAGACCCGCGTCTCATCGATGATCGTCTCCCCGACATCGAGGACCACCCAGCGATCGATCATCTCGCCATCAGCTCCCGCGTTCGTTCGATCACGGCCACGACCTCACGCTCCGGAAGGTCCGGGTGATCCCTGCTCGTGATCATGGTCGCCCCGCTCGGCAGCCTGCGCTCCTCCAGCGGACCGTTGATCAGGGCCGTGCTGAGCACACCCTCCGGCTGGTTGGGCGCGAGGTGCACGTGCAGGTGCGGGATGCCGTCGCCGAAGACGTATGCGTAGACGATCGCCGCACCACTCGCCTCCCGCAAGACGGCACTCGCGTGGGCGATGGCCGGACCGAAGGTCGCCGCCTCGGGACCGTCCAGGTCGGCGAGAAAGGGAATGTGCCGCAGCGGCTCCAGGTAGCCGAATCCGAGCGTCGGTCCGTGTCGGGACATGGTGAGGCGCCAGAGGTCGTCGCGCCAGACCTCCACCCGGTCAAGCTGCGGGTCCCCCGCCGGGCCGGCGCAGATCGCGCAATCCGAGGCAGTCATCGGTGTGGTTGTACCACCGAGAGTGATATCCGCCAGACGACCAAAGGGCTAGGCTGCCTTGACTCCGCTGACCAGCGCCTCAACGCTCTTCTTGGCATCACCAAACAGCATGGTCGTCTTGGGGTCGGCGTAGAGCGGGTTGTCGATTCCCGCGAAGCCGGCGGCCATCGAGCGCTTCAGCACGATCACGTGCTCGGCCTGGTCAACATTGAGGATCGGCATGCCGTAGATCGGCGAGGAGGTATCGGTCCTGGCAGCGGGGTTGGTGACGTCATTGGCGCCGATGACGAGCGCCACTGACGCGTTCGGGAAGTCGTCGTTGATCTCGTCCATCTCCTTGAGGCGGTCGTAGGGCACGTTCGCCTCGGCCAGCAGCACGTTCATGTGCCCCGGCATGCGGCCGGCGACCGGGTGGATCGCGAACTCGACGTCCACGCCCTTCTCAATCAGCAGGTCCATCAGCTCGCGCACGGCCTGCTGCGCCTGCGCCACGGCCATCCCGTAGCCGGGCACGATGATCACCTTCTTGCCGTAGGCCATCAGCACCGCGGCGTCATCGGCGCTGATCTCGCGCACGTCCTGGTCACCGCCGGCGCCCGCCGTGACCGCCCCGGCGGTCCCGAAGGCGCCGAACAGAACGTTGAAGATGGACCGATTCATGGCCCGGCACATCAGCTGGGTCAGGATCGTGCCGGACGCGCCGACCAGCGTGCCGGCCACGAGCAGCGCGTAGTTGTTCAGCACGAAACCGGTGGCCGCCACGGCGATCCCGGTGTAGGCGTTGAGCAGGCTGACCACGACCGGCATGTCGGCTCCGCCGATCGGCATCACGGCGGCGACGCCCAGCACCAGCGCCAGCGCCACGAAGAGCAGGAAGAGAGGCACGCTGTTGGTGACCAGGGTCAAGACGACGCCAAGCACCAGGATCCCGGCCAGCAGCGCGCCGGTGACGATCTTGTCGCCGGGGTAGGTGACCGGGAGCCCGGAGACGATCCCCTGCAGCTTGCCGAAGGCGATGACCGAACCGGTAAGGGAAACGGCGCCGATGACGGCGCCGAGCAGGGTGGCCACCATGAAGGTCACCGGCAGCAGGGGCCCGGAGTCGCCCGCATCGCGCAGGAATTCGGCCGCGGCCACCAGCGCCGCCGCGCCGCCGCCCGCGCCGTTGAAGATGGCGACCATCTGGGGCATGGCGGTCATCGGCACCCGGCGAGCCCCCACCCCACCGACCAGCGCGCCGACCGGGATGCCCACGGCCAGGATCCAGACGGTCGACAGCCCGCCGTCGCGGAGCAGGAATTCGGTGATGAAGACCCAGCCGACCACGATCGCCATGCCGGTCGCCGCCAGGCGGTTGCCCCGTCGCGCCGAGACAGGCGAGGAGAGGAACTTGAGGCCCAGGATGAAGCTGACCGAGCCGACCAGGTAGACGAAGAAGGTGACGACCTCGAGTGTGGTCATGGCTTGGCGTCCGGGCGGCGCTTGAACATCTCGAGCATCCGGTCGGTGACGACAAAGCCGCCGACCACGTTGATCGTGCCCAGGATCACGCCGAGCAGGGCCAGCACGATCCGCAGTGGACCCTCCGCCGAGGCGGCGACCAGCATCGCCCCGACCACGATCACGCCATGGACCGCGTTGGCCCCCGACATGAGCGGGGTGTGCAGCATGGTCGGCACCTTGCTCACCACCTCGTAGCCAACGAAGGCGGCCAGCACGAAGACGAAGAGGGCCTGGAGCAGCGCTTCGGTGGCGAGGGTCTGGACGGCCTCGTTCACACCGAGTCTCCGGCCGGAGCCGATGCAGCCGGCGCCGGATCGGCCACCTCGATCCCCAGCGCCTTGGCGGTCGCCTCATTGACCACCTTGCCGCCGTGGGTGATGGTCGCGCCGCGGGTGATCTCATCGGTGAAGTCGAGGGCGATGGCGCCGTCCTTGATCAGGTGCTTGAGGAGGGTCTGCATGTTCTTGGCGTACATGGCGGTGGCGCTGCCGGGCATGGTGGCCGGCAGGTTGGTGAGGCCGATGATGGTCACGCCGTGCTTCACCACTTCCTTGCCGGCCTCGGTTCCCTCGACGTTGCCGCCCGCCTCGGCGGCCATGTCGACGATGACGCTGCCGGGCTTCATGGAGGCGACCATCGCATCGGTGACCAGGCGCGGGGCGGGGCGCCCGGGGATGAGGGCGGTGGTGATCACGAAGTCCGCCTCCTTCACCCGCTCGGCGATCAGCGCGGCCTGGCGGGCCTTGTAGTCGTCGCTCATCTCGCGGGCGTAGCCACCGGCGGTCTGGGCGTTCGCCTTCTCCTCCTCGATCATCTCGACCTCGATGAAGATCCCTCCCAGGCTCTCGACCTGCTCCTTGACGACCGGCCGCACGTCGGTCGCCTCGACCACCGCGCCAAGCCGCCGCGCGGTGCCGATCGCCATCAGCCCCGCCACGCCGGCGCCCATCACGATCCCGCGCGCCGGTCGGACGGTACCCGCTGCGGTGGTGAGCAGCGGCATGAATTTCGGCAGCCGCTCGGCGGCAATCAGGACCGCCTTGTAGCCGCCCACGGTCGCCTGGCTGGAGAGAGTGTCCATGCTCTGGGCGCGGGAGATCCGAGGGATGGAATCCATGCTGATGGCCGTCACGCCGGTCTCGGCCAGGCGGCGTGCCAGCTCGGGATTGGCGAGGGTCCCCAGCGTCCCGATCAGGATCGCGCCGGACCGCAGCATGCCGGTCTCTTCGTCCGAGGGCCGACCAACACGCACCACCACGTCGGCGTCGCCGTAGAGGGCGGCCGCATCCGGGACGATGGTGGCTCCAGCCTCGCGGAAGGCCTCATCGCTGATGAACGATGCGTCGCCCGCGCCCGACTGCACGACCACCGCTACGCCGTCCTCGAGCAGGGCGGCGATGGCCTGCGGCGTCAGCGCGACGCGCGTCTCGCCGGGCGCGGTCTCGCGGGGGACAGCGATCTTCATTGGGCAGTTCCTGGCGTTCCAACGGGTGACACCGACGAACCGCCGCAGCGGTCGACGCGTGGCGGTTCGGGAGGCAGAGTGTAGCACCGGGTCCAGCGCGGCCACCCAACCCCCCGCGGCTGCCCGGCATCGGTGTAGATTGCCCTCCATGGACGCCGAGCCGATGGGCACGCCGCAGGCGGTCATCGCCACCGATGCGCTGACCAAGCATTACGGCAACGTGGAGGCGCTCGTCGACCTGACCCTCGACATCCGCCCCGGCGAGATCTTCGGCTTCCTGGGGCCGAACGGCGCGGGCAAGTCGACCCTGATCCGGACCTTGCTCGGCTTCCTGCATCCGACCCGGGGGTCCGCGACCGTGCTGGGACTCGACATCATGGCCGACTCGGTCGAGATCCGGCGGCGGACCGGCTACCTCCCCGGCGGCATCGCCCTCTACGACTCGCTGAGCGGAGCCGATGCGCTCGAGTACCTGGCCGACCTCCAGGGCCAGGGCTCGGCGATGCAAGCTGAGCTGTGCGAACGGCTGCAGATGCCGGCATCGGTCCTGCGCAGGCGGGTGCGGGACTACTCGCGCGGGATGCGGCAGAAGATCGGCGTGATCCAGGCCCTGCAGCACGACCCGGAGCTGGCGATCCTGGACGAGCCGACCGAGGGGCTCGACCCGCTCATGCAGCACGCCTTCTACGCGCTGATGGACGACCAGCGACGGAAGGGCCGCAGCATCTTCTTCTCGAGCCACGTCCTGTCGGAGGTGGAGCGCATCTGCGACCGCGTCGCGATCATCCGCTCGGGTCACCTGATGGCGCTTCAGAACGTCGACGACCTGCTGGCACGGCGCAAGAAGAAGGTGGAGCTGCGCTGGCGGGGCGTCGCGCCAGACCTGGCCGGCATTCCCGGCCTGGCTGACATCGAGGTGGTGGGCGATCGCATGCGGGCCACCCTGCAGGGCGACGTCTCGGGCTTCGTGCGCGCCATCGCCTCCCCTTCGCTGGAGGACCTGACCATCGAGCCGGCGCGGCTGGAGGAGGCGTTCCTGGAGTACTACGCTGGCGACGACGCCAGCGAGGAGCGACGCGGTTGAACCTCCGCCTCTTCTTCCAGACATTGCGCTGGAACCGGGTTCGGCTGGCGGCGGTGGTGGTCGCGTCCGTCGGCTGGGGGATGCTGATCCCCATCATCTACGTCCAGTTCGCCGAAGCCTTCAAGGACCTCGCGAATTCAGGTGTGTTCCCCGAGGAGCTCATGAATTTCGGCTCCGGCAGCCTCTTCACGCTGCCGGGAGCACTGACCCTGGGGCTGCAGCATCCTCTGGCCATCGCCTTCGTCGGCATCTTCGCCGTCGGCTCGACCGTGAGTGCCATCGCCGGCGAGCGCGAGGGCGGCACGCTGGAGGTGCTCCTGTCGCGACCGATCTCACGCCGAACGCTGTACGTGACGCTGGCGGTGGCTTCGGCCACCCTCGTGGGGATCGTGATGCTGGCGCTGTTGGGCGGCCAGCTCATCGGCGTCGCGATCCAGGGAGTGACCGACGAGCTCGATCTGGGTCTGATGCCGCTGGTCTTCCTCAACGGCGTCATGCTCTGGGCGGCCTTCGCCGCGTTCGGCCTGGCGGCCTCGGTCACCTTCGACCGGCACGCGCCGGCGCTGGGGCTGACGATGGCCTACCTCCTGGTCAACTACTTCCTGGAGATCCTGGGCTCGCTCTGGCGCGACGTGGCCTGGTCGCAGCAATACTCGCTCTTCCACCACTTCAATCCCGGCAACATCCTGACCGGCAACACCGACTGGCTGGACTTCGTGATCCTGGCCGTCGCGATCGTCATCCCGGTCGCCTATGCGCTGATCATCTTCCCTCGCCGAGACCTCGCCGCCCCCGCCTGAGGCTCGGCCTATCCGCGGCCCAGGGCGAGTTCGGTGGCCTGCTCGACCGTGAGCCGTTGGCCTTCCATGAAGGCTGCAGCCAGCGAGGGAGCGTCGGTCAATGTCTCCGGGTAGAAGCCCGCGAACTCGCGGTTCATCTTGGCCAGGCCAGTGCCGGCGCTCGCCTCCGTGGCCGCCGCGTACCCCGCCAGCCTGACGGCGCGCTTCACGTCGCCCTCGATCCAGTACAACGCCGCGAAGGCGTCGAAGACGAGCGCGTATCCGGACTTGTCCTCGCTCTCGGTAAAGAGCGGGAGGGCCTCCTCGAGCAACCGCCGCATGGCCGCCTGGTCAAGGGTCAGGTTGTAGAGGGCCATCATGTAGAGCGTCCAGCCGGTCATGAACCGATCTTCGATGCGCCGGAAGACCTCCAGCGCCTCCCGAGCCAACTCGATGCCGCCTGCGAAATCGCCGAAGAAGTAAAACGAGTTGGCCAAACCCCAGAGGGAGCGACCGATCCCCGCGTCGTCCCCCACCCGACGATAGATCTCAACCGCCTCCTGTGCCAGGGTGTGCGCGCGCACCTGGTCATCGTGCTCCATGCCCGCGGAGCTGGCCAGGTTGTAGATGGCGTTGGCGATGCGAGCCTCGTCATTCGAGGCCCGTGCGATCTCGAGTGCCCCCTCGTACCAGGCCCGGGCGGGCGCCAGGTCGCCCTGCCAGTAGGCGATCCCACCCGCAGCCTCGAGTGCTGCGCCTCGCGCGTCGGGTTGATCGGTACTGCCGGGGAGCGCGAGCACACGCTCGGCATGCTCCCGCGCTTCGGCGAGGTAGCCGCGCATCTGCCAGAACCGCCAGCAGGCCGCGAAGATGCGCATCGCCATCTCGGCCTGATCGCGGGCGATCGCGCGAGAAAGCGCGGCGCGGATGTTGTCGTGCTCGCGCTCGTATCGGTCCAGGATCGCCTTCTTGTCCGGTCCGAAGACCGATGCCCCCGCCGCCTCGACCAGGGCCAGGATCCAGGCGGCGTGCCGGTCCGCGAGACCGTCGGCCTCGGCGCGCTCGGCGAGCTTCTCCATCGCGAACTCGCGGATCGTGCCCAGCATCCGGAAGCGCGGCTCACCGTCCGGCTCGCTCTCCTGGCGCACCAGGCTCTTGTCGACCAGCGATGCGATCGCGTCGAGGGGGTCCGCCCCGTCATCGGCGTCGAATACGACCTGCTCGATGGCATCCAGCGTGGCTCCCCCCGCGAAGACCGCGAAGCGGGCGAACAGGCGCTGGTCTGCCTCCTCGAGCAGGTCGTGGCTCCAGGCGATCGCGCCGCGCAGCGTCTGCTGGCGTTCCGGAAGATCGCGGGAGCCGCCGGAGAGGAGCTTCAGCCGGTCCCCCAGCCGTTCCATGATCGCCTGCGGGCTGAGGACGCGGACCCGGGCGGCGGCCAGCTCGATCGCCAGCGGCAATCCGTCAAGGCGCACGCAGATCTCCGCCACAGCCGGCGCGTTGGCGCCGGTTACCGCGAAACCGGGCCGCACCGCCATGGCGCGCTCGACGAAGAGCGCCACCGACTCGTACGTCGAGAACTGCTCCAGGTCGGGAAGGTGCTGCGGATCCGGGACGCCGAGGGGCGGAACCGGGTACTCGCGCTCACCATAGACCCGCAACGGGCTGCGGCTGGTGACCAGCACCGAGATCCTGGTGGCCCGCACCAGCAGCTCGGCGATCTGCGGGGCGGCGTCGCTGACCTGCTCGAAGTTGTCGAGCACCAGCAGCATGCACTTGTCGCCGATGTGCTCCGCCAGGCGGTCGAGCGGCTGGGTCCCCGGGTCGACCAGCCCCAGCGCCTGCGCGATGGTGGGGAGCACCAGGTCGGACTGGCTGATGGTGCCCAGCGGCACGAAATAGACGCCGTCCGCGAATCGATCGGTGGCGTCGGCCGCGATCTGCAGCGAGAGGCGGGTCTTTCCCGTCCCACCCGGGCCGGTCAGCGTGAGCAGGCGACCATCGATCAGCAGCTGCCGGCCCTCGGCGATCTCGCGCTGGCGCCCAAGGAACGAGGTCAGCTGCATCGGCAGGTTATTTGGAACCGCGTTCAGGGTGAGCAGCGGCGGGAAGTCGCCGGCTGCTCCCTCGATGACCAGGTCCCAGATGCGCTCGGGTCGTGACAGGTCCTTGAGCCGATGCTCCCCCATCTCGCGCAGCGAGACGCCATCGGGCAAGCTCCCCTCCACCAGTGCTCGAGTGGTGGCCGAGAGGAGCACCTGGCCGCCGTGCCCCGCGTTGGCAATCCGCGCCGCGCGATGCACGTCGAGCCCCACGTAGGAGCCGCCGCTCAGCACGCCCTCGCCGGTGTGCAGCCCCATCCGGCTGCGGACCTGGCCGCCGACCGGCCACGCCTCTGCGCCCAGGCCGCGCTGTACCGCCACCGCCGCCGCAACCGCCTGCGGTGCGCTGGTGAAGACCACGAAGAAGGAGTCACCCTCCGTCCCGATCTCGACGCCGTGCTGCTCCGCCCACGCCGCTCGCGCGATCTGGCGATGCCGCTCCAGGAGGGGCGGCCACTCCTCGCCCAGGTCCTGGGCGAGGCGGGTCGAACCCTCGATGTCGGTGAACAGGAACGTGACGGTTCCGGTCGGACTCTCGGTCACCCGGCAAGTGTCGTCGGCCGATCAGCGGACGGCAAGCCATATGCGAACGGCCTGACCGCTCGGCTACCCTGCGCAGCGATGATCGTCTCCGTCTTCGGCGCCCTTGCCGATCGACCCGTGATGACGGCGGGGCTCGGAGCGATGGCGATCGCGTTCTCCGGCATCCTGGTACGGCTCGCGGACGTCGAGCCCGCGACAGCGGCAATCTTCCGCTGTGCGTATGCCCTGCCCGCGCTGGGCCTGATCGCGTACCTCGAGCGACGAGCCTACGGCCCGCGGCCCGCCGCACAGGTGCGCCTGGCGATGCTGGCCGGCGTCTTCCTGGCGCTGGACCTCGTCATCTGGCACCACACCATCGGCCTGGTGGGCGCCGGCCTGGCGACGGTGCTCGGCAACACCCAGGTGGTGATCGTGGCGGTGCTGGCCTGGTGGATCCTGGGCGAGCGTCCGCCGAGGCGCACGCTGCTGGCATTGCCGGTGGTGCTGATCGGCGTGGTCCTCATCTCCGGCGTGGTCGGCACGGGGGCCTACGGCACGAATCCTGGGCTCGGCGTCATCCTGGGCCTGGTGGTCGGACTGGCGTATGCCGCCTTCCTGCTCGTGCTGCGACGCGGCAATGCCGATCTGCAGCGCCCCGCCGGGCCGCTCTTCGAGGCGACCCTGATCGCTGCCTTCGCCTCGCTGGCAATCGGGCTGCCGCTGCGGGAGGTGAACCTGGTCCCGAGCTGGCCGGCGCACGGGTGGCTGCTGCTCCTGGCGCTCACGTCGCAGGTCGTGGGCTGGCTGATCATCAGCGTCTCGCTGCCACGGCTCCCGGCGGCGCTGACCAGCGTCATCCTGACCCTCCAGCCGGTCGGCTCGGTGATGCTTGCGATGCTCCTGCTGGGCGAGGCGCCGTCGCTGATCCAGCTGCTCGGCGCCGGCACGATCCTGATCGGCCTCGTGCTTGCCACCCTTCGCTTCCGGGGTGAGCCCCGGCGCCAGCCGATCGCCGAGCCGGAGATCGGCTAGGGGCTATGGTTGGGCCGATGCCTGGCGATTCGTTCCTGCTCACCGGGCGCGGCCGACTCCTCAGGCCTGAGCCGTACGACGGAGTCCTGCCGTGGGCGATCCTCGTGCGCGGTGGCCGGATCGAGTGGATCGGCGCTCGGACCGAGGCGCCCGATGCCGGCGCCATCACCGACCTGCCGGACGCCCTCGTGACGCCGGGCCTTGTCAATGCGCACACCCACCCCGCCTTCGTGGGTGACCGGTCCGACGAGGCTGCGGCCCGGCTGGCTGGCGCTCCGTATGACGGCGGCGGGATCCTGCGCACCGTCGCTGCGACGCGAGCCGCATCGGACGAGGAGCTGCGCTCCGCGATCGAGGGACGGCTGCGCGCCGAGCTGGCGTCGGGCACCACCACCGTCGAGTGCAAGTCCGGGTACGGGCTCTCCACTTCGGAGGAGGTTCGTTGCCTGCGCCTGATCGGCGAGGCTGCCGAGTCCGTATCGGTCCACGTCGTGCGCACCTTTCTCGGAGCCCACGCCGTTCCGACGGAGGCCGGCTCCATGGACGCCCACGCCGCGGCCGTTGCCGAGGAGATGCTTCCCGCGGTGGCGGCGGCGGGAGCCGCCGAATTCTGCGACGTCTTCTGCGATCGCGGCTTCTTCTCACTCGAGGCGGCAGAACGGATCCTCACCGGTGCGGCAGGTCTTGGCTTGGGGATCCGCATCCACGCCGACCAACTCGAGCGCACCGGCGCAGCGGAGCTCGCCGTCCGGCTCGGCGCGACCAGCGCCGATCACCTCGAGCAGCTCGATGCAGCCGGCGTGGCTGCGCTCGCCGGGTCGCGCACCGTGGCGACGCTGCTCCCCGGTCCCGCACTCGTCATGCGCGGCGGCCTCCCGCCGGCACGCGCGCTCCTCGATGCCGGGGTGACCGTCGCCCTGGCGAGTGACGCCAATGCCGGCACGTTCGGCGCATGGGGGGCGATGCCCCTCGTGATCGGACTCGGGGCCACGATGCTCGGCATGACCGTGCAGGAGGCTGTCACCGCTGCGACGGCGGGAGGCGCTGCGGCCCTGGGGCTCGCCGGGCGAAAGGGTGCGCTGGAGATCGGCGCCGACGCCGACATCGTCGCGTGGGACGCCGAGCATGAAGGGGCGTTCGCCCTGAGTCTCGGGTCACTGAGGCCGATGCGAACCTGGATCGCGGGGGTGGTGGCCTGAGCCACAACCATGCAAGCATTCTTTACGTCATCACTTGGAAGGACAGAACGATGAGCCGACTCCTGGTCCACATCACGTCCGGCCCCGAGCACCCGACCCGCGCATCCCTCGGTTTCCTGGTGGCGCGAACTGCCCTGTCGAACGGGCATGAGGTGGACCTGTTCCTTGCCGGCGACGCGGTGGCTCTCCTTCGCAACTCGACAATGGACCTCGCGCAGGGGATTGGGACGGGCAGCCTGCGCGAGCATTACGAGGCGCTCGCGGCGGGCGGCGCCACGTTCTATGCCTCGGGCATGTCGAGCAAGGCACGCGAAGTCACGGTCGAGGCACTCGGCGGCAAGAGCGTCGAGTTCGCCACGCCAGATCAGCTGGTCGAGCTCGTCTTTGCGGCGGATCGCGTTCTCAGCTATTGAGCGGCTGGTCGTCCCCGGCCAGGCCTCGTCCCTAGGCGTCGTCCAAGTAGATCAGCGCCTCGCGCCGGATTCCACGACCCACCAGCCGCGCGAACAGGTCCGGAACCCACCAGCGCAGGAAGAAGAGGCGGCAACCGAGGCAGAAGCCAGTGACCGCCAGGAGCGCCTGCAGCCCGATCACGGCCAGCACCGGCAGCCAGCCCCACGGCGCCAGGCCGGCCGCCAGCAGCGCGCTCCCGAGCGCCAGGAAGGTCGCTCCCAGGGCCTGCGCGAAGCGGGGCGGGAGCTCGTGCTCCAGCTCCGACGGCCCGAGACGGAGCCAGGCGCGCACGAATGGCCACGGCCGAGCGAACAGGAACCACCGGGTCCCAAGGGCTGCGGAGAGAGCGAGCAATGAGCCGGTCACGGCGACGATCGGCCACGCGTTGAGGGCCGCCGCGAGCAGCAGCGTGATTCCGGACGTTGCCGCGCCCAGGCGCTGGGCGCGCGGGTCGATCCAGCGACCGGGCACCGGCCGTTTCGCCGGCGCCAGCGTGGCGGGAATGGTGATTGGGCGACTGAACAGGGACATCGGCTCCTCCTGGAGTACGTGGCGAATCGTCACGAGATGCGAGGGGCCGGGCGCGCGGCGCGGATGGCGCCGGACGAGAGCTACGCGGCGGCTCCCCGCCGCGTACAACCGCAGGGCTCGCCCTCGAGGCGCGACAGCAGGTCGACGGCGCTCGGTGAGAGGCGGAGCGGATTCATGAGGTCGGAAGGATACGCCGCCCTATGATGCTGCGCCAGTGGACAGATTCGACCTGGTGATCATCGGCGCCGGCCCGGCGGGAGAGGCCGCTGCCTTCAAGGCCAGGAAGCTCGGCGCCTCGGTCGCGATCATCGATCGCGACCTGTTCGGCGGCGCCTGCCCATTCTTCGCGTGCATGCCTTCCAAGTCGCTCCTCCATTCGGCGACGGTGCATGCCGGCGGGGGCGACTACCCGTGGCCGAAGGCCTCGCTGCGACGCGACTGGATGATCAGCCGCGAAGGGATCGACTACCCCGATGACTCGCGCCATTTCAGGGACCTGGAGAAGGCCGGCGCGGTCGCGATGCGCGGCACCGCCCGACTCGACGGCCAGGGACGCGTCGTTGTCCGCCACGACGATGTCGAGCACGCGCTCGAGGCCGGCGCCGTGATCGTCGCCGTCGGCTCTACCAGCAAGGTGCCCGAGCTGCCCGGCCTGTCAGAGGTCCCCTATTGGACGAACCGCGAGGCCACCTCGACCCGCGAGCTGCCGGCGAGCCTCCTGATCCTCGGCGCCGGCCCGACTGGCGTGGAGCTGTCGCAGGTCTACGCCCGCTACGGGGTCCCGGTCACGCTGGTCGTGCCGAGCCCGCGCATCCTGCCGCGCGACCACGAGCGCAGCTCGGCCGCGGTGGCCAGGGCGCTGGTGCGCGACGGCGTCACGATCCGCACCGGTGCGCGTGCCGTTGCGGCGCACGCTGGTGCCGGCGCGAACGGTTCGCATCGGTTCGACCTCGATGATGGCTCGAGCGAGGAGGGCGCCGCGGTGCTGCTGGCCATCGGCCGCAGCCTGCCGCTTGCCGGGCTCGGGCTGGAGAGCGTTGGGGTGGACACTTCGACCGGTACGCTGAAGCCTGACGCCCAGCTGCGCATCGCGCCGAGGGTCTTCGTGGCCGGCGACCCGGCAGGCCCCGAGATGCACACCCACGTCAGCCACTACGAGGGCGAGATGACGGCCCGCATCGCGCTCGGCGACGAGGTCACCCCGGACCTTCGCGCCATCCCGCGCGCCATCTACACCAATCCCGAGGCGGCGTCGGTTGGGCTGCTGGTCGAGGAGGCGCAGGAGCGCGGCATCGACGCCGATGAGCTGACCAGCGACCTGGCATCGACCGCCAAGGGCGAGGCGGCCGAGGCGGAGGGCCACGTCACGATCGTGGTCGATCGCGTGGCGGGCACGCTGGTCGGCGTCTTCCTGGCCGGACCCGGCGTCAGTGAGGCGATCCACGAGGCGGTGCTGGCGGTGAAGCTGCAGACGCCGCTCTCCGTGCTGGCAGACACGATCCATGCCTTCCCGACGGTGGCCCGGGTGATGGGCCTGCTCTTCGCCGATGCGTCTGCCGGGCGCCGCTGACGCCCCCTACTCCGGGAACTCCTCGGGGTGGAAGGCATAGGCCCACATGGATCGCGGCTGGATGCGGAAGAGCACGACACCGTCACCCCAGGTATAGGGATCGGACTCGTACGCCTCACTCCACGTGCGGTGGATCTCGTCGTGGTCCGGATGCTCTCGCGCGATCCATTCGACGGTGCCGTTGGCCACGACGGCAATGCGATCGCCCTCCATGTGCACGGCACTGCAGGCGGGATTCAGCCGCAGGTGCTCGAGGCGGGTCGCGCCCGCGCCAGTGCTCACGGTGAACCGGCCGTGAATGAAGAGCGTGTCGAGTGGAGACACCCGCGGCTCGCCGCGCGAGGTCACGGTGGCGAACGCGACGTGCCGGATGCCGTCCAGATGGCGAACCACCTGCCGCGCAGTGAGCCGGCGAGTGGGCTTGACGATCTCGCGCATATGCTCGTGGCACGCGCGAAGTGCGCATCGAACATGGCCTGCAGCTCGGCGAGCTCCGCGTCGGTCTCGAACACGACTATCAGCGTAGCCCGTAGCATCGCTGCGTGGATCCGACCCTGATCCTGGCCGTCCTCTTCCTCGTGGCCGCGCTGCTCTATGGCTCCGTCGGCCACGCCGGCGCATCGGCCTACCTCGCCAGCATGGCGCTCGTCGGTGTCGCTCCGGAGGTGATGAAGCCGACCGCGTTGGTGCTCAACATCCTGGTGGCGAGCATCGTGACGCTCCGCTTCGCTCGGGCCGGCTATGTCCGACCCCTGGCTCTCATCCCGTTCGTGGCGGGCTCGATCCCTGCTGCCTTCATCGGCGGCGGGCTCACCCTGCCGACCACGATCTATCGGCCGCTTGTCGGAGCCGTCCTGCTGGTGGCGGCAGCGCGATTCGGCTGGACCGCCTCCCACGCCGGCGCTGACTTCCCACCCCGAGCTCCCTGGCCCGGCGCGGTCGCTACCGGGTCGGGGATCGGCCTGCTGGCCGGCCTGACTGGCACCGGCGGCGGGATCTTCCTGACGCCACTCCTGCTGGCCGCGGGCTGGGCGGGGACGCGCTTCGCGGCGGGAACCTCGGCCGCCTTCATCCTGGCCAATTCGATCTCGGGCCTGGCCGGCAACCTGGCCTCGGTCGGCAGCCTCCCGCCCGCCCTTCCGCTCTGGCTGGGTGCCGTTGCGATTGGCGGCGCTGTCGGGTCGCAGCTCGGCAGCCGGCGCATGCCCGCCCCCTGGATCCGCCGCGCGCTCGCAGCGGTCCTGCTCGTCGCCGGGCTGAAGCTGATCTTCCTGCCCTAGGCCTCCGCTTGGCGGAGCAGGACGCCGGGGTTCAGCATCCAGCCCGGGTCGAGCGCACGCTTGATGGCCCGCATGGCGGAGACGTCGGCGACTCCGCGATCCGCATCCAGCCAGGCCACCTTGGCGGCGCCGATGCCGTGCTCGGCACTCACCGTTCCCCCCATCTCGATCGTGAGCCGCAGGACGGCGTCGTCCACGGCCTCGTCGTCGGGTGCCGGACCGATGATCCCCACGTGCACGTTCCCGTCGCACACATGCCCGTACAGGTAGGTCGCCGCGCCCGGCGTCGTCTCCTCAACCACCGAGGGAACGAGCTCGATGAACTCAGCCAGGCGCGCGAGTGGCAGCGCCACGTCGAGCTTGTGGGCGACACCCTCGCCGCTGATCGCCTCGGTGTGGCGCTCTCGCAGGCTCCAGAGCCGGTCGCGGCCGGCCTCGTCGGAGGCGATGACCGCATCGTCGACCCCGGGCGCGTCGGCGATGGCGTCGGCCAGCCGCTCGGTCGGGTCGGCGTCGCCATCGGCCTCGAACAGCAGGTAGGCCGGATGGCGGTCGCGGAATGGGCGGTCGGAAGCGACATGGCGCAGCACGAGCTCCATCCCCTCGTCGAAGAAGAGCTCGGCAGCTGCCAGCTCGGGCAGGGATCGCCGCAGATCTCCGGCCAGCGACACCGCATCTGCCACTCGCGCCAGGCCGAGCAGGGCCACCGCGCGCCGCGGCCTGACCGGAACGACGCGCAGGTGTGCGCGCGTGATCAGGGCCAGGGTCCCTTCGCTGCCTGCGAGCAGCGAGGGAAGGTGATAGCCGGTGTTGTCCTTGACCATTCCCGGCAGTCGTCGCACGACGCTGCCGTCGGCCAGAACCGCCTCCAGGCCCAGCAGCTGCGCGCGCATCGGCCCATGCCGCAGCACATGGATCCCGCCCGCGTTGGTCGCGATCATGCCGCCGATGGTTGCGGAGTCCCTGGCCCCGAGGTCGACTCCGAACGCGAAGCCAGCGGGACGCAGATGAGCCTGCAGCGCGGCAAGCGTCCCACCGGCGCCCATCGTCACCTCGCCCGCCAGGGTGTCGACCGGCTCGAGGTCGCGCAGGCGCAGCATCGAGACGACGACCTGCGGACGGTCCGCGAGGCTATGCGGTACCGAGCCGCCCACGAGTCCGGTGTTGCCACCCTGGGGAATCACGGCCGCGCCCGCCGCCGCGCAGGCCAGGACGACGGCGACCACCTCGTCGGTCGTGGCCGGACGCACCACGGCCAGGGCTTCACCGCGCCAACGACGGGTCCAATCGGTCTCGTATGAGGCACGCAGGTCGGGGTCGGTCAGGACGTGGCTGGCACCGACCGCGGCGCGCAGCGAGTCAAGGAAGGCGTCGTGAGGCGTCATCGGCGAACATGCTGCCACGCCTCGCATGATCCGCGTCCCGGCCAGCACGTTGCTGCCGCTGATCCTCCTCGTGGCAGGAGCGGCGGTCGAATGGATGCGCCTGCCCGTGATGCTGAGTCTCCTGCTGGGATTGCTGGCATCCGTGCTCCTCGCGCGGCGCAGACCCGACGAGCGGGCCGGCCCGGTGGTCCTGGTCTATGCCGGCTGCCTCGTGGTCGCGCTGAACATGGCGTGGGCCAGCGTGCCATTGGGGGGATTCGCCGATGACCTCGCCTGCGCAGACCGGTTCGCTCCGTTCGCGGTCCTCCGGATCATCGGTGCGCTGCTGGTGCTCACGTCGGTTGGGCTGATCATGCGACTCGTGCGCGCCGATCCCGCCGACGTCGGCCTGCGCTGGCCGTCCCGCCGGTGGCTGCTCATCTGGCTGGCGGCCCTGCCCGCGATCGGGGCTGCCGCGGTCCTGCTGGGACCGATCCTGGCGAAACCGTTCTTCGGACCGATCTCGCCCATGCCGGCCGATCTGCTCAGTCTCGTTCCCGCGCTCGCCTTCGCAATCGCCAACGCCAGCATGGAGGAGGTCGCCTATCGCGGGGCGCTCCTCCGCTGGTTGACGCCCATCACCGGCGCGGCCTCCGCCCTCGCGTTGCAGGCCCTCGTCTTCGGCCTGGCGCACGGCGCCGGGACCGATTTCATCGGCTCACCATTGCCGGTCATGGCGGCCACCGCCGCGGCGGGCCTCATCCTCGGCGCCATCGCGCTGCGGACTCGCTCGCTGCTGCTGCCGATCGCGATCCACGTCGCGCTCGATATCCCGGTCTTCTACGGCAAGGTGTGCCTGGGCACCTGACCGGCCGGCGGCCGGTAGACTCGGGCGATGGGCGACCGGTGGGCGACCTTCGACTGCTACGGCACCCTCGTCGACTGGATGGGCGGCATCCGCAGCTCGCTTGCCCGCATCTGGCCCGATGCGGACGCGGCCGCTCTGCTGACCCTCTACCACCAGCTCGAGCCCGCGGTCCAGGCCGGGCGCGGGATGACCTATCGCGACGTTATGGCGGAGACGCTGGCGAGCGTGGCGGCTCTCGCCCACCTCGAGTTGCCCCGCGGCGAGCAGGATGCCCTGGGCTCGTCGCTCCCGGCCTGGCCGGTCTTCACCGAGGTGCCCACTGTCCTCGCCGAGCTGCGGAGGCGTGGCTGGCGGCTCGCCATCCTCTCGAACACGGACCCGGACCTGCTCGAGGCTTCGCTGCGCGCGATCGGGGTGCCGGTCGACCTGCGGATCGTGGCCTCCGAGATCGGCTCCTACAAGCCCGCAGTCCGCCACTGGGACGCGTTCTTCGCGCAGACCGGGGCCGATCGCGGGCGCCACGCGCACGTGGCAGCCTCGCTCTTCCACGACATCCAGCCGGGTGCGCGGCTTGGGCTTCGCTGCGTCTGGATCAACCGCGGGGCGGAGCAAAGCGACCTGCCGCGGGCCGCGGAGCTGACCGACCTGGCCGGCCTCCCCGAGCGTCTCGAGGCGCTGGTCCCCGACCGAGCGTAGCATCTACGCCCATGCCCGAGCTCCTTCCGATGCTGCCCCGCGACACGCGCGGCCGGCCGCTCCACGACCTCCGCATCAGCGTCACTGACCGCTGCAACTTCCGGTGCGTGTACTGCATGCCGCGCGCCGTCTTCGGTCGCGACCACGCCTTCCTGCCCCGCGCGGAGCTGCTCACCTTCGAGGAGATCGCGCGGCTGGTGGCGATCTTCACTCGCCTCGGCGTGGAGAAGGTGCGCCTCACCGGCGGCGAGCCCCTGGTACGGCGCGAGCTCCCGACGCTGGTGGGGATGCTGGCCGCGATCCCGGGCGTGCGCGACCTGACCCTGACCACCAACGGGGTGCTGCTCCCGGAGCAAGCCTCCGAGCTGCAGGAGGCGGGGCTGCATCGGGTTACGGTCAGCCTCGACGCCGATGACGACGCCACCTTCATGCGCATGAACGACGCCGGTGTACCCGTCTCCCGGGTGCTGGCCGGGATCGAGGCGGCGGAGGCGGCCGGCCTCGGCCCGATCAAGCTGAACATGGTGGTGAAGCGCGGCTGGAACGAGCACGCCGTGCTGCCCATGGCGCGGCGCTTCCGGGGGACGGGCCGCATCCTGCGCTTCATCGAATACATGGACGTCGGCCACTCCAACGGCTGGCGCCTGGACGAGGTCATCACCGCGGACGAGATCCTGTCGACCATCAACTCGGAATTTCCCCTTGAGCCGATGGCGCCCACGAAGCGTGGGGAGGTGGCGGAGCGCTACCGCTATCTCGACGGCGGCGGCGAGATCGGGATCATCGCGTCGGTCAGCCGGCCGTTCTGCGGCGACTGCGATCGCGCCCGTCTCTCCGCCGACGGGCAGCTCTACACCTGCCTCTTCGCGACCGCCGGCCACGATCTGCGGGCGCTGCTGCGAGGCGGCGCCTCCGATGCGGAGATCGAGGCGGCTTTGCGTCAGATCTGGGAGACCCGCGACGACCGCTACTCGGAGATCCGCTCTGCGGAGACAGTGGCGCTTCCGAAGGTCGAGATGAGCTACATCGGCGGCTAGACGCCAAGCGGCCTAGGCACGACTCGCGCTCGCCGGTATTCTGTGCGCCCAATGCAGTGCCCTTCCTGCGGCGTCGCCGCGTCCCCGAACCAGAAGTTCTGCGCCGAATGCGGCACCCGACTTCAGCAGGTGTGCCCATCGTGCGCCACGCCATACGAGGGGAGCCCGAAATTCTGCCCCGAGTGCGGGTTTGCGCTCCAGAAGGCCGCGCCCACTGCGCAAGGCGCTGCGACGAACGGCGCCCCCGCGGGCGCGCCACAGCCAGCCCCGGCAATGGCCGTTGCACCCGATGCAGGCTCTGCGAGCACGGTCGCGGAACGGAAGCTGGTCTCCGTCCTCTTCGCCGACCTAGTCGGCTTCACGACGATGTCCGAGGTGCGCGACGCGGAGGCGGTGCGCGAGCAGCTGACCGAGTACTTCGGCGTCGCCCAGGAGATCGTGACCCGGTACGGCGGATCGGTCGAGAAGTTCATCGGCGACGCCGTGATGGCCGTCTGGGGCACACCGGTCGCCCACGAGGATGACGCCGAGCGGGCGGTGCGGGCCGCGCTCGACCTGGTCGATGCCGTCAGCCACCTGGGGCACGACGGCGAGAAGCTCAGCGCACGGGCTGGGGTGCTCACCGGCGAGGCGGCAGTCACGCTCGGCGCCTCGAACCAGGGGATGGTGGCGGGCGACCTCGTCAACACGGCCTCGCGACTCCAGGCGGTGGCGACGCCTGGCACCGTGATCGTCGGCGAGGCCACCCGGCAGAGCGCCGAGAGCGCCATCGTCTTCGAGCCGGTCGGGGAGCAGGAGCTGAAGGGCAAAGTCAGTCCTGTCCCCGCCTATCGTGCGCTGCGGGTGGTCGCCCAGCGCGGCGGCGTCGGGCGAGGCGATCAGCTGGAGGCGCCCTTCATGGGGCGCGACTCCGAGCTGCGCCTGGTGAAGGACCTCTTCCACGCCGCGCCGCGCGAGAAGCGCCCGCGGCTGGTCTCGATCATCGGCCAGGCAGGCATCGGCAAAAGCCGGCTGGCATGGGAGTTCCTGAAGTACATCGACGGGATCAAGATGACCGTCCTCTGGCACCAGGGCCGCTCGCCGGCGTATGGCGAGGGGATCAGCTTCTGGGCCCTGGCCGAGATGGTGCGCAGCCGAGTCGGCCTCCTCGAGCTGGACGACGCCGCCACGACCCGCGCCAAGCTCGGAGTGGCGTTGGAGACCTACGTCCCCGACGACGCGGAGCGGCGCTGGATGGGGCCACGCCTCGAGCAGCTGCTCGGAATGGCCGACGCCGACACGGTGGGCCGTGACGATCTCTTCGCGGCCTGGCGCACGTTCTTCGAGCGGGTGGCAGGCGACAACACACTCGTCATGGTCTTCGAGGACCTGCACTGGGCCGATCCGGGCCAGCTCGACTTCATCGACCACCTGCTGGAATGGAGCCGCGGCTACGCGATCTACATCATCACCCTGGCGCGCCCCGAGCTCCTCGAGCGCCGCGCGAACTGGGGGGCTGGACAGCGCAGCTTCACCAGCCTGGCCCTGGAGCCGCTCCCCGACGATGTGATCCGGGACATCCTCGCCAGCCTGGTGCCCGGGCTCCCAGATACCACGGTCGCGCAGATCGTGACCCGCGCAGAGGGGATCCCCCTGTATGCCGTCGAGACGGTACGGATGCTGCTGCAGGATGGCCGCTTGGAGCTGCGCGATGGAGCGTATCGGCCGATCGGCGACCTCAGCACCCTGGCCGTGCCCGCCACCCTGCACGCGCTCATCGCGGCCAGGCTGGACGCGATCGATGCGGCCGATCGGTCCCTGCTTCAGTACGCATCGGTCCTTGGCCAGACCTTCACGCTGCAGGGCCTGAAGGCCGTCACCGGCCAGGGAGACGACCTCGAGGCCCGCCTGCACGGCCTCGTCCGGCGCGAGCTGCTCACGCTTGACACCGACCCGCGGTCACCTGAGCGCGGCCAGTACGGCTTCGTCCAGGCGCTGGTACGCGACGTCGCCTACGGCACCCTCACCAAGCGCGACCGCAAGGTGGTGCACCTGGCAGCCGGCGAGCACTTCGAGTCGCTCCAGGACGACGAGATCATCGATGCGACCGCATCGCATTACCTTGACGCCTATCGCAGCGCGCCCGACGATCCCGATGCCGACCGAATCCGCGCGCATGCCGCGGAGCTCCTCCAGCGGGCCGCTGAGCGGGCCACCGCCCTCGGCTCACACGAGCAGGCGGTCCGCTTCCTTGAGCTCGCGATGGATGTGACGGCCGACGCCTCCGACCAGTCCCGGCTGCTCCGGCGGACCGGCGAAGCAGCCGGCGCCGCGGGCAAGTACGACCTGGCCGAGGGCTACTTGCGTCGGGGGGTCGCCGCTGCCCGAGAGGCAGGCCATCCGCCATCGGAAGCGCAGTCGGTGGCCAGCCTCGGGAGGCTCCTCGCCAGCGGTGCGCAACCGGCCGTTGCAATCTCGGAGATCACGGCTGCCCTGCCCGCACTCTCTGGCCTCGGCCAGGATGCGAGCATCGTGGCCGTCTGGGCGGCGCTGTCGCGGGCTTACATGCTCCACGGTGAATTCGGTCCGTCGGTCGAGTGGGCCGACCGCGCCCTGCCCTTGGCGGAACGGCTGGACATGGTTCCCGAGATCGCCGACCTGCTGAACACCCGCGCAACCGCGCTGGGCTTTGGCGGCCGCGTCCGCGAGGGCGTCGCGGGGCTGCGCGGCGTGCTCGAGATGAGCGATTCCTACGGGCTCTCGTACGCCGGCATCCGGGCGCGGGTCAACCTGAGCAGCCTGCTCGCCGCCGAGGACCCGCAGGCCGGCTTTCGGCTCGCGTTCGAGGGGTTCGAGGTGGCCAAGCGAGCTGGCAGTCGGGACATGATGGCGACTATGGGCGCGAACGCGAGCGAGCTGGCCATCCACGTCGGCGAATGGGACAGCGCCGAGGCGATCCTCGCGGACCTGCTGGCAGCCGACCTGGCGCCGCCCGACCGCTTCGTCGCTGATGTCTACACCTCCATCCTGGAGGCGCTCCGCGGACGACCGTCGGAGGCGGGTACGGCCCGAGCCGAGACCTTCGGCGAGACGACCGATGAGCCGGTCGTGCTCTCTCAGTTGCATGCCTTGAAGGGCTGGGTTGCCCTCGCCGAAGGACGCTTTGCGGACGCGCACGAATCGTTCGCCGCGGACGTGGCGGCGATCCCCGACGGCGCATCCGCCGACCTCCCCCTGGTCGGGCGTGCGGCTCTGTGGGCCGGCCTACCGGAGGGCGCGCGCGCGGCGGCGGAGCAGCTTCGCAAGCTCGGGTTCCACGGTCGCGCGATTCACGCCAGCACCCGCGCTATCGACGGCGGCATCGCCGCGCTGAGCGGCAATCTCGAGGAGGCTGCCGTGGCATTCCGCGATGCAATGCGTCAGTGGCGCGATCTCGAGTGCTGGTTCGACCTCGCGCTCTGCGAGCTGGACTTCGTGAAGTTCGTCGAGGGCGAGAGTCCGGACACGGAGGCCGCTGCGAGCGAAGCGCGGTCGATCTTCACACGACTCGGGGCGCCAGCCTTCCTGCGACGCCTGGACGAGGCGGTCGGCCTGCCGAAAAGCTAGCCCGCATCGTGGATCGGGCCGCTCCGATCGCGCAGCGGACCGCCTTTCCGACCACGGGTTGCAGCCAGGATTTCGGCGATGATGGCATGAGCCACCTCCTCCGGCCCTTCGGCGCCGATGTCCAGGCCGGCGGGCGCGTGGAGCCGCTCGATGGCCTCCGGCGCACCGATCTCGGCCAGCATCTGCTCGGTGCGGCCGCGGGGGCCGAGCACGCCGAGGTAGGCAAGCGGCCGATCGAGGAACGAGCGCAGGTAGGCGATGTCGCGCAGATAGTTGTGGCTCATCAGGATGGCCGCGGTGCGCGCATCCGGGGCGAGCGCGTCGGCCGCGGCCTCCGGGTTCGGATTGGCGAAGTCGACCCCAACCCCGAAGCGTTCCGGGGTCAGCAGCGCCTCGCGCACGTCGACCACCACCACCCGCCAACCCAGCTCCGTCGCCTGACGCACCAGCGGGATGGCATCGTGGCCGGCGCCGCATACCAGCAGTCGCAGAGGTGGCAGCAGCGGCTCGTAGTAGACCCGCTCGCCGCCGAGCTCTTCGACGCGCGGTGAGCCGGCGTGGAGCGCCGCGGCGGCGGCGCCATCGGTCTCCAGCCGATGCGTCCCTGCGTCCGGGCCGCCGAGCGGGATGACCAGGCATGCGCCCTCGCCGGTGCGCAGCGCCCCAACCGATTCGAGCGCCCCGCCGGTCGGCTCGACGTACAGTTCGATGGCTCCGTTGCAGCCCAGCCCGTAGCCCCACACCGCGTCCTCGTCCGCGGTCATGTCGAACTCGACGAGGCGCGGCTCACCGGAGGCGATCACCTCGCGGCCGATGCGGGTCACGTCGCCCTCCAGGCAGCCGCCGCTGACGTTGCCAATCGGCTCGCCCGCGGCGGGTATGAGCAGACGCGCGCCCGCGCGCCGGTAGGTTGAGCCCCGCGTGGCCACCACGGTCGCCAGCGCCATCGGTTCACCGCGGGAGGCCATCGCCTCCGCGGCGTCGAGAAGCTGCGTCAACTCGGACACGAGCCGATGCTACGTCGCGCGGAAGACGAGTGCGGCGTTCATGCCGCCGAAGCCAAACGAGGTCGAGAGCGCCGCCTGCGGGCGCGCTGCGACGGGCTCTCGCAGGACGTTCAGCTCGCATCGCTCGTCGAGGTTGACGAGGTTGCACGTTCCCGGCAGCAGGCCGTTCCGCAGCGCCATGACCGTGATCGCCGCCTCGATCGCCCCGCTCGCCCCCAGCGGGTGGCCGTACAGTCCCTTCGTGCCCGAGACCGGCACGGCAGCGGCGTGCTCTCCCAGCGCGAGGTGCAGCGCCTTCGCCTCGGCCAGCTCGTTGAGCTGCGTGCTCGAGGCGTGCGCGTTGACATAGCCGACTTCGCCGGGCGCAACGCCCGCATCTGCCATGGCCGTTGCGATCGCCGCCGCGGCAGCCTCGCCGGAAGGCAGTGGCGCCGTCAGGTGGTACGCATCGGTCGAGGCGCCGAAGCCGGCCACCTCGCCCAGGATGGTGGCGTTTCGCCGCTCTGCCGATTCCCACGCCTCCAGCACGAGCATGGCCGCGCCCTCGGCCATGACGAAGCCGTCGCGGTCGCGGTCGAAGGGACGCGACGCAGCAAGAGGGTCGTCGTTGCGCTGCGAGAGGACGCGGATCATCGCGAATGCGCCATGGGTCAGCGGCGCCAGCGGTGATTCGGCTCCACCGGCGATCGCCATGTCGACCATCCCCGATCTGATCGCCCCGAACGCCTGTCCGATGGCGACCGCGCCCGAGGCGCATGAATTGGCGTTCCCGACCGCCGGCCCGCGACTGCCGAGGTCGATCGCCACGTTGCTCGCCCCCGCCCCGCCGAAGACCGCCGTGGCCAGGGTCGGCGCGACTGCCCGGACTCCACCGAGCACGTAGGCGGCGTGCTGCTCCTCACCGAAGGCGACGCCACCCAGCGCCGAACCGATCCAGACCCCGGTGTGGCCATCGGACCGATCGGCATCGGTCAGGCATGACTGACCGATGGCCATCCTTGCGGCGGCGACCGAGAGCTGACTGAATCGATCCAGCCGCCTGGCGCGCCTGGCGTCGAGATGGTCGGTTGGCACGAAGTCGTTGATCTGGGCCGCGATGCGCGATGGGAATGGCGAGGCGTCGAACCGGTCGATCGCCTGCACCGCCGAGCGGTTGGCCAGGACGCCGGCCCACAGCCCATCCGCTCCCGAGCCGATGGGGGTCACGGCCCCGATCCCCGTCACCGCCACCCGTTTCACGAGCCCGTCTCCGCCAGGACCTTCACGCGGCGCAGCGTCCGGCGCGCGATCGCCTCGATGAACTGCGGGCCGAGGACCCACTCCGCCGCCACGCCACCGATCAGGGGCCAGTCCAGCTTCAGCTGGTGCTCGATGCTGACTTCCCAGCCGCCGTCGCTCGGCTCGAAGCGCCAGGCGACCCGCATGCCGCGCGTCACGCCGCCGGTGTGCGTGAACTCGATCCGCCGCTCGTCGGGGAGCGGGCGCTGGGTCGCCTCCCAGCGAACCGGGACCGGGCCGCGACGGGCGCCCATCGCGAAGCGTCGCTCCCCGTTCGAGGCGGGCAGACGATGCACGTAGCGGTAGTGCGGCAGTCGCTCGGGCCAGCGCTCGACCTCGGCGGCCAGCGGGAAGATGCGCTCCAGCGGTGCGTCGATGTGGATCTCCACTCGGCTCTTCATGGCCGGAGGACCTGCGCCAGGAAGAGCGGCGAGAGGGCGTCGCTGGCCGGGCGGCAGTCGCCCAGGGCGCTGCCCAGCCGCTCGGCCGTCTCGGGCCTGGATGCGAGGCGACGCAGCGCGTAGCCCATTATGGG
Organism: Chloroflexota bacterium; assembly: GCA_040902225.1. NCBI lineage: Bacteria > Bacillati > Chloroflexota > Chloroflexota bacterium. The sequence goes on from JBBDXT010000002.1 coordinate 372,165, forward strand.
CGGCGCGGCGAGCATCCCCTGGACCAGCCAGGTCAACGCGTCCTTGGCCGCGAAGGAACGCCGGCGGGCAGCGAGGTAGCGCTTCTCGGCGCCGTCATCGTTGCCGGCCAGCGACTCCGCGGCCGCCCGGGCGGAGCGCAGCGCGCGATAGATCCCCTCGCCGGTGAACGGGTCGATGAAGCCGGCCGCGTCGCCGACCAGCATCCAGCCGGGGCCGGCGGCGCGCGCCACGCGATGGCCGATCGGCGAGGCACCCCGGATGGGCGTCAGGCGCCTGCGCCCCGCGAGGCGAGCGGCGACCGCCGGGATGCCATCGATCCCCGCCTGGAACCGCTCCAGCGCAGTGCGACCCATTCGCCCGTCCATGGGTAGTGCCATCCCAACGTTCAGCCGGCCGCCGGCCAGCGGGGCCAGCCCCACGTACCAGCCCGGGCCCACGTGCATCTCGCCGTGGTCAGCAAGCTCGGCGTCGCCCTGGTAGTGGGCGACCATGCCCAGTCGCCGGGGGACGACGACCGGTCGCTCCACGCCCAGCCGATTCGCGACCCGGGAGCGAGCCCCATCGGCCCCGATCAGCCAGCGGCAGGTGACGGTGGCGGGTCCATTGGGTGTGCTGACGACCGCCCCGCTGACACGGCCATCCGTCCACAGAGGCTCGCCGAACGAGGCGTGCTCCCAGAGCCGGGCGCCGGAGGCCACGGCGTAGGCCGCCAGTGCCGCATCGAAGACGAGACGGTCGAGGCCCCACGCGCTGCGAGGACCGGCCGCATCGCGATACCGAACATCGACCGCATCGTCCCCGCGGATCACGCGCATGCCGGACAGGGGCAGCGCATCGGCCCTCCAGGCGTCGTCAGCAAGGCCGAGCCGACGGAGCTCCTCGACAATCCGCGGACTGGCGTACTCGGCGCAGGCCTTCGGCCGCGGATGGGCGCGAGCCTCGAGCAGGAGCACGTCGCGACCGTGGGCAGCGAGGGCAGCGGCAACGGCCGACCCCGCCGGCCCCGCGCCGACCACCAGGACCTCGCAGTCGAGCGCCGCCGTGCTCACCGGTACACCGTCGTGACGCGGGGCCAGAAGCGCCCGCTCCTGCTGACCCGCTTCAGGCCAGCCTTCGACGCCAGCGTGTCCAGCTCCGCCAGGGTGTAGGCGCGGCGCGCCGAGAGGACGCCGTCGTGCCGCGTGTAGGCGCCACGACTCAGGGCCAGGACCGCGGCCGCGGTCATCACAAACGGCAGCGGGCCGCGCCGCAGGTCATTGATGACCACGCCGAGCCGCGAGACTCGTCGCATCTCGGCAAATGCCGTGATCGCGTCATCGGGATCGAAATGGTGCATCAGCAGCGACGCGTGGGCGACGTCCACCTCGCCGTCGGCCAGCGGGATGGCGCGCGCATCGGCCTTCAGCAGGGACACATTGTTGGTACCGGCCAGGTTACGAGCGGCGATGTCGAGCACCTCCGCCCGCAGGTCCGACGCGATCACCTCGACGTGCCTCTGGCGCCGGAGGCGACGCACGAAGTCTCCCGACCCCGTCCCGACGTCCAGGACGGTCGCCTCGGTCTGCTCGCCCAGCAGCCGTTCGACGGCCCGCACGCTCTCGCCGATGCCTCCCGGGAGGCGATTGAGCATCGCCATCTCGCGCAGGTTCCGGCGCAGCTCGAGCAGGTCGAGATGCTCCGCGTCGAGCAGCTCGTGCACGGTGGAACGGGCGTTGAGGAGGCTGACCACGAGGCGGTCACTATGCGCGATGTCCCCGGGCAGCGCAGGCGTGGCACCATGCCGGCATGCGACTTGACCCGACCATCACGGCCGTCGACGCGCATGCCGGAGGTGAGCCGGGGCGGGTCATCATTGGCGGAGTCCACGACGTGCCGGGCGCGACGATGCTCGAGAAGCGCAACCACCTGGCCGAGCACGGGGACCAGCTGCGACGCCTGATGCTGCGCGAGCCGCGCGGCTACCCTGCCCTCTGCGCGAACGTGATCCTGCCCCCCACCGACCCAAAGGCCGATGCGGGCTTCGTGATCATGGAGCAGGCGGAGTACCCGGCCATGAGCGGCTCGAACACGATCTGCACCGCCACCGTCCTGATAGCCGAAAAGCTGGTTCCGGTCGCGGAGCCGATCACCCAACTCACCCTCGAGGCGCCCGCCGGCCTGATTCGCATCAGAGCGGAAGTCCGCGACGGCAGGGCCACCTCCATCACCTTCGAGAACGTCCCCGCCTTCGCGATCGAGATCAACGCGCCGGTCGAGGTGCCCGAGATCGGCCGGGTCAAGGTCGATGTGGCGTGGGGCGGGATGTTCTACGCTATCGTCGAAGCTTCGGCGCTGGGCCTGCGGCTGACGCCCGACGAGGGGCGCGACATCGTGCGGCTGGGCGAGATGGTCAAGGCCGCCGCGCGCGAGCAGATCCCGGTCGCGCATCCCGACTACCCCGAGATCCGCGGCATCAGCATCGTCGAGCTGACTGGCCCGCCAACACTCGCCGGGGCCGACGGCAAGAACACTGTGGTCGTCTCGTCCGGCACGCTGGACTGGGATCGCCCCGAGTCATTCACCGGCGTCCTGGACCGCTCCCCGTGCGGCACCGGCACGTGCGCCCGCATGGCCGTGCTGCACGCGCGCGGCAAGCTCGGCATCGGCGAGGATTTCGTGCACGAGGGGATCCTGGGCACGGCCTGGACCGGCCGGCTGCTGCGCGAGACGACCGTCGGGCCGTACCGTGCCGTCGTGCCGCAGCTGACCGGCAGCGCCTGGATCACGGGCCGAGCCGAGTACGTACTCGATCCAGACGATCCGTTCCCCGAGGGATTCACCGTCGGCGATCTGTGGGGCCTCGCCGACTAGCGAACTTCCCCCCGGTGGCGCGGTGTCCTATGATGAAGGACCCGCGGTATCGCGCGGCCAGGTTGACCCGCCCGATGGGCGAGCGCAGACCCCTCATGAGGACCATTGCGAGATGGCGACGGTCACCTTCGATCACGTGTTCAAACGCTTCCCCGGTGAGGTCATCGCGGTCAACGACCTGAACCTGCAGGTCGCCGATGGCGAGTTCCTGGTCCTGGTGGGCCCCTCCGGTTGCGGCAAGACGACGGCCCTGCGCTGTGTCGCCGGGCTGGAGTCGATCAGCGACGGGCGCCTGTTGATCGGTGACCGGGTGGTCAATGACGTGGCTCCCAAGGACCGCGACATCGCCATGGTCTTCCAGAGCTACGCCCTCTACCCGCACATGTCGGTCTATGACAACCTTGCCTTCGGCCTGAAGCTGCGCAAGATGCCAAAGGCCGAGATCGAGACCCGGGTCCGAGATGCGGCCGGGATCCTGGGCCTTGAGAAATTCCTAGACCGCAAGCCGAAGGCGCTGTCCGGTGGCCAGCGGCAGCGAGTGGCGCTGGGCCGAGCCATTGTCCGCGAGCCGCAGGTCTTCCTGATGGACGAGCCGCTCTCGAACCTCGACGCCAAGCTGCGGGTCCAGACCCGCGCCGAGATCGCGAGGATCCACCGACGCCTTGGCACCACCATCGTGTACGTCACCCACGACCAGGTCGAGGCGATGACCATGGGCGACCGGATCGCGGTGATGAAGGACGGGCTCCTCCAGCAGGTCGGCACCCCGCAGGAGCTCTACGCGCATCCCGCCAACCTGTTCGTGGCCGGCTTCATCGGTTCGCCGGCGATGAACTTCGTCACCGTCACCGCTTCGGGCGAGCAGCTGATGATGGGGCAGGCGAAGCTGACGCTGTCGGGCGAGCCCGCCAGGGCCGCCGCTGCGCGTCCTGCTGGGTCGAGCCTGACCATCGGCTTTCGGCCTGAGCACCTGGAGTTGGTGAATGGGAGTGGCGAGCAGGCGGTGCGCTTCCCGGCCATGGTGGACGTGGTGGAGTACATGGGCAACGAAGAGTTGATACACGCGCGGGCGGAGGGGAACGACATCGTGGCGCTCCTGCCGTCCGATCGGAAGGTCAAGGCCGGGGAGCAGGTCGAGTTGGCGGTGCCGCTCGACCGGCTGTACGTCTTCGACCCGGAGTCCGAAAAGGCGCTGGTCAGTTGACTGATTCTGGAGCAGCGGACCGACGAACCACGAGCATTCGCCACTCACAGGTGGCTTCGTAATGGAGGAACTCATGGCGAGACGATTCCGTTGGTTCATGCCGCTCGTGGTCGTCACCCTCGTGGTGGCGGCGTGCGGCACTTCGACCACCACTGATGACAAGACCGTAACGGTCATCGGCACTTGGACCGATGCGGAGCAGGACGCCTTCCTCGCCATGGTCAAGCCATGGGAGACCGATACCGGGAATACGGTGAAGTACCAGGGCACGCGATCGATCAATGACATCCTGGCCGCCGGCGTCCCGACTGGCGTGCTGCCCGATCTGGCAGGGCTGCCAGGCCCCGGACAGATGGCCGAATACGCCGCCGCTGGCGCGCTCCAGCCGCTCGACGACGTCCTCGACGTGGCGACGTACACCGACGAGACATCGCCGGCCCTGGTGGAGCTGGGCAAGTCGGAGGGCAAGACCTACGGGGTCTTCATCAAGGCCGCCCTGAAGGGGCTGATCTACTACAACACCGCCGCGCACGATTACGCGGCGAGCCCGCCCGCGACCTGGGACGAGCTGATCTCGCAGGGCGCGACGAACCAGGGTGACGCGGAGGCCCTGTGGTGTGTCGGCATCTCGTCCGGCGACGCATCTGGATGGCCTGCCACCGACTGGATCGAGAACATCCTGCTCCGGCAGTCCGGTCCGGAGGTCTACAACGACTGGTGGGCGGGCAACGTCGAGTGGACCGACCCGAAGATCAAGGCCGCCTTCGACCTCTACGTGGACGTCATCGACAACTCGTATGGTGGCGGCACCAACACGGTCGCAACCAAGTTCGAGCTGGCCGGTGACCCGCTCTTCTCGAGTCCGCCTGGATGCGAGTTCTTCCAGCAGGCGAACTTCATGAGCGGCCTCGGCAAGTTCGCCGATCTCGCGGCGGGGACCGACTTCAATGCGTTCCCGTTCCCCGCAATCAACCCTGATTACGCGAAAGCGGTGGAGGGTGCCGGCGACCTGTTCGGCATGTTCCATGCCACCGACGCGGCCAAGTCGCTGATGAAGTACCTCGTCACTGCCGAGGCCCAGGACATCTGGGTCGCGGCCGGTGGCGCGCTGTCAGCCAACAAGAATGCGACCTCGTATCCCGACGACTTCAGCAAGAATGCCGGGGCGGCGGTCGCGAACGCGGAGCAGTTCGTGTTCGATGCGTCGGACCTGATGCCGAGCGCCATGAACGCGGCCTTCTGGTCGCACATGGTCAGCCTGACCAATGGTGATGAGACGGTGGACGAGGCCCTTGAGGCCCTGCAGGAGGTCGCCATCGACGCCTACGCCGCTGAGTAGCGGCATCTGACCCTCATCAGAGCCGAGGCGCGGCACACGCCGCGCCTCGGCTCACAACGGACCTCCTGATCACCCGAGGAGGAGCATGACCGACAAGCTGATCACCGCGGTCATCGTGGTCATCGGTGTGCCTGCCGTCCTGGTCGGTTACATCTGGGCCACGGAGCAGGTGCTTCGCGTCCTGCCCGAGAGTCGGCGGCCGGCTGTTCGGCCCTGGCTGTGGCTGGCTCCCGCTCTCGCTTTCCTCGCCCTCTTCCTGGTCTGGCCGATGCTCGGGACTGCCATTCACAGTTTCCAGAACCATCCCGGCACAGAGTTCGTCGGGCTCGACAACTATGTCTGGTTCTTCGGCAGCAGCGACGCACTGTCGGCGCTGAAGAACAACGTGCTGTGGCTGATCTTCCTGACCCTGTTCGTGGTGGGCTTTGGCCTGCTCGTGGCGGTGCTCGTCGACAAGGTGCGCTACGAGTCGGTCGCCAAGAGCGTGATCTTCGTGCCGCTTGCCATCAGCATGGTCGCCGCAGGCGTGATCTGGCTGTACATGTACCAGTACAAGCCACCGGGGGCCATCCAGACCGGGACCCTGAATGCGGCGATCGGCATCGGGGGGTTGGGGCCGGTGCCCTGGTTGCAGGTCGAGGACTTCAGCGTCAATACCTTCATGCTGATCATCGTCATGGCCTGGATGTGGACCGGCTTCGCGATGGTCATCATCTCGGCTGCTCTCAAGGGCATCAATCCCGAGCTGATGGAAGCGGCGCGCATGGACGGTGCGACGGAGATGCAGGTCTTTCGCGGCATCGTCTTCCCCCTGCTCGTGCCCACCCTGGTCGTCGTATCGACCACGATGATCATCACCGCCCTGAAGGCGTTTGACATCGTCTACAGCATGACCAGCGGGCAGCTGAACACCAACGTCATCGCCAACCAGATGTACTCCGAGATGTTCAAGTTCGGCCAGTACGGGCGAGCGAGCGCGATCGCCGTGGTGCTCCTGCTCGCCATCATCCCGATCATGTTCTTCAACATCGGTCGCTTCCGAGCCCAAGAGGCGGTCCGATGACCGCCGCCGGTGCCGCCCTCGACCGCGTCGGGCCGAAGCAGGGTTGGCTGGCGCACAGGCACATTGGCCTGCATACCGCCCTGATCGTGCTGATGATCATCTGGGCGATCCCAACCCTGGGGCTGTTCATCAACTCCTTCCGGCCGGCAACGGACGCATTCGGCACGGGCTGGTGGTCGGCGCTCTTCCCGCCCTACAACTTCACCTTCGAGAACTACGAGCACGTGCTCGGCCAGAGCAACATCGGCACGAACTTCCTGAACAGCCTGTTCATCAGCATCCCGGCCACGGTGATCCCGATCTTCGTGGCCGCCTTCGCCGCTTATGCCTTCAGCTGGATGGAGTTCCCCGGCCGCAACATCCTGTTCGTGGTGGTGGTGGGGCTGCTCGTCGTCCCGTTGCAGGCTACCCTGATTCCGGTTCTCAGCATGTTCGCCAGCTGGGGCATCGCGGGCACCTTCCTGGCGGTCTGGCTGGCGCATACCGCCTATGGGCTGCCGTTCGCCATCTACCTGTTGCGGAACTTCATGGGCTCGCTGCCGCGCGAAGTGTTCGAGTCGGCGGCCATCGACGGAGCGAGCTCGGTCACCAGCTTCTTCCGCCTGGCACTGCCGATGAGCGTGCCGGCCATCGCGGCGCTAGCGATCTTCCAGTTCCTGTTCGTATGGAACGACCTGCTGGTGGCGCTGATCTATATCAGCATCGTCAATCCGGACAACCTGCCGCTGACGGTCAGCATCGCCGGCCTGATGACCTCACAGGGGGCGGGCACGGAGTTCCTCGGAGCTGCGGCATTCATCTCGATGGCGCTGCCGCTCATCGTCTTCTTCGGCCTGCAGCGCTTCTTCGTGCGCGGCATCGTGGGCGGCGCGGTCAAGGGCTGAGCCTGGGCTTGCGTGTCGGGCGGCTACAATCTCAGCATGTCGTTCCTGCGGCGCATCTTCAACCGATTTCGACACCGCGCTCGTTGACGCGAGTTTCGGCCATGTCGAGGACGAGTGCCGACCAGGCGAATCCCTTCGCCCCGTAGCCCTCGCCGCTCTGCGCGTTGTAGTGCTCGCGGAAGTCTGACTGCTCCACCAGCGACAGGCTGGCATCCTCGATCCTCGCGGCCAGTTCCTCGCGGCCATGGCGTCGCAGCCCGCGCGCGATGTACCAGTTGGTGTTGATCCAGCTGGGCCCGCGCCAGAGCACCGTCCCGCCGGCCGGCGCCGCCCGATAGGCGGGGTGGCCCAGCGACACGCACGGGACCGGGTACCTCGCGCCAAAGTCAGCCGGGTCCTCGATCCTGCGCACGATGCGGTCGACGATCTCGCCCGGCAGCTCAGCCAGGATGATCGGCAGCAGGCCAGCGACCGTTCCACCGGGGAGCCGCGTCTCGCTCCGACCGGCAAGGCCATGGAAGTCCTCGTCCGCCGGCGACCAGCAGCGTTCGAGCAGGGCCGCGGTCGTTCGTTGAGCACGTTCGCCGAGGAGCGCCGCCCCGTCTGCATCACCCGTCTCGTCGAGAAGCCGCCCGAGCACGCGCTGGTTCTCGGCATAGAGGGCGTTGATGGCGAGGTCCTCGACGACGAACCGGTCGCTGTCGAAGATCGCCTCCGCGATGTGGCCGGCCCGTGCGTTGCTCTCAGCGACCTCGCGCCAGGCCGCCTCGAAGGCCGCCGGCTCGTCTCCGTTCACGCCGAGGTAGGCATCGTACGCAGGGGTCTGGTCCATCCCCGACTCGTGCGGCTCGAAAATCGCGATCAGCCCGTCCCGATCGGGGTCACGCTCCCGTGCGCACCAGTCGTAGAAGCGCCGGACCGCGGGCAGCACCTCCCGCGTGAAGGCGGCTCCCCGTCCGCGGGCCGCCACCGCCGCGACCGCCTCGGCCAGCACCGGCGGCTGCATGCTCGCCGATAGCCACGGCGATCGTCCCGCCACGCGGTAGGGGCCTGAGGAATCAGGAGCGCGATCCGCCGGCCAGAGCGTCATGTGCGGCACGAATCCGTCCGGCTGCTGGTTGGCGAGGAGGGTGGTCAGCTCGCTCTCGGCACGCACGACGTCGAGATGGCTCAGCACAACGGCGTGAAAGCACGAGTCCCAAAACCATTGGTATGGGTACGTCCCTGCGGACGGGCAGACGTAGTCGTAATCGGCCCCGCACCAGTCCGCGTGGCCCTGCCGTCGATTTGCGCGGTACAGCGCTGCAACGTCCGCCCGCAGATCTGTCAGGCGGTCGCCATCGGTCCGGCTCATGCGGCAAGCCTAGCCAGTTGCGAGCGGGTACCCTCTCGCCATGAGCCGCCAATCCACGCCAGGCCCGCCTGATGACCCGCTCTGGTACAAGGACGCGGTCATCTACCAGCTGCACGTGAAGGCCTTCGCAGACTCGTCGGGAGACGGCATCGGCGACTTCATCGGCCTCACCGGAAAGCTCAACTACATCGCCAGCCTGGGCGTGACCGCCATCTGGCTGATGCCGTTCTACCCGTCACCGCTGCGCGACGACGGCTACGACATCGCCGATTACACCAACGTCCACCCCGCGTATGGCGACCGCCGCGACTTCCGAGCCTTCGTGCGGGCCGCACACAAGCGTGGCCTGCGAGTGATCACCGAGCTGGTCATCAATCACACCAGCGACCAGCACCCGTGGTTCGTGGAGTCGCGCGCATCCGCGACGAATCCCCGGAGCGACTGGTATGTCTGGTCGACCGATGACAGGAAGTTCGCCGACGCCCGGATCATCTTCGTCGACACGGAAGCGAGCAACTGGGCCTGGGACAACGGGCGGCAGGAGTATTACTGGCACCGCTTCTTCTCCCACCAGCCCGATCTCAACTACGACAACCCCGCCGTCCTGCGCGCCGTGCTGCGGGTGATGCGCTTCTGGCTGGAGATGGGCGTCGATGGCCTGCGGCTGGATGCGGTCCCCTACCTGGTTGAGCGCGAAGGGACCAACTGCGAGAACCTGCCGGAGACTCACACGGTCCTAAAGCGGCTCCGCGCGGCGATGGACGAGAAGCACCCGGGCCGCATGCTGGTGGCAGAGGCGAACCAGTGGCCGGAGGACGTGCGGCCCTATTTCGGCGACGGCGACGAGTCCAACATGGCGTTCCACTTCCCGCTCATGCCGCGCATCTGGATCGCACTGCGAAGGGAGGATCGCACCCCGATCGTGGACATCATGGAGCGCACCCCGGAGATCCCCGCCACGGCGCAATGGGCGCTCTTCCTGCGCAATCACGATGAGCTGACGCTCGAGATGGTGACCGACGCCGAGCGCGACTACATGTGGACCGAGTACGCGGCCGACAAGCGCGCGCGCATCAACCAGGGGATCCGGCGCCGCCTCGCACCCCTGGTCGAGAACAGCCGCCGCCGCATCGAGCTGCTGAACGCGCTGCTCCTGTCCATGCCAGGAACGCCGGTCATCTACTACGGCGACGAGATCGGGATGGGCGACAACGTGTACCTGGGCGACCGCAACGGGGTCCGCACGCCGATGCAGTGGACGCCCGACCGCAACGCCGGCTTCTCGACCGCCGATGCAGCGGCCCTCTACTCGCCGGTGATCGTCGACCCGGTGTATGGATACCAGGCGGTCAACGTCGAGGCCCAGGAGCGAATCCCGGGCTCGCTGCTGCACTGGATGCGCCGCATCCTGCGCGTGCGTCACGAATTCCCTGCCTTCGGTCGCGGGTCGCTGCAATTCCTCGCCCCGGAGAACATGCGCGTGCTCGCCTATCTGCGCGAGCACGAAGGGGTCACCATCCTGTGCGTGGCCAACCTGTCGCGCTTCGCGCAGTACGTCGAGCTCGACCTGCGCGCCTTCGACGGGATGGTGCCGGTCGAGATGATCGGTCACGTCCGCTTCCCGCCCATCGGCGAGCTGCCATACCTGCTGACCTTCGGCCCCCACGGGTTCTACTGGTTCCTGCTCACCGATGGCACCCAAGCCGGCGATTGATCGCCGGCTCCAGCGCCTGGCGTCGGCGTTCACCCCCGAGTGGCTCGCCGCCCAGCGCTGGTTTCGCGGCAAGAGCCGGGCGCTGGCGACCGTCGAATTCGTTGACGCGGCGGAGATCGGTGGGCCCCCCGGCTGGCTTGTGGTCCTCGAGGCGACCGACGTCGCTGGAGGGCGCGCCCGCTACCTGGTGCCGGTGACCCTGGCCGGGGGCCAGTTTCGCGAGCCACGAGAGGGGGAGGGGGTGTGGCGCAGCCTCGCCGCGCTGATGCTCGCCGGGGGCGAGCTGTCCGGCGCTCGCGGCCAGTGGCTGTTCACACCAACCCGCGCCGCGCCCGAGCTGCTCCCGGGCGGGGCGGCGGCGCTCACGTCGCTGGCCGAGCACCGCCTGGGGGTGCAGCAGTCGAACACCTCGGTGGCGCTGGGCGAGGCGCTGATGCTCAAGGTGTATCGGCTGGTGGAGTCAGGCCCCAACCCGGAGGTCGAAGTGAACGCGTTCCTGACCGACGTCGGGTTCCGCCAGGCGCCCGCCCTCGCAGGTTCCGCAACCTACCTGCTCGACGGCGAGCCGCATTCGGCAGCCATGCTGCAGCAGCTCGTGAGCTCTAAGGACGACGCCTGGACCTGGGTGCTCGACCGCCTCGCCGCGGAGCCGGACGGGCCGGTGGAGGCGATCCGTGGAATCTCTGAGATCGGCCGCCTCACCGCCGGGATGCACGCGGCCCTTGCGTCGCAGCCCGGGGCAGCCGGCTTTCCCGTCCGCCTCGCCACCGAGGCTGAGCTCGTCGCCTGGGGCGCCTCGGCCGGGCGTCAGCTGAACGCTGCGTTGAGCGTATTGAACGCTGCAACGCTGCCTCGCCTGTCGGGCCTGGCTCCCCGCATCACGGCCGCCTTCGCAGCGATCGAGGACGCAGGGGTAGTTCGCGTGAGCCGAGTCCATGGCGACTACCACCTGGGCCAGCTGCTGCGCAGCCACGATGGTTTCACGGTGATCGACTTCGAAGGGGAGCCGGCGCGGACCCTCGCCGAGCGTCGGGCGCCGGCGTCGCCGCTGCGCGACCTGGCCGGCATGCTGCGCTCGCTCGACTACGCGGCGCACACGGCGGCCGCCCAGGGGTCGGCACCAGGCGAGCGCAGCCAATGGCTCAGTACGGCCCGAGCGGCTCTCCTCGAGGGGTATGGCGGGATCAGCCCGGACGCGGTGCCGCTGCTGGCCGCATTCGAGCTCGAGAAGGCGTGCTACGAGGTCGTGTACGAGGCGAACAACCGGCCGGATTGGACCTGGCTGCCGCTCGAGGCTCTGGAACGGCTCGCCCTAGACTGGCCTCGCGCATGACAACCGACGCTGTGACCGCGGTGTTGCTTGGGGTGCTGCTAATGGGCTGCTCGCCGCGGCCGATCCCCTCCGAGTCCAACAGCGCCCAGGCTTCCGCGACGGCGGTCGCGTGGCCCCGCTGCTCCAATCCCAACGGATTCTCGGTTTCGTATCCGCCAGGCTGGTTCGTTCACCCAGCCGACCCTTCGTTGAACCTCACTGAGTGTCGCCTCTTCGCAAAGCAACCATTCAGCGCGGAGCAGGACGAGAACGGAGGGTGGATGGGCGCCCAGATCGCCCTGACGATGGGAACTGGGTGCCTTGGATCCTTCGAGGTAGTCATTTCGGAAAGAGTGCTGGTGATCCAGGGGTTCCCGGCCTGGGCGCGAGAGCTGGCGTTCGGCGAGGGAGCAAACGCTGGTGAGGTGTCCGGTTATGCGTACTTCATCGACCTTCGTCCGGGGGTGGCTTGCGAGAACGGATCATGGTTCATCGCACGTACAGGGCCCGACGCACCGGGCGACTATGCCGCCAATGAAGCAACGCTGGATGAGATGATTCAATCCCTCGAGTTCTCAATCGGGGTGGAGTAGCGCTGCAACGGCTCGTCCTAGACTGAGCCTCTGACATGACAAGCCATGCCGTGACGGGGGCCGCCAGCTTCACGGGCCGATTCATCGCCCAGCGCCTGGTCGCCGCGGGTGACAAGGTCCGCAACCTGACGCGTGAGGTTCTCGCGGATCCCGATCGGCTGAACGCGGCCCTGAGCGGCAGCGACACCCTCTACAACACGTTCTGGATCCGCTTCGAGCGTGGACCGGTCACCTACGCCTGGGCGATCGAGCGCAGCCGGATGCTGTTCGAAGCCGCGCGCCAGGCCGGGGTTCGGCGCATCGTGCACATCAGCGTCGTCAACGCCTCGCATGACGCCCCGACCGCGTACTTCCGCGCCAAGGCGGTGGTCGAGGACGCGCTGCGCGCGTCCGGCATCGGGCATGCCATCGTGCGGCCCACGGTGACCTTCGGGCCCGGCGACATCCTGGTCAACAACCTGGCCTGGACCCTGCGTCGGCTGCCCGCCTTCGGGATCCCGGGCGACGGACGCTATCCGATCCAGCCGGTCCATGTGGAAGACGTTGCCGAGGTGGCGGTGCGGGCTGGAGGCATGGCCGAGGACACCACGCTCGATGCCGGTGGGCCCGACATCTTCGCCTTCAACGACTTCGTTGGCCTCGTGCGCCGTGCGGTCGGCAGCCGGGCGCTGGTCGTCCATACGCCGGTAGCCTTCTCGCTTGCGGCCGCGGGGCTCATCGGCCTTGTCGTGCGTGACGTGGTGCTGACCCGACACGAGGTGACCGAGCTGCAGCAGCGCCTCATGTTCTCCGAGCAGCCGCCGGCCGGCACGATCCACCTCGCCGATTGGCTGACCACGAACGCCGAGGGCCTGGGTCGCCGCTGGGCGTCCGAGCTGGACCGCCATTTCCGCAAACCACTGGAGGTTGACCGATGACCCTCTCCGACGAAGCCCGCCTGACCGCCGGGGTGCTGCTGCTCAGCGTGGTCGCCGTCGAGTCCGGAGGCCTCTACATGCTCGCGATCGTCCGACGCCAAGTGGCGGCCACCGGCTTCCAGATCTCGTTCGCCCGGGCCGGCCATGCGCATGCCGGCGTGCTGGTCGTCTTCAGCCTGGTCTGCCAGGTCTACGCGGATGCCATCGGGCTCGGCCAGCCGTGGTCGGCGATCGCCCGCTCCGGGGTGCCGCTGGCGGCGATCCTGATGCCGGCCGGCTTCTTCTTCTCGTCGGCCGGTGCGGGAAGGACCGAGCCGAATCGGTTCATCTGGCTCGTGTATGCGGGCGCCACGTCGTTGGCGATCGGGGTCGTCACGCTCGGGATCGGCGTTCTTACCGGTCCATGACGCTGCGAGAGGGCTAGCGGCCGGTGTGGGACCCCAGGACCGGGGCAGGCTGCGCTGCCTGCTCGGCAGCCGCGCGGACTGCAGGGTCGTGGACCTCGTGCAGTCCAACGAGGGGCTGCGGTGCGTCACCGGCCCTCCGGTCGCGGCGTTCCGAGGCACTGGTGGTGATTGCAGCTGAGAGACCGCTGAAGATCGCGACGCTGGCCACCACCAGGAGGCTGGCAGCCAGGCTGGCGTGCAGCGCGACCGAGAAGAGCAGCGCGGAGGTGAGAGCGGAGACCAGCCAGGCGGCGGTCAGCCAGGCGCGTCGGTGTGACAGGACGGCGCGGATCGGCGACATCGACGTTTCAACGGCTGCCTGGGCCTTCCTCGTCGCGAACTGCCAGGCGGCGCGCGGTGCGCCAGGGACTGCGCGCACAAGTCGCACCAGGTGGGCGAGACTTCGACCAATCGTGGCCGCGACGGTGCGCAGCCGGGCCAGCAGGACGAACTCACGGGGCGGAGCCGGCTCAGCGGCGACGGGGGTGGTCGGCTCGGGGGCTGGCGCCGGCGGGGGCGGGGGGGCGGTCAGGCTGGATACCTTCTTCCGCTCCTCGTTGGGCTTGCCATCCGGCGTGGAGAAGGTGATGGGCTCGGGCATCTCCCTCCGCTTGGGGACCGCGTGACAGCGATAGCAGCGCTCGTCCTGCTCGCGATTCGCGGACCAGCACTCGCGACAGATCCACCCGTTCTCAAAGACTGGCATTGGACGAGCGTAGCCATTGGACGGACCATGTCGATGACGGGAAAGTACCGTAGGCGCCCAGCATGGTGTAACGCCGGGCGTACGTTGAGATAAGGGCACGTGGCCTGTCACACCAAACCGCGCCAGGGAGAAGAACCGATGCGTCTCGCCTCAAGCATGGCTGCCGGCGCGCTGCTGCTCGCCGCGTGCACTCCGCAGGTCGGCGCCGGAAGCCCTTCGCAGGCCGGCGGCATCGAGATCACCGTTTCGACCACCAGCGCAGGTGACGCACTTGCCGGGCCGGACGGAATGACGCTCTACATCTTCACGGCCGATACCGCGGGCACGAGCACCTGCACCGGCGAGTGCGCCGCCGCCTGGCCACCCCTGCTGGGCGATGGCTCCGACGTCAACGCCGGCGAGGGCGTGACGGGCGAGTTCGGGACGACCATCCGCGATGACGGCAGCAAGCAGGTCACGCACGGCGGCCAGCCGCTCTACTACTACGGCGCCGATCAGGCGGCAGGCGATTCGGAAGGCGAGGGGATCGGCGGCGTCTGGTTCATCGCGCCGGTCGACGCATCGTCGCCCAGCCAGCCGGCCACAGGGTCGGATGCCGAAGAGCCGTCAAGGACGCCCTACAACCCGCCCGACTACTAGAGGCTGCGCCCGGGCGTAGACTCGCTCACGCATGAAGCGCAGACGTGAGCAGGAACGCGACGAGGCCATCGCCCGAGAGCAGGCCGATGCTCGCCAAGAGGCCCTGCTCGCCGAGCTGAAAGCGCGCCAGACAACCACCGCGCCGGTGGCTGAGCCGCCGCCTGCCGAGGCGGAGCTGGATGAGCCCGAGCCCTCCGCGACCGACGAACCGACAGGCGCAGATGAGGTCCCCGGCGCGGAATCAAAGCCGGCCTGATACGGCCAGCCTGCGACCGCTATGAACCGACGAGGGCGTCGTGGACAACCTGGGCGTCGTGCAGGAGCATGCCGTCCAGCGTCTCACCGCCTGAGCCGGGAGCCCCAAGAGAATCGGTGAAGAGCGGCGCGTCAACCACCCGGGCGCCGGTCTCATCGGCGATCGCCTGCGCCAGCCCCGGGTTCACGGCCGATTCGCTGAAGATGGCGGTCACGCCCTCGCTGCGGATCGTGTCAGCCAGCGCGGCGAGCTGGGCGGGATCGGGCTCCGAGGTCACGTCCAGGCTGGGAAAGACCGATCCCACGAAGTGCAGGCCGTACTCGGCAATGAAATAGCCGAGCGCGTCGTGGTTGGTGACAATCCCGCGTCGCTCCTCGGGGATCTCGGCCATCCGGCGCCGGATCTCCACATCCGCCGCCTCGAGTCGGTCGATGTAGGTCGCTGCGCGGGAGGCGAAGCCGTCGGCCAGGTCCGGTCGCGCGGAGGTGAGCGCGTCGCGCACGTGCTCTACCAGCTTGATCGCGTTCGGGGCACTCAACCAGTAGTGCGGGTCGAACTCCTCTGACTCCGTCGGATCCTCCGGCGCGCGCAGCTCAATGCCGGTGCTCATGTCCCGGACGCGGTCCGCGCCGCCTATCGTGTTGAGCGCGTCCTCCAGCCATGTCTCGAGCCCGGCGCCGCTCTCCAGGATGAGGTCCGAGTCCTCGATGGCGGCCGCCGCCGGTGGCGTGATCTCGAAGTCGTGCGCCTCCGCGCCAGGCGTCAACAGCACGGTGAGCTGGATGTCGTCGCCGCCGACCTCCCTGGCCGCCGAGCCCACCTGCGTGGTGGTGGCCACCACCCGCAGCAGCGCGTCATTCGGGCTGGGGGTTGAGGTGGCGCAGGCGGCGAGAAGGAGCCCCGGCAGCGTGACGAAGATGAGATGGTGTCTCATGACTGAGACACAGTATCAGGTGGCCGAAGATGGTGTCAACCCTCAGCCGGAAGCGACGCGCTCCTCGGCGCGGCAGGTGGCACAGCGGCCGTAGAAGTCCAGGCGCGCGTCGTCGATTTCGAATCCCATGTCGCGTGTCAGGCGCTCGGCGATGGGCTGCACGTAGGCCTCATTGATCTCCTCGACTCGGCCGCAGCGGGTGCACGAAAGGTGGTGGTGGTGCTCCGGCAGGCACGCCACGTAGGCGTAAACGTGCCCGTCCTGCTCAAGGCGGCGCGCAACCCCGGCGTCCACGAGCGTCTCGAGCGTGCGAAAGACGGTCGCCCGCCCAATGCTCGGCTCCTGTCGTCGGAGGTCGCGATACAGCTGCTCGGCGGTCAGCTGGCGTCCGGCGGCACCCAGCGCATTGGCAACCAGGAGCCGCTGCTGGGTCACCCGCTCGCCGGCCGCGGCAAGCCGGTCCCCCGCAGCCAACGTTCGTCGATCCATGCGACAACGCTAGCACAGCCGAGACTACGTATCATGTCGGCGTGACTGAACACCGCCCCGGACTGGTCCTCGACGGCGTCGATGCGGGCTATGGCGACGGGCCGGTGCTGCACGACGTCAGCCTGGCGGTCCCGCCCGGGACGCTGGTTGGTGTCATCGGGCCGAACGGATCGGGCAAGAGCACCCTGCTCAAGGCGATCCTGGGACTTGCGCCGGTGGTGACCGGCAGCGTCCTGCTCGACGGCCGTCCGATCTCGGAGCAGCGCACCCGGCTTGCCTACGTCCCGCAGCGTGAGGCCGTCGACTGGAGCTTCCCGGCCAGTGCGGAGCAGGTGGTGATGATGGGCCGCTACCCGCGCATCGGCTGGCTGCGGATGCCCGGCTCGGCCGACCGGCGCGCCGTGCGCGAAACGCTCGATCGGGTGGCGCTGGCCGACCTCGGCAGACGGCAGATCGGCGCCCTGTCAGGCGGCCAGCAGCAGCGCGTCTTCCTGGCGCGCGCCCTGGTGCAGGAGGCATCGGTCCTCCTGCTGGATGAGCCGATGACCGGCGTCGACCAGACCACCGAGCAGCTGATCGTGGGTCTGCTGCGGGAGCTGCGCGACGCCGGCACCACCATCGTCCACGCGACGCACGACCTCGAGTCGGCGGCCGAGATCTCCGACCAGCTGTGCTTCGTGAATCGCCGCCTGATCGCCTACGGGCCGCCGGCGGAGACCTTCACCCCGCCGATCCTGCACGCGACCTTCGGCGGCGAGCTGCTGATCGTGCGCGAAGCCGACCACACCCACGTGCACCTCGGCGGCCACCACGGGCCGACCGACCAGCCGCCAGCGGGCTGAGCGATGGACTGGCTGACCGATCCGCTCGGCTACGACTTCGTTCTGCGCGCGCTCTCCGAGGTGGTCGTGATGGGAGCCACCTGCGGAGCCATCGGCGCGTACGTCGTCGTCCGCCGCCTGGCCTTCATCGGGGATGCCATCAGTCATGCCGTCTTTCCCGGGATCGTGCTCGCCTATCTGGCCGGGCTCAGCATCTTCGGCGGCGCCCTTGCGGCTGGGCTGATCACCGCGCTCGCCATCGCGCTGGTGACGCGCAGCGGGCGCGTCCGCGAGGACGCCGCCATCGGCATATTCTTCGCGGCCGCCTTCGCGCTGGGGATCGTCCTGATCAGCACCCGCCACACCTTCCAGGGCGACCTGACCGGGTTCCTGATCGGCAACCTGCAGGGCGTGTCGACCGCCGACATCGCCGTCAGCGCGGCGGTCGGGCTGGCGATCATCGCGGTGCTGGCGGTGCTCCACAAGGAGCTGGTGCTCGTCTCCTTCGACCGCACCCTGGCCGCCGCCCTCGGCTACCCCGTCTTCGCGCTCGACTTCCTGCTGCTGGCGCTGCTGACGGTCACGATCGTGGTGAGCATCCAGGCGGTCGGCATCATCCTGGTACTGGCCATGCTCGTCACCCCGGCGGCGACGGCGCGCCTGCTGGTGGACCGATTCGTGCCAATGCTTGCGCTGGGATCAATCATCGGAGCGGGCGTGGGCGTGGCCGGGTACTACATCTCCTTCCACCTGGGGACGGCGTCCGGCGGCACTATCGTGCTGCTGGCAACCGCCCTCTTCGTGGTGGCATTCGTGGCCAGCCCGACGCACGGTCTGCTGGGCCATCGGCTTCGCCGTCATCCGCAGCACGCCGGCACCTCCCCCGCCGTCGATCCGCCACCGGGCCACCAGCACGGGTCTTGATCGGATCGTCGACAGGCCTATCATCTCGTTCCACGTTCCCCACAGGAGGAGTCCCATGGCCGACCACCCCAATGCAGCCCTGGTTCGCAGCATGATGGAGAGCTTTAACAGCGGTAGCATCGGAGAAATGGCCGCCATGCTCGCCGATGACGTCGAATGGCACGAGATCGGCCGCGCCGAGCCGATCATCGGCAAGGAGGCTCTCGCCGCGCGGTTCGGGATGGGTAGCGACACGCCTCCGCCGTACGAAATCACCGGAGACCTGCACGACGTGATCGCCAACGACGACCACACCGTCGTATTGGCCAGCGCACACGCCACGAAGGATGGGCAGACCTTCGACTACAAGGTCGCCGAGATCTATCACATGAAGGATGGAAAGATCACCAAGCGCTGGGCATTCTCCGACGACACCGCAGCGATCAACGACTTCTTCGGGGGCGAATGACGCTCACCCCGGCTCGCGGCCTGACCTGGGCGGCGCTGTCGTTCGTCTTCTTCCTGGCTGCGCTCCTCGCGGTCCTGCCATTCACTGCCGCGTTGAGACTGGTCTGGGATACGCCACATCTCGTGGAGATGGCCGCGTGGTCGCCGATCTGGGGCGTCCTGTCAGTGCTCGGCGTCCTGCTGGCCGCGCAGTTGGCCCTGGGCGCGTGGCTGCGGCCGCCACTCCTTGCCATCGGCGTCGCGGCGTTCGGCATCGGGCTATCGGCCGTCCTGAACATCGTTCTCCAGCAATGGGAGGTGGCGCGATTCGGGATCACCGAGCCGGAGCTGGTCGGCCCGACGGCCGGGCTTTTCGCCGTGCTGATCGGCCTCGCGGTTGCGGCCTTCGGCGCCCTGATCGCACCGAGGCGGCTGATCGGCTGGCCGCTGGCGGCGTTCGCGCTCGGATTCGTCGGGGTGGCGATCATCGTGCTCAGCAATATTCCCGGGCTGGAGGACGGAATCGGCGCTGACAGCTGGCCGCTGGCGGTGTGCGTCGGGCTGGCCGGGGTGTATGCCCTGGTCACCGGCGTCCTGGTCGTCCGACGTGCCTTCGACCGCTCCGCAGACACCCTCGAGGGCTAGGCCGCGTTCGCTTGCGCCCAGCGTACGTATCGGCCAAGTTGGAGGCCTCCCGCGCCAAGGGAAGCGGCGTCCTCCTTCCGGCTGAGCACGAGCCAGCCCCGGGTTGCGCGCTATTGCGGTCGCCATGGCCGGTAGGGCCGACTTACTGAGCCGATCTCTGTCGTTACGCACGCTGGGTGTAAATGGGCAGCCGAACGAGGTCGGCGCGACTCCTAGATCAGGCGGCGGTCCGAGGCCCAGCGGGTCAGCTCGTATCGGTTCGAGAGCTGGAGCTTGCGAAGCACGGCCGAGACGTGGGTTTCGACGGTCTTGACCGAGATGTGAAGCTCGGTGGCGACCTCCTTGTAGGTGTAGCCGCGCGCGATGAAGCGCAGCGTCTCGCGCTCCCGGGCGGTGAGGAGGTCGAGCTCCGGGTCGATCGGCTGGTCGGACTCGCCGGCGAACGCGTCCAGCACGAAGCCCGCCAGGCGCGGCGAGAAGACGACGTCTCCATCGTGGACGCGCTGGACCGCGGCGACGAGCTCGTCGGCCGAAATGGACTTGGTCACGTAGCCACGGGCGCCCGCCCGGATGATGCCGATCACGTCCTCCGCGGCATCCGACACCGAGAGCGCCAAGAACTGCGCCCTGGAACCCTCGGCCCGCACCCCCTCGATCACCCCGCGACCGCCTCCGGCCGGCATGTGGACGTCGAGGAGGACCACATCCGGGTCAGCATCGACGATCCCGGCCACCGCCTCCTCGACGGTCCCCGCGTCGCCCACGATCCGACAGCTGCGGCTCAGCTCCGAGCGCACCCCGGAGCGGAACAGCTCGTGGTCGTCGACGACGAAGACGGTTACGCCAGCCGCCACTCGGGTCGGCGCGGTCACGACGGCTTCCTCGGGAGCCGCATCCCGATCTCAGTCCCTGCGCCGGGCCGGCTGTCCACGAGCGCAGTCCCGCCGTGGCGCTCCATCCGCCCGATGATCGAGTCCGCAATCCCCCGCCGGTCCGCAGCGACCTCCGTCGGGTCGAAGCCGGTGCCGTGGTCGCGCACATATGCGCTGATCGCCTCATCTTCGACCTCGACGTAGACCGATACCTCCGTCGATCCCGAGTGCCGCGCGGCGTTGAGCGTGGCCTCGCCGACCGCCGAGACGAGTGCGCGGGCGTGCTCGTCGAGATCGGCCTCGCCAACCACGATCGCCTCGACCTTGACCTGCTGGTCACGCTCCACCCGGCCGGCCATGGCGTCGATCGCGTCCCGCAACTGCGCACCGGCCTGCGTTGGAGCCCGCCCGTACAGCCACGCGCGCAGCTCGCGCTCCTGGGTGCGCGCCAGAGTCACCATCTCGCGCTGCGCCGGCGAGCGCTGAATAAGGGCCAGGGTCTGCAGCACCGAGTCGTGGAGGTGCGCCGCCATCTCGGCGCGCGCCTCGGTCCGCACGCGCTGGCTGCGCTCCTCGATCAGCTCGCGGACCAGGTTCCAGGCCCACGGCCCCAGGATGAGTCCGAGCCCGCCGATCGCGACGAGCGCGGCCAGCACCATCGGCCCGGCGACATCGAGCGAGGCGTTGTAGCCCAGGAAGATGGCCATGGCGCCGACGATCAGAGAGATTCCGATGCCCAGCCGCAGGAGCGAGACGCGGCGGGTGAGCACGGCGTCAAGCGGCCAGCGTCCGCCGCGCTCATCGCCCGAGCGGGCCCACAGGATGGCGAAGCCGATGGCGGCCAGCGAGATAGGCCAGGCCAGGGTCTCGCCGAACCAGAAGCCGCTGACGAACACGAGCAGGAACACGCCGCCCAGGATCAGCGCTCCACCCAGGGCCTGGCCGAGCGTGGGCCGGACCAGCGGGCCTCGTCGAGGCGCCGTCGCGGCATCGACTGCCTCCTCGGGGGCCAGCAGCCACGCGAGCAGATACACCACGACACCGAATCCGAGCGCGAGGCTGAGCGCCACGAATGCGAAGCGCACGAAGATCGGCTCGACGCCCAGGTGGTTGCCAATGCCGGCCGCCACGCCACCGATGACGCGGTCGCTTCGGCTGCGCTCCAATCGCGCACGCGCGGCGCCGGCCAGCTCCCCCCTTCCTCGCCGGACGCCGACCTGTGCCATCCCAGCATATTCGCACACCCTTGACCTCCCCACGATCGGGGATGACCCTGAGCTGATCTCGGTCCCGCTCAGGGTTGTTTCAGGGTGCTCCCCGATGGGCAGCCGCGCGGCATGCGCCCATCCTCACGCCAATGACCGGCCAACGCTCAGAACGCACCGGCGCCCCGCCGCGCCTCCTTCGACGGCGAACGAGCGATCGGGTGCTGGGGGGCGTCGCAGGCGGACTCGGGGACTACTTCAATGTCGATCCGCTCCTGATCCGCATCGCCTTCGTGGGGCTGATGATCTTCGGCGGCGCCGGTCTCGTCCTCTATGTCGTGGGCTGGCTGCTGATCCCCGCGGACGGCGAGAACGTTTCGAACATCGAGGGCTTCTTCCGCCGCCTCGGACTCACGTCGCAGCGCCTTGCCTGGATTGCACTCGCCTTCGTCGTCTTCATCGTGGTGATCGCCGGCGCGCCGGTGGGCGGACCGCTCGACGGCTCGGGAACAGTGTTCATCGGCCCGCTGCCCGGGGTGAATCAGTGGACGCTGTGGGCGGTTGCGATCATCGTCGTGGGGATCGTGATGCTTCGACGTCGCGAGTCGCCGGCTCCGGCGCCCCCGGCGCCCCCAGCGACCCCTGCCATGACCGCCGAAGCGACGATCCCCGCGCAACCGTCCACCCCCGCGGTGACGGCGGTGAAGGCCGCGCCGCGGCCGCGCTCACCGCTCGCCCTCTACACGTATGGCGCGATCCTGCTGAGCATCGGGCTGTTGGCGCTCGCCAGCCAGATGGCCGACGTGTCAGTCTCACCTGGCCAGTTCTTCGGGACGGCGCTGGCTGTGCTGGGGATCGGCCTGGTGGTCGGCGCGTGGTGGGGGCGCGCCCGGATCCTGATTCTGGTCGCGTTCCTGCTCGCCCCGATGGCGATCGTGGCCAGCTTCATCACCGCGCCACTCGCGGGCGGGATCGGCGATCACCGGTACACGCCGGTCACGGCGGCCGAGGTGAGGGACGAGTACCGTTCGCTTGGCGGTCGGCTGATCCTCGACCTGACCGACCTGAAGACAGGCCCGCGCACCATCCACATCTCGGTGAGCGTGGCTGTGGGTCAGCTGGTCGTGATCCTGCCCGAAAATGCAACGGTCGAGCTGCGCACCCGGGTCGGGGCGGGCGACTCGGTGGTCCTCGGCTCACAGGACGTCGGCACGAGCCTTGACAGCAGCTATGTTCGCCACCATTTCAACCCGATCAGCTACATCCTGGATCTCGAAATGGGTATCGGCCAGGTGTTCGTGACCGACTCGAGGATCAACTGGTGACGCGCCATCCGGCCGATCTGCTCTCGCTCGTGGCGGGGCTCGCGGTGCTCGGCCTCGGCCTGGTGCTCCTCTCGGGTGGCGTCGGCGACATCCCGATGGAGTGGGTCGGTCCGGCGGTGGCGATCGGCCTTGGAGCTCTGATCCTCTATGCGGCGCGACCTGCGCGCGAGGCGAGCGAGGATGCGCCAGTTCCGAGCGACGAGTCATGAGCACAGAGCCCGTACTGGAGGCGCACGACCTCGCCAAGCGGTACGGACGTCGCACGTGGGCGCTGACGGGGATCGACCTCTCCATTCCGGAGGGGGGCATCACCGCGCTGGTCGGGCCGAACGCTGCGGGCAAGTCAACGCTGATCAAGACCTGGATCGGCTTCGAGCGTCCGACGCGCGGCGGCGTGAGGGTGGCCGGCATCGATCCGTGGAAGGACCGCTCCGCAGTGCTTGGGCAGGTCGGCTACGTCCCGCAGTCGCCGGCGCTGTACGACGGGCTGAGCGTCGACGACCACCTGGACCTGGCCGTTCAGCTGCGTCCCGATTTCGATCAGCACTATGCCCGGCTGCGGCTGGATCAGCTCGGCATTCCTCCCGATCAGGGGGCGAAGTCACTCTCTGGCGGCCAGCAGGCGCAGGTGGCGCTCGCCCTGGCTCTCGGCACACGTGCCAGGATCCTCCTTCTCGACGAGCCACTGGCCAGCCTCGACCCTCTGGCACGGCGCGAGTTCCTGCACGTCCTGACCGATGCGGTCCGTTCCGACGGCGCCACCGCGCTCCTCTCGAGCCACATCGTCACCGACGTGGAACAGGCGTGCGACAGGCTGGTGGTGCTGGGCGTGGGCAAGATCCTGCTGCACGACACGGTGGCAGACGCCAAGGCGACCCACTGGATGGCGACCGATGGCGCCGCAACAGGCGATGGCGAGGTGATTGGCTCGTTCGGTGGCCCCGCAGGTGAGCGCCTGACCCTGATGCGAGGATCAACCCGTTCTGAGGGAGAGAACCTTCGCCCCGCGTCGCTCGAAGAGGTCGTGCTCGGCTACCTGGCCTCGGGCCGTGGCAAGCCGGGCGAGGCGGCCGCGTGAGGCAGGGGCGCGACCGATGACGTGGGCGCGCCTCGCCTTCAGACTCCAGCGGTCGCCCATCGGCTTTGCGGCGTTCGTGTGCCTCGGGCTGGCGGGGACAGCGGCGTGGCTGACGATGAACTTGCCGTCGATGCTCGCGGAATGCGAGACGTCCGCTGCGCCGGATGGGTGCGGGGTCATCCACCTGTTCGGGTCGCCCCTCGGCGAGACAGCGATGATGACCCAGCTGGCGATCGGCGTCGCGATGTACGCCGTCCCGCTCGTGCTCGGAGTGCCGGTGCTGACGCAGGAAATCGAGCCGCGGACCGCGATGATCGCGTGGCCGCTGGCGGGTTCGCGCCTGAAGTGGCTCGCATGGCGGGCGGGGTCGGTGCTCGTCATCGGCATGGTGCCGATCGGCGTCCTGGCCTTTGCCGCCGAGGGGCTGGCGGGTGTCCACGCACCGGGCAGCGACCTCGGCTTCGCCCAGCACGGAGGGCGCGGCATCTCGCTGATGACCCGCGCCGGACTGATGCTCGTCGTGGCCGTCGCCCTTGGTGCGGTGATCGGGCGGCTGCTGCCGTCCCTGCTGATCGGCATCGCGCTGGCCGTGGGACTCTCGACCGCGGTCGGGTCCCTACCGCCGTACGGAGTCGCGCCGACTGAACTCACGCTCTCCGGAGAGAACTTTGAGGGCGGGCAGCCATTTCAGACGGGGCATGCGTACCGAGCGCCCGACGGCACGCCGATCACCAACGACGAGGCCGAGGCGATGCTGATGGCGGTATACGAGGAGTACAGTCCCAACCTGCCTCCGTCCTCGGTCCTGCCCCAGGGCGTGTTCTACGGCATCGCCGGCTCGCGGTACTTCGAGGTCCTCGCCCGCGAGTCCGCGGTGCTGGTCGGCGCGACGGTGCTGGTCGGCGGCGTCGCGGCAGCGGTCGTTCAGCGTCGGCGGCCCGAGTGAGCAGACCGATGGCCTTGGCACGGCTCGCGTTCCGCTCCGGCCGGGCGGCAAACCTGCGCCCGGCGTCCCTCGAGGAGGTGGTGCTCGGCTACCTGGCCTCGGGCCGTGCGCGCCCCGATGAGGCCGTTGCGTGCTGAGGATCGGCTCGTGGCTGGCCCTTTCGTTTCGGCTGAACCGCTGGGAGGTTCTCGCGTCGGTGGCTGGGACTGCCCTGCTCGCGGCGGCGATGCTGTGGTTCACCTGGCAGCTGCGGACGCTGGCTGCCACCGAGCCGGCGTGCCTCGACCCCACGACCTATGTCGCGGCCTGCGAGCAGTCCCCCCAGCCGTTCTACGAGCTGAGCAGCCGAGCCGAATTGCTCTCCTACCTGGGCTGGGCCGCCCCGTTCGGGATTGGCCTGGTGCTGGGCGTTCCGCTCGTCTCGCGCGAGATCGAGCAGCGAACCGCCGGCGTGGCCTGGACGTTGAGTCAATCCCGGGCGAGGTGGCTGGCGTGGCGCGTCGCGTTCGCGGCCCTCGTCATGATCGTGCTGCTCCTCGTCGTGGCGATCGCCAGCGAGGTGCTGGCCTCCGCACAGATGCCAAACAGGCACCTCGATGACGACTTCGCCTGGTACGGGCGTCGTGGCGGGCTCATCGTGGTGCGCGGGCTGGCATCGCTGGGGATCGGAGTGCTGCTGGGTGCCATGCTCGGGCGCGTCCTGCCCGCGCTCCTGGTGGCGGCCTTTGCATCGGTGCTGATCTTCACCGCCATCAGCTTCGGCATGGACCGATGGATGGAGACGGATGCCATCGTGCAGGCCTACGGCGCGGATCTCGCGGGTGGCCGGTACCTGGGCCAGCGCGTGGAGCTGCCGAGCGGTGAGTTGATCGATTACGGCGAGCTCCAGCGACGCGGCCTCTCGGCCGAGTGGTTCCAGGACGACATGATCTTTGCCCGCGAGGAAGACGTTGGCCATCCGGAGAGGATGATTGGCCGGGACCGTGGGCTGATCGTGCCGGGGCGGCTCTACCCGCAAATCGTCCTGCGTGAGTCGGCGGTCGTTGGTGCCACGGCGCTACTGCTGGGCCTCGTCAGCGCAGCGGTGGTCGCGCGTCGGAGGCCTGGATGACGCTCCGCGGCTGGCGCCTTGCCTTCAAGATGCAGCGCCTCGAGCTGCTGCTCTTCGTTGCGGCCGCGGTCCTCCTCGTAGTGGCCTCGGTGCTGATCGCCAAGGGGGCGAGCGA
The DNA here is from genome assembly GCA_040902225.1 of Chloroflexota bacterium. Lineage (NCBI taxonomy): Bacteria > Bacillati > Chloroflexota > Chloroflexota bacterium. Next base: position 398,334 of record JBBDXT010000002.1, read on the forward strand.
GGCGCGGGCCGCCTTCGACGCGTGCTACCAGGCGTCGGGGACTGACACCAACTGCGCGACCTCTCCCAGCCTGAATGACTTCTCTGGGTGGGGCGGCTTCGCCAGGATCGGCGCGTTCCTCACGCCGTTCGCCCTGGGCCTGTTCCTGGGGGTCCCGGTCGTGGCTCGCGAGATCGAGGGACGGACGGCGGGGATCGCCTGGACGCTCAGCCGATCCCGCTCTCGCTGGCTGATCCAGCGCGTCCTTCCGCTGGTGGTCGTGGTGATCGTCCTCGCGACGGCGGTCGGCATCGGCAGCGAGTTCGTGACACGGACGAACCCCTTCGCGGACCTCGCCGCCAACCCGGGCTTCGCGGATCACACTGCTAGAGGCTGGATGCTGCCGGTACGGGCGCTCGCCGTCCTGTTGCTCGGAATCGCGGTCGGTGCCATGGTGCCCCGGCAGCTGCCTGCGCTCCTGCTGGCCGGCGCCGTCACGCTGGCGCTGTTTGTGGGGCTGTCGATCGGCATGGATGCCTGGATGACCGCGGAGGCCCAGCCGATCCTCATCGACGAGAGCAGCCGATTCGGGCCGTTTGGCGAGGGGCCTCGCATCTTCGACGTGGCCTACCGGGACGATGCCACCGGCGAGGTGATCACGATGAATGACTTCTACAACCGGTACGGCGACGTCTTCGTGCCGGATGGGGGAATGCCAGAAGGATTCACGGAGGTTGCGATCGGGATTCCGGGCACCGAGTACGGCATCTGGGTCCTGCGCGAGTCCGCGGTCCTGGGTCTAGTCGCGCTGGCAAGCGGCGGGCTGGCGACGCTCGTGGTACGCCGGAGGCGCCCCTGACCGGCGACGGGTAGAGTCCCCGCATGGCGCCCGAGCCCGCCCCCAACGAGCATGCACGAGCCGTCGAGCGCACCTACTTGACCCTGACCCTGCTGAGCACGCTCGCCTCGTCGTTCATCTGGGGCATCAACACCATCTTCCTGCTCGATGCCGGACTTAACAATGCCGAGGCGTTCGCGGCCAATGCCTTCTTCACCCTGGGGATGGTCATCTTCGAGATCCCTACCGGCGTGTTTGCGGACACGCGCGGCCGCCGCTTCTCGTACCTGCTGGGCGCCGCCACGCTCCTGGTCTCAACGCTTCTCTACCTCGTGATGTGGCAGATCCACGCTCCGCTGTGGGGCTGGGCGATTGCCTCCATCCTGCTGGGCCTGGGATTCACCTTCTTCTCGGGCGCCACCGAAGCCTGGCTGGTCGACGCTCTGCACGGCACCGGATTCCAGGGCCACCTGGAACATGTCTTCGGTCGGGCGCAGACGGTGACCGGAGCGGCCATGCTGGGTGGCACGGTCGCGGGCGGGCTCGTCGCCCAGCTCACCAACCTGGGCGTTCCATACATCATCCGCGCGGCGATGTTCGGTGTGACCCTGCTGGTGGCCTGGCGCTTCATGCGGGACATCGGCTTCTCGCCGGACAGCGATGCGAGCGCGGTCACCGCCGTCCGCAACGTCCTCAGGGGGTCCATCGATGGCGGCCTGCGCAACCCGCCGGTGCGCTGGCTGATGCTGGCGGTCCCATTCACGGCCGGCACCGGCATCTACATCTTCTACGCCGCGCAGCCCTACCTGCTGGAGCTGTACGGGGACCCAACCGCCTACAGCATCGCGGGCCTGGCCGCGGCGATCTTCGCCGGGGTGCAGATCGCCGGGGGGCTCCTGGTGCCCTACGTCCGTCGGCTGTTCCGGCGCCGGACCGATGCGCTGCTGATCGGCGGCGTGCTGGGCGTCGCCTTCCTGGCGGTGCTGGGTCTCAAGCCGGGCTTCATGGTGGCCCTGGCACTTCTGGCAGCCTGGTCCCTCATCGGCGCTGTGACGAGGCCAATGCGATCGGCCTTCCTGAACGACGTCATCCCCTCCGAGCAGCGCGCCACGGTGCTGTCCTTCGACTCGCTGATGGGATCCGCGGGCGGCGTGGTGGCGCAGCCCGTGCTGGGCCGCGTCGCAGATGGCGGCGGCTACGCGGCCTCGTACCTGATCTCGGCCGGGGTGCAGCTGGTCGCGCTGCCGCTGGTCTTCCTGGCGCGCCTCGAGAAGTCACCCGCGGACCCGATCACCGACGTTGACGAGGTGATCGAGCCCACATGACGACGTAGGAGAGCGGAATCTCGGCGGGATCGGCCGGGGGTCTGAGACTGGCTGGGGCGGAAGGATTCGAACCTTCGATCTCCTGATCCAGAGTCAAGTGCCGCCCGGAGGCCCGCAGCGGCCGTCCTCAGCCAAGATTCGTGCTCAGACTCGGCCCACGCCTCGTCCTCGCATGTTCGGTTTTCCGGTGAGTCAGGTGCCCAGCCCGGAAGGGAGTCAGGTGCCCACGCGCGAAAACGGAAAGAATCAGGTGCCCACGCGCTGGCGGCTCCTGAGGGGATTGTATAGGTTGGGCGCCCCGAGGCGTGGCTGTCCCATTCGACCTTGTACTGGCTTGGCCGCACATGAGTGGGCTGCCTCTCGATATCCTTATACGCAGTCAGGTGATCACGGATGTCGCGTCCCATCGGTGAGGCAGGATTGAAGCCCGGTCGAAATCGGCGCTCGATCCTGCATTGGCGGCTAGCTGCATTCCCGAATCCCCACCTCAAGCCTCGCTACGCATCCCGCCCGGTCCGCGAGGCGCGACCGAAGCCGGCAGGCCATGGCTGGTCGTCCATCACGCAGAACTACGCCGGCCACGCCAACAGGCGTGCGGGATTCGTCACGAGCACGGCATCGAGGAGGGCCGGACCGGCAGCTGCGGTGAGGCGCGGAATGAAGCGGGTCGGAAGGTATGCCATCCCCGGGAGCCCCCCATAGGACGCGAACGAGGAGCGCCGCGCGACGTCCCCACCGAGCAGAATGCGGTCGGCAGCTCCGCCCCGCGCAACTGCAAGAAGGCACTCAATGAGGATGGAGTCTGGCCAGTACTTCGCCCGTCCCGCTCCGTCATAGCCCAGGTACACTCCCGAGGCGGCGAGCTCGAGGTGGAGCTCCGCGTCGGGGTTGCGGTCGACGTGGGCGAGCGCGAGTCGGTGGCGCGGGACGCCTTCCTCTTCGAGGAGCGCTGCGACCTCGAAGCCCGCCGTTCCCTGCTCAAGATGGCAAACGACCGGCGCGCCGGTTCGTCGGTGCGCAGCGCCCGCCGCCGCCAACACGTTGCGCTCGAACGTCGATATGTGCCAGTAGCCAATGCCGACCTTGATTACACCGGCACGCACATCGGTCGCCGGTGGCGGAGTCGACGATCGGTCATCGGCGTTCATGCCCTCCATGAGGTCACCAACGAAGCGCTCCGCCAAGTCGTCCGCGGTCATCTCGCGAAGCCAATGCCTGTCCGGGTAATGCGCCTCTTGATGCACGCCTGTGCTCGCGACGATCGTCATGCCTGACCGCGTGGCGATGTCTCGCAGGCCCTCCGGACGCCTGCCGAGGCCGATGGGGGTTAGCTCGACGAGAGCATCGATTCCCGCCGACCGGAGCGCGGTCGCTTCGTGAGTGGAGCGGGCCACGTCATCCAACTCGTCGCCACGCATCAGAGAACTACTCTGGAGGAGGTGCTCGTGGTAGTCGGTGCGCCCGAGCGATCCAGCGGGTATGTCGCCCGTCACGGTCCGGACGAATGATGGCGTCACAGGCGTTCGGCCTTTGCGATCACCGACAGCCGCCTGAGCATCGCCCTGTCGATCCGGATTCCGAAGACCTCCCCGATCACCTCGCTCCACCCATGGACGAAGTAGCGCCAGCCATCCTCCACCGCCTCGAGCTGCGCACGCTGCCTCGAAGCCTGCTCGAGGAACCGAAGCTTGCCGCGATAGTTGAGCTCCCACGCGATGCCACCCTCGGGGAACCGTGCGGCGTCGGTGAGCGGTGAGCCCGGACGGTCCTTTCCCATGCCGGTGGCGTTGATGACGAGCGATCCGCCAGGCAGCGCGGCCATGCGTCGATCGTTCTTCTCCGGGACCTCGTTGCAGACGAGCTCGACGCGATCGGCGACGCCGAGCCACTCGAAGACCGATCGGCAGGCGTCAAGCCTAGGCGCTGTCCGATTCACGAGCGCCACGCGTCGAGGGCGGTCCGCCGCGGGTCGCTCCGCAAGAAGATGGACGGCGATCGCTAGGCCGGCGCCGCCCGCCCCGAAGCACAGAACCTCTGCGCCTGACGCAAAGTGCCCGGGAGGCACGAACGCGTCGAGCGCTCGTCCGCCGGTGATCACGTCCTTCGCCTGCCCGATGAACCGTCCGTCGCGTTTCGAGATGCACGACACCTCGCCGAGAAGTCGCGCGTGCTCGTCAAGCTCGTCGAAGAGATTGCTTGCCGCGTCGAGGATGCGGACCTTGTGCGTGGTGACGAGCGCACCGCGTACGCAGGTGTCGTCGCGAAGATCGGCGATCACCGCCCGGTAGGCTGCCGGATCGGTGTCGAGCGGCAAGTCGATGGGCTCGAGCACCGTACCGGTGATGCCAAGGGCGCTGGCCCACTGCGGGAAGAGACGGTTGATCGAGCTGCGCGTCGCGGTCACGCCGACGAAGGCGAGGGTGTCGGCAGTCCGCGTCACGCCGAGGCTCCTGCGCTGACCGGATGCTCCGGAGCCTCGCCGCGCACGAGGACCCGCACGCACTCACGTGCGGCGCTCATCCCCATTCGGTCGACGGCCTGAACACTCTGCCCTGCGATATGCGGCGTGACAATGACATTCGGCGCGTCGAGGAGCGGGCTCCGGCCATGGTCTTCCGTGCTGAGGACGTCGGTCGCCAGCGCTCCGAGCCGGCCCGTGCGCAGCAGCTCCGCGACGGCGGCCTCGTCGATGAGCGCCGCGCGCGCCGTGTTCACGAGGATGGCGCCGGGTCTCATGGCCGTGAGCAGCGTGCCGTCGATGAGGGGCCTGGGCGTCGCGGGGGCGTGGAGCGTGACGATGTCGGCCACACGGACCAGCTCCGCGAGCGAAACGAGCGGGATGTCGACGTCAACCGCATATGGATCGTGCGCCACCACTCGCGACCCGAAGCCGTTGAGACGCCGGTGGACGGCCCGACCGATCCGGCCGTAGCCGACGATCCCGACCGTGCACTCGCCGAGCTCGCGCCCTACCTTGCCGGACCAATGGCCCGCCCGCACTGCACGGTCACCCTCGACGATGCCGCGCAGGGCGGCAAGTGCCAGCCCGATGGTCAAGTCGGCGACGGCCTCGGCGTTGGCACCGGGGGTGTTGGTGACGATCACGCCTCGGCGACGAGCGGCGTCGAGGTCGACGCTGTCGACGCCGACCCCGTAGCGGGCCACGATCCTCAACATCGGCGCTGCGTCGAGATGCTCTGCGCCGATCGGAGCGGTGCCGGCGATCCATCCCTCGGCGCGGGCGAGGTGCGGCAGGAGCGCGACCAACTCATGGCCCGGATCGCCGCGGACGACGTTCAGGCCCTCGGCGCGAAGCAGAGCCTCTGGATCCTTCTCGCCGCCGCCGAACGACCGCGTCGTAACGAGGACGGTCCGGTCCTTATCCACGCGGCACCTCGTCGATGACGGCACGAAGTGCCGTCGCGCGACGAGCGAGCTCCCGAGCATCGCCGGCAGCCACCGCGTCGGGCGGACACAGTGGCCCCCCCACGTTCACCGCCACGGCGCCGGCCTCGAGATACGCGGCGATGTTCGAAGCGTCGACGCCGCCCGACGGCATGAGCGGCACGTGGGGCATGGGTGCCGCCACCGCGCGCACGTAGGCGGGACCGCCGAGGGACGCAGGAAAGAGCTTGACGGGGCCGCCCGTGAGCCGATAGGCGGCCAGGAGCTCGGACGGCGTCTGACCGGCGAGGATGACCGGCACAGCGGCACCCGCAGACGCCACCTCCGGCACCAAGGCCGGGCAGACGAGGAACTGCGCGCCGGCCTCGATCGCCAGGCGAGCCGATCCAGCGTCGAGGACTGACCCCGCGCCCACGACGACGTCTCCGAGCGCTCGCGCCTGCTCGATCGCCTCCAGTGCGTTCTCTCCGGTCAGCGTGAACTCGACGAGACCGACACCGCCCTCAGCGAGAGCGCCCGCGATGACGCGACCATCAGCGTAGCGAGGCGCGCGAACGACGGCGACGATCCGGTCGGTCCGCAGCCGCGCACCGAATGGCGTCGACCAAACGTCCACGCCAGGGCCCGACCCGCGGCGGTCGACCCGTATCGGCGCACGATCTCCCCCGAGCAACGGAACCACGGTCGGCTGGAATGGGAGCGTCGGCTCGCCAGGGACCATCTCCACCGCGAAGCGCGTCCGATCGGCCCGATGCCACGCCTCGAACCACTCGAGCGGCGCCCCGTCGTGTGTTCGGCCCGCACTTCGCAGGAGCAGGAGTGGCGTGCCCTGGGCGACCTCCAGGTGGTGGGCGACCTCGCCCTCGGCGGGCACGGCCTCAACGGTGCGCTCGCCGGAGTGGACTCGCAGGCCATACGCGCTCCGAAGGTGCGCATAGAGCGATCGATCCGTGAGGTCGAAAGTCTCGAGGCCCGGGCATCGCTCGCGCGGCAGGTACGTAACCACGTACGCGAGCACGCGGCCAGCGACCGAGCGCACACGATCGATGCGGATCGCGTGGGTGACGCCCAAGAACTCCCCCACCTCCAGCGGTACCTCGGTGATCTCCTGCCGCAGGACGCGGGTGCCGACCTCGAGCCCCATGCGCGTCACGTCGTCGTAGAAACCGCTGGCGCGCTGGACGAAGCGCTCGGAGAGCTTCTTTTCGGCGACGAAGCTGCCGCGACCGCGCACGGTGCGGATGAAGCCAGCGTGCGCGAGGTTGCGGAGCGTCTGGCGCGTCACGCTGCGCGATACATGGTACGTGGCGCAGATCTCGTTCTCCGACGGGAGGAGGTCGCCGGGTCGATACAGCCCCGCGTCGATCTCGGCGCGGATGATCTGCTCGAGCTGGTGATAGAGCGGCGTCGGCGCGGTGCGGTCGATCTGTCGTAATCGTCCGGGTGATCGTGCCTGATCAGCCATCCGAATCACCGTCGCTCCGAACAGCCATGTCGGGGGTCACGCCATCGGGGACGATCGCCACCGCCAGGAGCGTGTCCTCCTCGATGTCGTGCCAGTCATGCAACGTGCCGGGATGGAAGACGTAGGTCTCGGGGCCTACATAGTCGAGGGCGCGCCCGGTGGGAAGCCCCAGCGTGCCGCGCCCGCGAACAATGAGACAAAAGGCGAGCTTGGGACTGGAGTGCATGACGTAGCCGCCGCCGGCGGCGATCTCGACCAGCTGAAGCTCGACTTCGCCGCGATCCTCGATGCGGTAGACGCCCACCCCGTGGAGCGGCTGCCCGTCGAGGTGAGGCACCGGATCCAATTCCGGTGCCTCACGGACGTTGGCGCTGATCTCGCCGTTGACGATGTCGAAAACCGTGACTCGCATGACGTTCAGCTCCGTTCCTCGACCGATGCGCCCTGCGGCGCGTCTGCCATCGCGCGGAAGACCGGCGTGAGCGCGTCGCCCAGTGCCCGGTAGGCGCCGCGCAGCTGGTCATAGATTGCGTGGCGTTCGGCATCAGGCCGAACAGCCGTGCCGGCTCTCTGCCACGAGTCTGCCGCCGAGGCCACATCGCGCACGTGCCCGGTGGCGGCGGCGGCGATGATTGCGTCGCCCAGGACGCCGCACTCCTGCGTCACGACCGGAATCCAGTCGATGCCCAGCACGTCCGCCTTGATCTGGTTCCACAACGCACTCGCCGCACCGCCACCGATCGCCCGCGTTTCGCGCAGGTCACCGCTGCCCGCCTCAGCCGCCAGCCGTGCCCACTCGGCGTACTCGAAGGCGATCCCCTCGAGCAGTGACCGGAAGAGATGGCCCCGGGTGTGTCTCGACGTGAGGCCCACCCAGCTGCCGCGAGCATGAGGCTGCGGCGGCAGCACCCGCCCCTGAAAGTGCGGGAACCAGAGCAGGCCCTCGCTCCCCGGAGGGACGCTCGCGGCCAGCGCATCGAGGGTTGCGTAGGCGTCCGGCTCCGAGGCGAGGTCCGACGCGATCTCGTCGCGAAACCAGCGCAGGGCGAGTCCGCCGCCGTTGACGAACGCGAGGTTGACGAATGTGCCGGGCGCGACGCCCCGCGTGGCCATCAGCGTCCGCGCCGCGGTATCGGGGCGGAAGCCGTCGACGCAGATGCCGAACACACTGGCCGTTCCGGCCGCGTCGAAGGCCTGTCCGGGACGGACGACCGCCGCCCCCAGCGCCGAGGCCGCGGTATCTCCGGCGCCGGCCGCGATCGGCGTGCCGCGCGGCAGGCCGCTCGCGGAGCTCGCCTCGGCGGTCACCTCACCGATGACGTCGACCGGTTCGACGAGACGGGGCAACCGCGCCGGATCGACCTCGAAGAGCGCGATCAACTCATCTGACCACCGACCGCTGGCGGTGTCGGCGAGGTTGGTGAAATGGAGGTACGTCCGATCCATGAAGGCGTCGGCGACCTGAAGGCCGGCCAGACGCGCGGCGACGAACGAGCCGATCGGAACGAAACGCTCGATCTCCGCATACGCGTCGGGGCGCTCGTGCCGCCACCACAGCATCTTCGGACCGTGCGAGTAGGTCGGCGGGCAGCCGGACAGCTCCACGACGCGTCCTGCCCACTCCGCCATTCGGTCGATGTACGGCTCGCAGCGGGTATCCAGCCAGGAGTCGTAGTGCGTGACGGGCTCGAAGCCGGCGCCGATCGTCCCGATGCCCGACATCTGGCCACTGAACGCGATGCCAGCGATCTCCCCGCGCTCCCCCGACTCATCCAGCGCGCGGCGGATCACCCGGTGGGCAGACGCCTCGATCTCAAGCGGATCCTGCTCGACCCAACCGGCTCGCGGTCGATGCAGATGAACCTCCTCCAGCGCCGCACCCAGGATCGTTCCGTCATCCCCGACCACCGCGGCCTTACTCCCCATCGTTCCGAGGTCGCATCCGACGAAGACTGGCATGGCTGTACCTCAGCGCCGATGTCCTGGGTGCTCCTTGACCAGCGGAGCCCCGTCGTCCCCCTCGATCACGCGCACCGGGAACCCGTGCTCCGCCACGGTCGCGTAGTCGTGGCCCGCATCTCCGACATAGACCGCGAAGAACGCGAGCGGCTCATCGCCGATGTTGACGCTCCGGTGCGCCCAGCCGCCGGGCACGTAGGACAGGCTCCCTTTGCGGATCGGCTCGACCCGATGGCGTCCGTCCTCGGTGGCAAGAATGAGCAACCCATCGCCCGCAAGGCCGAGGTAGACCTCCGATCGGTCCCGATGCGCATGGAAGTGCCCCTTGGTCATGTGGTATTCACGGCCGATGCGGCCGGGCTCGATCACCGTCGTCGAGCATTGGAGTTCGCTGTTGGCCTCCGGAACCGGTACGGCGTAAACGCGGTAGATGATTCGATCTGGCTCGGCACCAGAGTCGTCGAGGTAGTAGCCGTGCAGATCCGCGACGCGTCGGTCCCCGACCACCGCGTCCATGGCGATCGCGCCGGACAGCAGGTCGATCGATCTCGTGAACGGCTCCATGTTCGGGATCATGCGGCCTGCCTCCTGAGACGAACGACGGTGCGAAGTGCGGCGCCGAAGTGCGGCGCCGCAATGGCGGCCGGGAGACCCTCCAGGTCGATCTCCGTCCTCGGCAGTCGCGCGAGGTCGATGGCGCCGGAGCGAACCAGTTCGAGTGCATCGCGATAGTCGACAAGACCCGAGCCGGTGCTGCCGACGAGGTCGAGATGTCGGTAGTGGATGATGTTCGCGTCCACCGGTGCGCCGTCAGGGCTGCCGGCAAACGCGTGCACCCGACCCCCCTCCGCAACGTGCGTCAGCGCCCACGCGAGCGACTCGGCACCGGGTGCCGTGACGACGACGACGTCCGGCGGCATGTCCATGATGGCGCTCACGTCGTCGGATGCCTCGATGACGCCGGTCGCACCGAGCTCCTGGGCTTGGCGCCGTCGCTGTGGGCTGCGCTGGCGAACGAAGACGCGCAGGCCGCGCGCTTGGAGCGCCCACATCGCGAAGATCCCCATCGCCCCGCCACCGACGACGACGGCAGATTCCCCCGCCTCGGCCCGCAGGCGAGTCGCGGCGTGCAGCGTGCAGGCGAGCGGCTCGAGCAGCGGCACGAGCTCCGCAGGCACACCATCGACGGGAATCACGTGCGCCGCAGGCACGACGACCCTCTCGGCGAAGCCGCCGTCCCGGTCGATTCCAACCGAGCGGCGCTGCGCACACCGATTCGTCTGACCTGCATCGCACCATGGGCAGCGACCGCAGCCCGTGTCCGGATGAACGCCAACGAGCGTGCCGTCACCCAGGCGGCCCGAGATTTCGTGGCCGGGAATCCGCCCGACAAGCTCTCCACGGCGCACGAGCCTGCGGTCGGTGCTGCACACTGCGGCGAACGCGACCTCGATGATGACCTCGTTAGCGGCAGGGGTCGGGTCAGGCAGCTCGGCCACCTCAGCCACGCCCGGGCCGACGATCCGGGCCGCTCTCACGACGCGACCTCGTCGATGGATACCGGTTGCCCGGTCTGCATCGAGCGGTTCGCCGCGATAACGACGCGCAGCGCCTCCACTCCGTCCCGCGCGCACGTTCGCGGCTCTTCCTGCCCGAGGGCAGCGGCGATGAAGTGGCGATCCTCCTCACGATAGGCGTCGCTGAAGAGCGTGCGCCACGATCGAACGGCATCGGTGACGGCCGCGCCGCTTCGTACGAGCATGGCGGTCGCCTCGGTAGGCCCGCCAACCAGGATCGTGCCCTCCGTTCCGTAGACCTCGACACGCGCGTCGTAGCCGTACCCCGACGGACAGGCGCCGTCGAGGTGGGCGACGGCACCCGCCGACAGCTCGATCGTGGCCGCCACAAGGTCCACGAAGCCCGGGTGGGAGGCCGCCAGGTCGGGACGCTTGCCGGCGCGACCGACGGCGTAGACGCGGGTCGCCTCCTGGCCTGAGAGCCAGCGGATGCAGTCGATGTCGTGCGAGTTCACCTCGGCGATGAGTCCGCCGGAGCTCTCCGGGTCCCACGCCCATTCGGGCGGCAGGCCAGGTCCGCGGCCGGTCGAGCGCACGTACAGCGGTTCACCGATGTCTCCCGCCGCGATGCGCTCGGCGACGCGCCGGAAGCGGGCATCGAAGCGCCGCATGAAGCCCATGAGGAAGGTCCGGCCGGAGCGCTCTGCAGCGTCGGCCATCGCCACCGCATCCTGCAGCGTCGAGGCGATGGGCTTCTCGCACAGGACGTGCTTTCCCGCCTCGAGCGCTGCGAGCGCGACGTCGTGGTGTGCGAACGTGGGGCTGGCGATGACAACCGCGTCGATGGCATCGTGCGTAGCCGCCGCCAGCGGGTCGGCGAAGCTCAGATCGACGCCCAGCTCGGCGGTCGCCGCCGCTCGCTGCTCGGTATCCGGATCTGCGATCGCCAGCAGCCTCGCTTCTCGGATCCCCGCTGCGAAGTTTCGCCCGTGGACCAGGCCGGCTCGGCCGGCTCCGATGAGGGCGACGCCAAGCTCGCTCATGTCGATTCCCGTGCGCCGACCCGGCGCCGCCACTGGTCGATCGCCACGACGATGATGATGATGAGCCCGGTCACGACGCGCTGCCAGAAGTCTGACAGGCCAAGGATGTTCAAGCCGTTGGCGAGAACTCCGATGATGAAGATGCCGATGACCGTGCCGCTCACCCGTCCCTCGCCGCCGAACAGCGCCGTGCCACCGATGACCACCGCAGCGATCGTGTCGAGCTCCATGAGGTTGGCCATGAGCGCGTTCGCCGACGTGAGCCGGCCGGCGAGCAACATCCCGCCGACCGCCGCCAGCGTCGCCGAGATGACGTACACCCAGAACCTGGTGCGGTCGACATCGATGCCGGAGACCCGGGCCGCTTCGCGGTTGCCGCCCACGGCGATGATGGCGCGCCCGAGCTTCATCCGGTTGAGGATGAACCAGCCGATGAGCACGCAAGCAGCGGCCACGACGATGATCAAGGGGAAGCCATAGACGTCGCCGGAGCCGAAGAGGGTCACCTCTGGCGGCATGCGGCGACCCTCGACGACCTGCGAGAAATCCGGGACCGGCAGGCCGCCGGTCACGAGGAGCGCGATACCGCGGACCGCGGTGAGTGTCCCCAGCGTCGCGATGATGTCCGGGACCCGCCACTTGGTAATCACGAGACCGTTGAACGCGCCGACCAGGAAGCCCGAAGCGAGTCCCAGCCCGATGGCGACCGGCGCGGGGAGTCCAAGGTGCGCGTATGCCACTCCCATGACGCTGCCTGCAAGCGCTGCCACCGCCGCGACCGAGAGATCGATCCCGGCGCAAATGATGACGAGGGTCTGGCCGACGGCCAGGATGAGGGACACCGAGTACTGGCGAAGGATGTTGAGCAGGTTGCCGGTCCCCATGAATCCCGGTGCCGCTACGGCGAAGACGAGGATCAGCACGAGCAGGATGAAGATGGCGCCGCCCAGACCGCCCGATCCGAGCAGCACCTTCGCCGCACGCGCCTGGATTCGATCCGTGATGGGCCGGAAGCCGGGATCAGACACGTGCACCTCCGGCGAGGGTCATGATCTCGTCCTCGCTGGCGCTGGGTGGCAACCCAGCCACGACTCCACCACCTGCCATGACCAGCACGCGATGACCGAGGGCACGCGCCTCGCGCAGCTCCGACGTCAGATACAGGATCGTCCCTCCGTCGTCGGCGAGGCTTCGAATGATGCGGAACACTTCTTCCTTGGCCCCCACGTCGACCCCGCGCACCGGATCGTCGAGGATGAGGAACCGGGCGCCCGAACAGAGGCAGCGCGCGAGCAGGATCTTCTGCTGATTGCCCCCTGACAGCGCCGAGACGGGCTGCTCGAGCGAGGGCGTGCGGATATTGAGCTCGCGGACATAGCGACTGCCGAGCTCGCGTTCCGTGGTGCGATCCAGTAGTCCTCGGCGCCCGAGGCGCGCAAGCGACGCCAATGTGATGTTCTGGGCGACCGTCATCCGAGGAACCAAGCCGAGCGCGCGATCCTCGCCAACGTACCCGACGCCGCGCGCGATCGCGTCAGCCGGCGATCGCACCACGGCGGGCCTGCCGAACAGCTCGAGCGACCCCTGGGTGCTGGGCTCGATACCAAAAAGCGTCCGCGCCAGACGCGAACGGCCCGCACCGACGAGGCCGAAGACGGCGGCGATTTCGCCGGCGCGCAGGTCCAGATCGAAGGGCTTGAGGCGCGGCGGGCGCGCGAGACCGCGCGCACGAACGACCGGCTGACCGTGGTCGGCCGGCCACCGACTGTCGGCGGTGCGCCGATTGAGATCGAGCGCGGTGCCGACCATCAGCCGCGCGAGCTCGGCCTCGGACGCCTGCGGGGTGGCCAGCGACCCCACCAGCTTGCCGTCGCGGAGGACCGTCACCCGATTCGAGATCTCGAGAACCTCCGGAAGACGATGGCTGACATAGATCACGGCGACGTTCTGGGCCGTGAGATCGCGCACGACCTGAAAGAGCCTGTGCGACTCGCGCTCCGACAGGGCGGAGGTGGGTTCATCGAGGAGAAGGACCTTCACCTCGCGAGAGAGCGCCTTGGCGATCTCAACGAGCTGGCGCTCGGCCATCCCGAGGTGACGCACGCGACGCTCGGGCGCTACGTCTACGCCGACGCGCGCCAGGTATTCGCGCGCTCGCTCGATGGTTCGGCTGACGTCGACGCCGCCGAAGCGGCGCTCCTCCCATTGGCCGAGCATCACGTTCTCTCCCACGGACATCGTGGGCACGAGGCTCAGCTCCTGGAACACAATCCCGATGCCGTGCCTGCGCGCGACCGCGGGGGACCCGAGCGGTATCTCGCGACCGTCGATGCGCATCGACCCGGCGTCTGGGCGGACGGCGCCCGCTACAACCTTCATCAACGTCGACTTGCCGGCGCCGTTCTCCCCGAGCAGGGCATGAACCTCGCCGGCGTCGACATCGAGGTCGACGCCGGCGAGGGCTACCGTTCCCGGGTACGCCTTCGAGATCCCGCGAAGCTCAAGGACCGACACGAGATCGCGTCAGCGCGCGCAGTTGGCCCGGATGTCGTCCCAGTCAATCTCCGGCAGCAGCGGTTGCGGATAGAACTGGTCGGCGTTCCCCTCCCATACCGTTCGTGGGCGGATGTCCTCGAACTGCGGTACGTCGAGGCCGCATGCCAGACGCACCGCGAAGGCCGTGCCGAACCATCCCCACTCGGGGAACCCATGGTGCGTTTCCGCGATCAGGCGCCCCTCGCGGATGGCGTCGGTCGACTCCGGCGTCACGTCGTTGGTGAAGATCGACACTTTGCCGGCTTCCGGCGGCGTCGAGCCGCCGCTCGCGTCGAGACGACCCTCGCGCTCCGCGGTGAGCATTGCGCCAAGGCCCATCTCGTTCGACGCGGCCCAGATAAAGTCGAGCTCATCCGGTCCGAATCGCGCCAGGAAGTCCTCCGCCGCCGCAATGCCCTTCTCTCGATTCCAGTCCGCGGCGATCGGCTCGGCGAGGATTTCGACGCCCTCGGCCAGTCCGACGACCGTGTTGAACCCGTCTACTCGCGTCTGCGAGAAGAAGGTCCCGGCGATGCCTTCGATGATGACCCCACGCGCCTGGATGCCCGAGAGATCGACCCCCTCATAGATCGACTCCCACCACTCGAGATCGAGATACTGGTCCTCGGCGACCTCGACCTGCTCGCCGTCTCCGAGCACCCCAGGGCCGCCGAAATAGTCGAGCAGCGCGTAGCCAGACACCATTGCCGCTTCGGTGTTGTCGAACCCGACATACGACGCGATCTCCACTCCCTCCTGCTCCTCCAGCAGGTTAACCAAGATCACCGGGATGCCGGCGTCATTCGCCTGCTTGATCGCAGGCTTGATGGCCTCTGTATCGGCCGGCGAGATGGCGATGACATCGACACCTTGCGTGATGAAATCCTCGACGATGGCGAGTTGGTCGGCGAAGTCCACGTGTGTGGCAGGCGAGCGCGAGATCACCTCGACCTCGATGCCGTGTTCACCCGCCTGGGCGGCAGCCAACTCGAAGAAATCCGTCGCCGTCTGAAAGACGCCCGTGATGTCAGGCGGCGTCCAGCCGATCACGATCTTCTCGATTTCGCCGCCGCCTTCGCTCGCCCCCGGCGTCGCGTCGCCACTGGCGGCCGGCGCAGACTGGGCGGGGGTGCTGCAGGCGGCGAGCACCAGCGCGACCATCAGCAGCATGCCACCCGTGGCGCTGCGGTCCGACTTGATGTGCATCCTTTGTCCTCCTCCGTTCACGTGGCGGTGAAGCCGCCATCGATGACCAACTCCGAGCCGGTCATGAACTCCAACTCCGGGCTTGCCACGAGCGCGATGGCAGTGGCGATCTCTTCGACGGTTCCCAGCCGCCGCGCAGGTCGACTGAACGCAAGGCTGCGCTCGTGCGCTTCGGGATCGGGGGCCGACCGGATCGCCTCGCGCACGAGGGGGGTCATGGTCGCCCCTGGGCACACGGAAACCGCGCGGATTGCCTGTGTTGCGTGGTCCACGGCGATGCTGCGGGTAAGCATCAGCATGCCCGCCTTCGATACGTTGTACGCGACCTGGCGGGGGATCGCGGCGAGACCGGCTTCGCTCGCCACGTTGACGATCACGCCGCCCCCCGAGCGGGCCATCACCGGGATGGCCGCCCGGCAGAGCAGGAATGCCGCTCGCAGGTTCACGCCGAGAATTGCGTCCCAGTCCTCCGGCCTGGTTTCGACGGTGTCCGCGAGCGTATGCATGCCGGCGTCGTTGACAAGGCCATCGAGACGTTGATGGCGCCGGACAACCTCCGCAACGAGGCGCTCCGGCTCATCGGGCTTCGACAGGTCAGCTGCGATGAACTCGCCGGTCCCAACGGACGAGATCTCCGCGGCGACGGCATCGCCCCGCTCGGCGTCGCGGCCCGATGCGATGACGTGCCATTCGCGGCGCGCAAGGGCCACGGCAGCCGCTCGGCCGATGCCACTCGTCGCGCCGGTCACGATGATGACCCTGGGTGGTTTGGAGCTGTGCACGGGACCGCTCTGTCCGTATGTCCGTACAAGTTGTTCTGACAAGTAACGCCGATAGGACTGCGACTGTCAAGGGGTCCGATAGCTTGCGGCCGCGTCGATCAGCACGTCGGGCTCCGATCCCGGGACGCTCCTCGAAGAGTTGGTTGTCCAGACGCGCATCGATCCGGACTCGCGCCCGCCGGCCGACGTGGAACTGGCCGTCTACCGCATAGTGCAGGAGGCGCTCACAAACGCACAGCGCCATGCGCACGCCTCGGTGATCGTGATCGGCGGCGCCATTGGGCGACGACACGTTCGCGTCACGATCACCGATGACGGCCGCGGGATCGACCGTCGGTCGGTGGCGCTGGCCGAGCGCGCCGGGCGACTGGGTCTGGCGTCGATGCGTGAGCGGGCCGCCGCCATCGGCGCGGCCCTGACCGTTTCTCCTGCTCCCGGTGGATCTGGGACCTCGATCAGCGTGGAATGGAGCAACCAGTGAGCGTCAGTGTGCTGTTGGTTGATGATCACCCGCTCGTCCTTGACGCCTTGCGTCAGGCGGTCGATCGCAACGACGCGTTCGAGGTCCACACCGCCGCCCGCCTCAGCGAGGGCCGCGAGGCGCTTCGGCGCCTTGAACCGGCGGTCATGGTGTGCGACGTGCGTCTACCGGATGGCAGCGGCCTGAGGCTCATCGAGGAAGCAAGGGCGACCAACACTGGGACCGCCTGCCTGGTCCTCTCGTCGTTCGCCACCGCGCAGTACGTCGCGACGGCACAACGCCTGGGAGCTGCAGGCTATCTGCTGAAACCGAGCCGACCGACACGATCATCGCCGCCATCCGGACCATTGCCGCGGGCGGGACGGTGTTCGGGCCAGTCGCTGCCAGTAAGGATGAGGGGTTCTCGCTGAGCGATCGGGAGCGACAGGTGGTCGTTGGCGTGGTGTCGGGCCAAACCAACGACGAGATCGCCGGTCGTCTCGGCATCAGCCGAAAGGGCGTCGAGGCCCACCTATCGCGGCTCTACGAACGGGCCGGCGTCGCAAGCCGAACGGAGCTTGCCGTCCGCGCCGAGCGGGAGGCTTGGCTAGACGACGCGTGACGCGGCGTCGAGCGGCTCAGGGTATGTCTGGTGCGCGCCTCCATTCGAGGCCCGGGAGCTTCGCCCCGGACCGACGCCGGTCAAAACGCGCTCCTGACAGGCAATCAGGCGCTCAGGCGCCATGTGGTGCAAGACCCGAAGTGGGGCCGTCAGCCAAGCCGTTTGCGTCCCGGAAGGTCGTCTTGTGGCGTCGGACGCAGCGCCACCACCGCCGTCTCCGATCGACGGTCAATGGCCGCTCCAACCGGTCATCAATAGATCGACTGATCGAAGTACACTCTTGCTAGGACGACTTCACGGGATCGGTCCAGGGACACAGACCGAGGAGGGTTTGCGGTGTCGCGCCTGACGTTGTCTACGGTCTTCGCATCCGTACTCATCCTGTCGGCTGCGCTACCAAGCGTAACGGCGGCCGCCGCCTCCTCGCGAGAATGGGTGCGGGCCAGGGTCGATCGAGGGAGACCTGCCCGCAGCACCCGAAGGATTCGTCGCTGTTCACACATTCGAACTCTCGCCCGACTGTCACCTGATAGACAAGGGGGTGGAAGTTGTCCCGGCGGAGGCGCTCATACCCGCCGATGCTGATGCGAGCGATGTCTTCAGCTCAATCAGCGAAACGATGCCGCCGCCATCCGGTGAATTCTCCACGCAGGGAAGTGGCTCCGGCTGCTGTTGGGGCGCATACAACGTGCAGCGATCGTGGGATTGCTGTGGGATCCTGCTGAACGAGTATTGGACGGAGATCAAGTTCAATAAATGCAGCGGAGGCTTCTGCAGTCCGTACCTCCGAACCTACTCCGGGCAAGACGGCGGCAAGTGGAAGACTCTCTCGTTCAGCTGCGGTCCTGGTTGGTATCCCGTTTCGTCCGACCATTACTTCTATCGCTCCAGCGGCGGCGTCGGCTACACCAGCGTCACACTCAAGGGACACCAGGGATTCGGCTACAAGGGCGGCTTCGACTGTGGCGGAAACGACTACTACAACTCCTACTGGAGTACGGTGACGGGCACCTCGAGCGGCGGCTGGTCTTGCTCCTATTCGTACTCGTGGCGGAAGAGCCTCGGCTTCCAGTATCAAGCTTGGTGTGGGTCGGGTGTCTACGGTGAGAAGTAGGGTTGCCGGAGCGATTCTGGCGGTACTGCTGGGTGGGCTCCTCGGCTACATCGCCCTCATCCTTCGCGAAATGGGGTGGGCCATAGCAGTCGTGGTCGCCGCACTCCTGACCGCTTTCTACTGGTCACGCGGTAGGCGCTCTGATGTCGGATGGGTCCTCGTCGGATTAGGAGTCGTGCCCTCCACCATTCTGGGGCGAAATGGCCTTGTGGCCTTGGTCGATCCGGCGATGGAAGTCGGCTTCGACACCTGGCTGATGCTAGGGGTGGCCCTCGCAATCGCAGCCTTCGGAGCGCTCGTGGTCTTTGCCACAGCGGGAGATCGCAGTCGACCTGACAGATCGCCAGGCTAAGCCACCGCTCGACCCACATGCCAGTGGTCGGCCGCGAGGCGCCCTCTCGCTCGATCCCCGCGCTCACCACTAAGCCAAGTCTCAGAAAACTGGACCATAGAGCGTCGGCCTCCCTCCCGTTGACTCGCCGAACAGCGGGTACGCATACTTGCTGCACCTTCGGATTCCCGAGGGACGCAAGCTGGAAGGATGACTCCATGGCAGGCCTCACCCCCTCCCCGGACAAGCGGTGATCTCCAGGTGACGAAGGAGTGCTCGGAGTACAAGGGCCTCGCCGGTGACTTCTGCACGATCACGTCCTCGAACGTCGAGGCGATCGAGGTCGGCTCGAAGGTCGTCTATGCTTCGGCGGCAGGTGCTGCCTCGCTGGACAGTGACATCTCCCTCGACGCCGGGCCCGGCAACACCGCGGCCGGCCATGTCGCACTCGATCTTACGCAGGGGAGCGGACTGATCACGTTCTCGGGCGGGACCGGAAAGTTCACCGGGTTCCAAGCCCGTGCCGATGTCTCGGCGGATTCGGCCGATGCGACCGTGTGGCACTGGGCAGGGACGTACAGCCTCAGCCCGCGCGATTGAGTCGATCTGCTTCCAACCCCAGGCGCGCCTTCCATCGCTTGGACCGACCTGGACCGTTTGAGGAGCCGCAGGGTCCGGGTTCGCCGAGACCGCCAAGGCGGGCGCCGCGGTCACTCCCCGGTCCCCATCTCACCCCGCGGTAGGCGGGCCGCTTCGCCCACGAGGTAGCCCAGCGCGCCCTCCGCCTCACCGGTTTAGCCAGTCCCGCGCCGCGCACCAGCACGGCAGTGAGGTTGTGGTGCTCGCCGATTCCCCGTCCGACTCCAGATAAGCCTCCGGCCATCCGTCCCTGGCGTCATTCGCGCACACTCGCGCACAGCGGGGGCGGCGGCGCTCGGTCAGAACCTGACGCGGGGGCTCACCGACGCGGAGCGGGTCCGTATCGATAGGTACTCTGCGCCGCCGCTTGCACGCCGATTCGCGCTGGGACACGAGCTTGCGAGGAGCTGCTGTCTGCGGTGCGCGTTCAAGCAATCGAACATCCGCGCATCCCTCGCATGCCGCTCCCGATCGTCGTTCTCGACGCCCTTGACCGGCTCCGGAATGCAGAGCGATCCGACTGGGCGACTCAGCGGGACTCGGCGGCAACGGCGAACACGCGCCGTTCGTCGGGAACGCCCTTGAGCCGATGGGTGCCCCGGTCCTCGAAGTGCAGTCCAGAGCCGGTTGCCAGCTCGTGGGTCGTACTGGACACGAGAACGTCGCCCGGCGCCGCCAGCGCCAGGATCCGAGCTGTCTCGTGGACACTCAACCCACGCAGGTTGCCGGGAATGACCTCCACCTCGCCAGTGTGAACGGCCGCCCGAGTTTCCAGATCGAGATCTCGTACTGCTTCGCGAATAGCCATCGCCGCGTAAACGGCTCGCGCGGCCCCATCGAACGTCACGAGGAAGCCATCCCCCGTCGTCGCGACCTCTGCCCCACGGTACCGCTCCAGCACTTCCCGGACCGTTTCGTTGTGCTGCTGCAGCAACTGGTTCCAGGGACCGTCGCCGATGCGTGCCGCCCGCTCGGTCGAGCCGACGATGTCGGTCAAGAGCAGCGTGGCCAGCACCCTGTCGCCCATCGCGGGTGTGCCGAAGCCACGGAAGCCGCCCCAGATCACGGACACTGCCTGCTCGTCTCCGAGTACCCACGCGTCATGGCCGGGCGGGATGTCGAAGACGTCGCCAGCCTGTAAGTCCAGCTCGTTGCCGTCGTCCATGCGTAGCCTGGATCGCCCTGAGAGCACCACGCCGACGTGGTGAAATTGGCAACTGGGGGTGCCGACAGTCGGACGGATGTGCTCTGACCAACGCCAGCCCGGTTCCTGCACGACGCGCGCGACCACCATCTCTCCGATCGTGACTGTGGTGGCCGATCCCTTGGGGAATGCAACCATGTCGTCAGGGATCGCGAAATTCTTGACCTGCGGACGAGCCATGCCTGATCTCCTGTCAGTCGGTCCCTCGCAACCTTCCCCGATCCAATGCGATATGGCAAGACGATGATGAAATATCCGGGAGCCGGCGTCGGAATCCCGCTCGGCGGCCAGCCTCCCGCGGCCGACGGGAACTCAAGCCGAACGCGTTGGTGGACTCCTGTTCGGCGCGCCATCGGTCTGGCGTCATTCACGCACACTCGCGCACGCGAATGCTGTCGCCACCACTTGATGATCGACGTAGAGCACTCAAGAGCGGTCACCTGCCTGCCCTACGTTCTCGTGTTCAAAGCGCTGGCTCCGCAGCGTTGCCTGTTTCGGCTGCAGCCGACGCTATCAGCAGACTTCGCGAGTCCCTGACGGTGGCGCACGAACACGGAGTGGGTTGAATACCTGACCCACGATCAGG
>JBBDXT010000003.1 GCA_040902225.1 Chloroflexota bacterium
CGGCGACGCTCGAGCAGGTCGCCCTCCTCGCCAGCGTCTCGCGGGCGACCGTCTCACGCGTCGTGAACGGTGATCGGCGCGTCGGCGAGGTTACCCGGAACGTCGTCGAGGCGGCCATCCAGGAGCTCGGATATACCCCAAACCATGCCGCGCGCAGCCTCGTCACGCGCCGCAGTGACTCGATCGCGGTGGTCATTCCCGAGCCGACCACCCAGCTCTTCGGCGACCCGTTCTTCCCGCGCGTCCTGCGCGGCATCAGCGACGCCCTGGCGGACGAGGAGCTCGCGCTGGTGCTGCTCATGCCGCAGGGACGCGGGGACGAGCTGCGAGTGGAGCGGTACCTGGCAGCCGGGCACACCGACGGCGCGCTGCTCGTCTCGCTCCACGGATCGGACCCCCTGCCGCGAGACCTGCAGCGACGCGGGATCCCGGTCGTGGTCGGCGGCCGGCCGCCCGGTGCGGGGATCCCCTACGTGGACGTCGACAACCGCGGTGGCGCGGGCAGCGCCGTGGACCATCTCCTCGAGACCGGACGGCGCCACGTCGGGACGATCGGCGGTCCGCAGGACATGCCCCCGGGCGCAGACCGCCTCGCCGGATATCACGAGACGCTGTCCCGTGCCGGGATCGACATCTCGGATCGGCTCATCGAGGTCGCGGACTTCACACTCGATGGGGGACGAAGCGCGATGGAACGGCTTCTCGAACGGGCCCCCGAGGTCGACGCCGTCTTCGCCGCCTCGGACCTGATGGCGATCGGCGCGATAGCCGCGCTCGCGGCAGCGGGCAGGCGGGTGCCGCAGGACGTCGCCGTCGTCGGCTTCGACGACTCGCCACTGGCAGCGGCCGCGCGACCCGCGCTCTCGAGCGTCCGGCAGCCGATCGAGGAGATGGGTCGCGAGATGACGCGGCTTCTCCTCCACGGGATGCGCAACGCGGATGGGCCACCGCGCCGCGTGATCCTCGACACCAGCCTCGTCGTTCGGCAGTCCAGTGCGCCTATGTGAATCAGCCCTGGCCTGAGCCAGGACACCCATCAGCACGTGCTGCATTCGTTAGTTGGAGGAGGTCATGTATCGACCGATTGGCACGCGCCGGTCCCTCGGAGTGATGGGAGCCGGATTCGTGCTCTTCCTGGCGGCCTGCGGGACCCAGGGAACGAGTCCATCGGAGGCGGCGGAATCTTCCGAGCCGGAGGCGAGCGCGTCTGCCGCGAGCGGCGAGGTCGTCGAGATCGAATGGTTCGTCGGCCTCGGAACCGGCGAGAACGAGGAGCAGATCCCGACCGAGGAGGCGGTCGTGGCGGCCTTCAACGAAGCCAACCCGAACATCCACCTGACCCTGACGGTGGTCGACAACACGGAGGCTGCGACGACGCTCGCCGCGCGCCTTCCGAGCGACCCACCTGACATCATCGGCCCGATCGGGATCCGCGGGCTCCAGTCGTTCGGCGACCAGCTGCTCGACATCGGCCCGTACATCGAGAGCTCGGGGGTCGACCTGTCGGAGATTCCGCAGGCGCTCATCGATGTCTACAACGTCGACGGCAAGCAGATCGGCATCCCGATGGCGGTGTACCCGTCGTTCATCTACTACAACAAGTCGCTCTTCGATGAGGCGCAGCTTGCCTATCCGCCGCACGAGGTCGGCGAGCAGTACGAGGGCCAGGACTGGACCTGGGAGGTTCTCCGCGATCTCGCCCTGCAACTGACCGTTGACGCCAACGGCAACGACGCCACGAGCGCCGAGTTCGATCCCGAGAACGTAGAGGTGTACGGCCTCGACGCGCAGTTCACCGAGAACGACACGCGCGCGTGGTCGACGATCTTCGGCGGATCGGGCTCCGTGGTCGCTGACGACGGGTCAACGGCGCAGTGGCCCGACAACTGGCGCCACGGACTCCAGTTCTTCTACGACGGCATCTGGGTTGACCACATCATCCCGAATCAGACCGCCGTGCAGGCACTGGCCGATGGCAACACGTTCCAGTCCGGCCTGGTGGCGATGGACGTGGTGCATCAGTGGTACACGTGCTGCGTCTATCCGGGCGAGGGCGATCCGCCGGTCACCGATTGGGACATCGCGGTCCTGCCGGTGGGCCCCGACGGCGTCATCACGTCGAAGCTCCACGCCGACACGATCGGCATCCTGGACTCGACCGAGCATCCCGACGAGGCGTTCGAGGTTCTCAGGTTCCTCGCCGCATCTCCCGAGCTGACCCAGGTCTGGGGCGCGCTGCCCGCGATCGAGAATCAGCGGGACGCGTTCTTCGCCGGCCTCGACGAGCGCTTCACGCCGCTCGAGATCGACTGGAACGTCTCGACGCAGATGCTCGAGTACCCGGACAACCCCAGCCACGAGGCCTTCATGCCCAGCTTCGACGAGGCCGACTCGGCGAACAAGGACTTTGGCAGCCGGCTCTGGAACACCGCCGGCCTCGACCTCGCGGCGGAGATCGACGCGCACGTCCAGCTCCTGCAGGGGATCTTCGACGAGGGAACCTGACGCTTCCTCCACCCCGAGTCGGGGGCGGCCGCCATGGCCGTCCCCGACCCCTACCATGGTGAGGACCGCATGGCCATGACCCCGCACACCACCGGCTCCGCGGCGTTGCCGATCGGCGCCGTCCCGACCCGGTGGGGGCGGCTGACCTCGCGGGAGTCGCTCACCGGGCTCGCCTTCGTTGCCCCGTTCATCATCGGCTTCGTCGTCTTCTCGGCGCTGCCGATGATCGCCTCGCTCGTCCTGTCGTTCACGGACTTCGATCCGCGTCGCGCTGACGAGACGCGGTTCATCGGCCTCGACAATTACGCGCGGATGCTGCGGGACCCCGTGCTGCTCCAGTCCCTGTGGGTGACTGTCCGCTTCGCGCTGCTGGTCGTGCCGCTCACGCTCGGCTTCGCCCTGGCGGTGGCGCTGCTCGTCAACAACACCCTCCTCTTCGGGCGCAGCGTCTTCAGGACCCTGTTCTACATGCCGATGCAGATCCCGATCGTGGCGAGCACCATCGTCTGGATCGGCGTCCTCAACGCCCAGAACGGGTGGCTGAACTACGGCCTCGGCGCTGTCGGGATCGATGGGCCGAACTGGCTCCAGAGCGCGACGTGGGTCGGCCCCTCCCTGGCGCTCATGGGTCTCTGGGGGATCGGCAACATGATGCTCATCTTCCTTGCGGGCCTCCAGAGCGTGCCGACGGAGCTCTACGACGCGGCACGTGTGGACGGCGCCGGCGTGTGGGGCCGCTTCCGCCATGTCACCCTGCCGATGATCTCGCCGGTCCTCTTCTACAACCTGATCATCGCCCTGATCGCGACGTTCCAGTACTTCACGCAGGCCTACGTCGTCAGCAACGGCCGTGGCGACCCGGACCGCGCGACCCTCTTCTTCAACCTCAACCTGTTCCGCGAGGCATTCACCTTCTTCAACATGGGCTACGCATCCGCCCTGGCGTGGCTGCTGTTCGTGATCGTGCTGGGCCTCACGATCGTCCTGTTCCGCACCGCGGGCTCATGGGTCTTCGAGGGGTCCGAGCGATGAGCGCCGTCACGGCGCGCCGCGAGCGGCTCCGCGGCGGATCCGTGCTCCAGGGCCACATGCGGGGCTTCACCGCGCGCGCGGGGATCACCCTGCTGGCGATCACCACCGTCTCGATCTTCCTGATGCCGCTCGTCTTCATGGTCGCCACCGCCTTCAAGGACCAGAGCCAGCTCACCGCGCCCGGGGCGCCGCTCTATCCGGCGCAACCCGAGACCTTCGAGTACGAGGGTGAGCAGTACCCGGTCTTCGACGTGCCCGACGTGGACGGGACCATCCGTGCCTGGGCGCTCATCGAGGCGCACCGCGAGGACAGCGTCTTCGTCGACCCGGCGAACCCGGACGCGGGACCGATCACCTGGGTCGGGCGCTGGCGCACCCTGGAGCAGCACTGGGCGTTCTCACTGAACACCGGCAACTTCGCCAACGCCTGGGACACGGTGAACTTTCCACGGCTCTTCTTCAACACCTTCGCGATCGCGGGCCTGTCCACGCTCTTCGCGGTGGTCTCGGCGATCTGCGTCGCCTATGGATTCAGCCGCTTCCGATTCCCAGGGCGCAACGGGCTCTTCGTGGTGATGCTGGCCACGATCATCCTGCCCTTCCAGGTGACGCTCGTTCCGAGCTACGCCGTCTACCTCGCCTTCGGCTGGATCGGGACGTGGTGGCCGCTCATCATCCCGCACGCCTTCGCCAACGCGTACAACGTGTTCCTGCTGCGCCAGTACTTCCTCACCATCCCGCGCGAGCTGGACGAGGCGGCGATGATCGACGGTGCGGGGCCGCTGCGCATCCTGCGCTCGATCATCGTGCCGCAGGCGATCCCGGCCATCGTGGCGGTCAGCCTCTTCCACTTCTTCTTCGCCTGGAACGAGTACTTCCTGCCGCTCGTGTACCTCCAGTCGGAGCCGGACCTCCAGCCGCTCTCGGTCGGCCTCGCTCGCTTCAACGCGCTCTACTCGCAGGAGCCGACCCTGATCCAGGCGGCGGCGATCATGGCCATGGCGCTGCCCGTCGTCGTCTTCTTCCTGGCCCAGCGGGCCTTCATGCGCGGCGTGGTGTTCGGAGGGGTGGAGAAGTGACGCTGACCGATGCCCTCGCCGCGCCAGCGGCGTTGGCGCGCCGCTTTCCGCGAGGCTTTGCCTTCGGCGCGGCAACCGCCAGCTACCAGATCGAGGGGGCCACGGACGCCGATGGCCGCGGTCCGAGCATCTGGGACACGTTCAGCCGCACGCCGGGACGGACGCGGAACGGCGAGACGGGCGACGTCGCCTGCGACCATTACCGCCGCTGGGAGTCCGACCTCGACCTGATGGCCGAGCTCGGGCTGCGCGCGTACCGGTTCAGCATCGCCTGGCCCCGGATCCAGCCGGCCGGCTCCGGGGCGCCGAACGTTGCCGGTCTCGACTTCTACGACCGGCTCGTGGACGGGCTCCTCGAGCGCGGCATCGAGCCGTGGCTGACCCTCTATCACTGGGACCTCCCGCAGCCGCTCGAGGACCGCGGCGGGTGGACCGAGCCGGAGATCGTCGAGCGGGTGGGGGAGTACGCATCGATCGTGGCGGCAGGCCTCGGCGACCGGGTGCGGCACTGGATCACGCTCAACGAACCGCGCACGCACTCGTACATCGGCTACGGGACGGGGCGCCACGCACCCGGACGCCACGGGTGGTCGACGGCGCTGCGGGCGGCCCACCACTCCCATCTCGCCCACGCGGCGGCCGCCCGCGCCATTCGGGCCGCGGCCCCCGCGGCGAGGGTCGGGATCTGCCATGACATCGCCGATCTCGTCCCCGCCGGCGGCGACGCCGATGACGCCGCGGCGACGGTGCGGCACGACGGCGCGATGCACCGCTGGTTTCTCGACCCCACCTTCGGCCGAGGCTACCCGACGGACATGGTGCGCTGGTACGACGAGCATGGCCTTCTCGACCGGATCGACCCCGACGAGGTCGCCGTCGCGGAGCCGGTCGACTTCCTTGCCGTGAACTACTACCGCCGCGAGCGGATCGCGGCGGCACCGGTCACGGCGGACTGGGGGATCGGCTCGCGGGTCGTTGATCACGTCGGCGAGCATGCCGGCAACGGCTGGGAGATCTGGCCGGACGGCCTTCGT
>JBBDXT010000004.1:0-3176 GCA_040902225.1 Chloroflexota bacterium
GCGCGCATCGTTCGGGACGATGAGGTCGGAGGTTCAAATCCTCTCGCCCCGACCATTCCCACGTCGCCGTGCTTCTTCGCGGCCATTCCGAGAAGCCAGGCATAGTCGCCGCGCGGGTGGATGGCCACGACGCGCGAGCCGAGCAGATCAATCCTTTCGAGCATCTCGATCGCCGCCTGCTCCTTGAGCTCTCCGGGTACGTCGCCGTCGCGCCATAGGCCGCCAACGTCCGCAAGGAGCGCCCTCGCCCGCTCG
Organism: Chloroflexota bacterium; assembly: GCA_040902225.1. Lineage (NCBI taxonomy): Bacteria > Bacillati > Chloroflexota > Chloroflexota bacterium. Next base: position 256 of record JBBDXT010000004.1, read on the forward strand.
AGCTGCTCGGTACCCGCTTCGCGGCGCAGCGGCCGGCGTGGGGCCTCTAGACGCCGCCACGCGCGGGAGAAGGCGTCCAGGTTGATCGTGCCAACAGCGAGGGCGGCCTGTAGGTCAGCGCGCCGGCCGGCGTTCTCGATCTCGACCTCGGGTCCGCTCTCCTCGGCCGGTAGCCGCATGAGGCGCAGCACCGCCGCGATGTCCTCGTCGCCCAGCTCTACCCGGTCGAACATCGCCGCGATTTGATCCTCCACCCCATCTGCGCGGCAGGTGAGGCTCCGAGCGCAGGCGGGGCGGGCCACATGCCGCAGGCGACGGATGCGGTTCGATGCGTCCCCGTGGTAGTGGCACCCACAGGCTGCGCAACGCAGCAGCCGGGCGAGTGGATACGGGCGCCGGCCAGCCTCGCCGCCGCCCGCCGAGTGTCGCGTGTGGCGTGCAGCACGCATGAGTTGGACGCGCTCGAAGAGGGCGGGATCGATTGGTGGCGGGAAGGGAGCCGGCCGCTCCTCCTCATCGGGTCGGCCGCGGTGGCGCACGACCCGCCCGGCGTAGAGGGGGTTCTGCAGGATCTCCTCGACGCGGTACTCGCTCTGCCCCAGCTCGCGACCGATCGAGGCGTCGCTGTGGGTGCCGGTGGCATACAGCTCGAACGCGCGCCGCGCTTGGTCAAGCTCAGGCCCTTCAACGGGCGCCAGCAGCCGGATCTCACCGAGCCGGGCGAAGCCCAGCGGCGGATGCCCACCGGGATCGCTGTAGCGCTCCCATTTCTGCTTGAGGCCGAGCGACACGTTGCGCGACAAGCGGCGCAGGTAGGCCGCGTCGCCGACGGCCTTGAGCCCTTGCAGCTCGTAGGTTTCGGTGTTGCCCGCGATGAGGCTCTCCGCGCAGAACACGACGGTAACGCCCAGCTCCTCGAGGCGGTTGAGGTAGACGTAGTGGTCCGCCGGGTTGCGGGCGAAGCGGCTGGTGTCGTAGCAGAGGAGCACGTCGAATGCGCCGCCGTCGGCGTCACCCAGCATCCGCTGGAAGTCGGTGCGGCGTAGGGTGTCCTTGCCGCTGACGAGGTCGATGTACTCCAGGCCGGTCGCCCGCAAGCCGTAGCGCTCGGCGTAGCGGCGCTGCTCAGCGCGCTGCAGATCCGGGCCGTAGCGATCCGCCTGGGCTTTGGTCGACTCGCGCAGGTAGCCGGCCCAACGGCGGTCGGCCAGGTCCTCGTGGCGCAGATCGGTGATCCGGTGAGCGAGCATGCGGCGGTCCTATTTCCTGCCCGGGCTTACGGGCCGTCGGACGATACCGTCCTTCGATCGAGGAAGGGAAGCCCCTTCTGCCGCTAACTTGGCTTCCACCATCCGCGCCAGGATTTCAGCCAGCCGCGGGCCGATCCGGGCACCGGCAGCGGTCGCCTGTCGGCGCTGCGGCCGCGTCATTCGGGTCGCCTCCGCCAGCGGTCGATGAGGTCGCGCGGGCTGCTCTCCACGAGACTGGGGCGTGCCTCCAGCGGAGCCATGACTGCGGCCCCGGCGGCGGTGATCCGATACCGACCGCGCTCGGGCGAGAAGACGTAGCCGTCGCGGATCAGCCTCCGCAGGCGCCGCCGCACCGAGCGCTCATGGATGCCCAGGGCGCTGGCCAGATCGGCGGAGGCCAACAGACCGCGTTCGCGGAACAGCGCGAGGATCGTCTCGTCAATGCTCGGCGCTGGGGTGGTCATCCGCCGCGCACCTTCAGCGGCGGGCTGGGCGTCCGATCCCGACCGGACCGCGCCGGAACCGGCAAAGCGGAAGCGCGGTCCACGGACAGCGGGGCGTCCGATCCCGGCCGGACCGCGCCGGAACCGGCCGGAGGACCGCTGCCTGCGATAGCGCCGGCTTCGTCTAGCCGGAGGTCTAGCGTCAGTTCCTCGAACCCGGCAAGCCGGTCGAACCGCGTCAGCTCGGATCGCGCCGCAGGTGCCGCTGGAACCGGGCGGGGCCGCGGCCCGTGCGCCCGGCGGGCGAGCGGTCCGCCAGCGGCGCATAGCCAGCAGTTGACCGGGTGCCGGTCATTGGGGCGCTGAATCACGAACCGCTCCTGACGGCCGACCTCCCAGCGCTGCCCGTCGGGCGGCACATCGCCATAGTCGATGGCCTCCAGCTCGTAGCCGAGGCGAGCCAGACGGTGGGCGACGAACAGCGGACTGCCGTTGGCTAGGTACCAGGTGTAGCCGGCGAGGCTCGCCCGCCATGTCGCACCACGCTGTGCGAAGTGGAGCGCCCAGCCGCGCGACCAGCTCGCCCGGCGGTGCCACTTGGGCAACGGCGGGAAGCCGAGCCCCTCCGGCGTGCGGCCCATCTCCTTGCCTAGGTATTTGGCGACGTACGCGCCGGCCTGCTTGCCCACCGCGCGAACGTCGGCGATCTTGCCGAAGCCGGCCTTGCGCGCCGCGTAGGTCAGCCACGACGCAGGGATGAACGGCCCGCGAAACAGCACGTGCAGGTGGGCGTGACCACGCTGCTGGCGCTCAATGACCGCGAAGTACTCGAACCCCGAGCGCCGGAAGCGGCGGCGCAGCAGCTCACGGAACCGCTTCCAGCGCGGTCGCAGCTCTGCATACGAGCGCGTGAAGTCCTCGTCGCCGGGCGAGGTGAGGGTCAGCATCCGGACCCGCTCGCCGGATTCGAAGCCGGCCAGCGCCCGAGCCACCATCCGTCGCCGCAATCGCTTCGCACAGTGCGGGCAGCTCCAACGCCGGCAGCGCAGGGCCGTGACCCGCACCGTGCGCCCGGCGAAGCCTGCCAGCGAGTCTTCTTGGCAGCGCCAGATCATTTGCGTCGCTTCCGCCGCCTGGTGGGCTTGGGGCGCGGCTTCGGTGCGGGTCGAGGGTGCGTGCCGAGAATCTGTCGAGAGTCAAGGGGAGGCCGGCCACGTGCCGTGGCCGG
>JBBDXT010000004.1:3186-53959 GCA_040902225.1 Chloroflexota bacterium
GCCCCGGTGCGGGGCCCGGCGCCGGACGGGGAGCCAGGGCTGCCAGCCGTCTTGTGGCTATCGCCACCGCGCGGGCCGAGATGTCACCGCCGAGGACGCGCGCTCCGCGATCGGCGGCACCGACCAGCAGGGCGCCGGAGCCGCAGAACGGGTCGACCACCAGGTCGCCGCGCCGGACGCCAGCGATGGCCGCCAGTTGGCGGCCCAGCTCGATCGGCTTCTCGGTCGGGTAACGGCCGGCTAAGCGCGACGCCACCGCCGGCACCGACACCAGATCGCGGCCCGCCAGGGTTCGCGAGCCCGGCTGCAGGCCGACCACCACGTACTCGACCTGATGGCGCAGGCCACTGCCCAAGCCCGGCTGCTGCTTGTCCCAGACCACCAGCCGCTGGCGCGCGAAGCCGGCGGCACGCACTGCGGCCTGCGCGGCGGGTAGTCCGGCCTCGTTGGTGAGCACCATGGCCTGGCCATCGGCGGCCATCCGGCGCCGCGCCATGCCCAGAATCCGGCCGATCTGCGGCCAGCTCAGCGACCCCCGAAACCAGTGGCGTAGGTATTCGCCGCCGTGGCGGTGGACCGTGTCGTAGGGAGGATCCGTCAGGAGTAGGAAGAGGCTGGCGGGTGCCAAGTCCCGGAGCATGTCGCGCGCTGCCAAGCGCCGGACACGCAGCCGCGAGTCCGGCGGTCCGGGGCTAGTGCGTGCTACCCTCGCCGATGGGGGAGATCCCACGTATTTCTCCCTGACTCGATCCCCGCCGGCAGCTCGGCGGCTACCGGGGGGACCGATCGTGCTAACTGAGGTTGTGGGGGTCTTGCGGTGTCCCACCTCCGTCAGGCGACGGGTTCCACCCGCGCGTCGCGCAAGGTCTCACTCGAGCCCGCGCCAACTCACCACGCAAAGTCCCCCGAGCGCGATGGAGGCGAAGCTCCGGTCTACCGATTCCTAGCCGAGGCCGCCCGGGCCGCGGGCTTCACGGAGATCACGCCGTCGCATGTCCATCTCTTCGCCAAGGCTCGGCTGATCCCGCCGACGTCGACGCGTCGCTCGGTAGGGTTCCATGGCTTCGCCACCGAACTGCGGCCGCGCGTCGTGGAGCAGCTCTTGGCGCTATGCGCCCTGCGGCGGCTGACACGATCTCGCAAGGCGCTCGCGGTCCTGCTTTGGGTCGACGGTTGGGATATCCCGATGGACATGCTCAAGGTGGCGCTCCGATCGCCGCTCCCTACTGCACGCTTGTCTCGCTCTGACCGCTCACTCGACCGTGTTGACCGCATCGCGAGACGAAACCTGCCAAGGCTCATGCGCATGCTGCGACCAGGCCGGATGGGTGGCGCTGCGCTGGATGCGGCAGCGGCCTTGGCTCCCGTGCTATGGGCGCTGGTGGACCGGATCGACTCGGTGGCGGGATCGAATCTGGAGCGCCTGGTGGGCTTGCACCGGGGCCGCACCGACGGCCTCCCTGGGGCGAAGCCGTGGCTTACCGGGCGTCCGTCATTCGCCTGGAACGCCATGCTCCGCTATGCCGTTCCATCGCGGGTGCGCCCCTACATCGCGGCGGCGGACCAAGGGACCCTCGATCGATCCCGCCTGCACGCGCGCTTCCTGATCTACGAGCTACCCGCGTTCGCGCGCGGCTTAGAAGCCCGTAAGGGCGTTGGTTTCGGTGGTCTGCGCTTCGTCGCCCAACTCGGCCCGCAACACGCGGCAATGCTGGGATGCATCGCAGTCGTGGCCGACAGCTTCCCGGCGATGTCGCGGCGCTTTGACCTCCTTATCGAAGGCGTGGCGCCGTTCGCCGAACCGCGCGACATCCTCCTGGCGCTGGCTTCGGAATACGCCTCACAACACTGCGACCAAGCCGGCTTGCTGCGCCGACATGGCCTGGACGGTCTCATTGAACGCGGGCTGGCTCGCCGCCTGGAAGGGGTGGATGACCTGCTGACCCGCGCCGAGGCTTTCGCAGCCTGAACCGATGCAGACTTGCCCTTGATGAACCGCTCGGGCTTTCTTAGCGCAGGGTCAGATCCCTAATCACGAGGGCCGGGTGAGGTTACAACGAAGACCTGCTGTGGCTCGTGGGGATACGCGCCGCGCGTGGGACGCCTTTCGAGGACTCCCTGAGCGGGTGGCCCCTGTAGGGCGGCTCGGTCCTGCCTCCAGGCCGGCGCGCACTCACGACCTCCGAGCTGTCGCGTCCCGGTGGCATGATGCCGGCATGGCCGTTGCGTTCCCCCGCCCCGCTTCACCCGCCTTAGAACCCACGGCCGGAGCTTTGCTCGTGCGCCTGGCGCTTGACCTTGGCGCCGAGGAGTGCGGCGGTCCACTGACCGAGGCGGAACGCGTCCTCCTCAACGTCGCCCGCGATCTGCCGCCGACTGAGACCGCCGCTCAGACTGAGGCCCGCCTCAGCATTACCCTCGGGAGCGATCCTCTCGGCGAGCAGCTTCTCCGCTGGCGGTCACCTGCCGACCGACGCCCGGACGGTGCGTTCTACACCCCGGCAGCCATCGTGGAGCCGATGGTGGAGTGGGCGCTCGCGCAAGCGCCGGAGCGGGTCGTGGACGCAGGCTGCGGCAGCGGCAGATTCGCCGCCGAGATTGCACGACGCCGGCCCGCGCTGCCAATCGTCGCGGTCGACCGAGACCCGTTGGCGACGCTTCTCACCCGCGCCGCGCTCGCGGTCTTGGGTGCCGAGCGCCCCGTTGTGCTGCATACCGACTACCTCGGTCTCAAGCTGCCCGCGATACCCGGCCGCACCGCTTGGATTGGGAACCCCCCGTATGTCCGACACCACGACCTTGAGCCTGAGGTCAAGCGTTGGGCTGCGACCGCCGGGGCGGCTCTCGGTCGCCCGGTCTCCAGTCTGTCCGGGCTACATGCGTACTTTTTCCTGGCCACCGCACTCTTTGTCGAGCCGGGGGACGTGGGCACCTTCGTCACCAGCGCGGAGTGGCTCGACATCGGCTACGGCGCCCTGATCCGCCAGCTCCTCATGGACGGCTTGGGCTTGGAGTCTCTCCACGTTTTGGAGCCCACAGCCGTGCCGTTTGCGGACGTAATGACGACGGCTGCGATCGCGTGCTTCCGTGCGGGTGCGCGCCCCGAACGCGTGCGCCTCGAGTCGGTGTCCGATCTCGATGCCCTTGACGGTCTAGATGGTGGCCGCGCACTCCCTCGGGAGCAGCTCGAACTGAACCATCGGTGGACCGGTCTACTCCGCCCGCACGTCGCCCCGGTGTCTGGCCCGACGCTAGGCACCATCGGCCGCGTCAGTCGAGGCGTCGTGACCGGGGCAAACGACTACTTCCTCCTCACCCGCGAACGAGCCGCCAAGCTGGGCATCCTCGAATGGTGCCGGCCTGCGATCACCTCAGCGGTGGAGGTGCTCGACGCTGGTGGGGTGGTCCGTGATGGACCTGACCGGCGCCTCCTGCTTGCGCCTCCGCGCGACGTGGACCGCACGGCTCACCCCGCCTTGGACCGCTATCTCCGGCGGGGAGAGCGCCGGCCGGCGGACGCACCGGCCATTGTTGACCGGTACATCACCTCGCACCGGATTCCGTGGTGGCACCATGGCCGGCTTCGCTCGCCGCCCATTGTGGCTTCCTACATGGCACGCCGACCGCCGGTCTTCGCCCTCAACCCCGACGGCCTTGCCCTCGTGAACATCGCTCACGGGCTCTACCCGTATCGCGAGCTGAGCGAGGAGGAGCTGGGCGCCCTCGTCCTGCACCTGAACGGGCTGCGGGAGAGCTTCCGCGGCCGCGGGCGCACCTACCACGGTGGCCTGGAGAAGTTCGAGCCGCGAGAGATGGAGGCCCTGGTCGTCCCCGACGCCGAGCGGTGGGTTCGATGACAGGGCTGGTGGCACCGTCGGCTTGGGCCGATGAGGAATTGGAGCGGCAGCGACGCGTGGCAATCGCGCAGTTCATCGAGGACCGGATGGCTGAGGGCAGTGCCAGCTATCGCGCCCACTTCGCCGCCAACGTGGTACTCATCGAGCAACTCTTCGCGGACACCGACAACCTACTCGCCTTCGCGGACGGCGCGGCGCTGGCAGCCCTGCCGCCCCTCCTCCAGGTCGCCCGCTACCTGGCCGCGCCAGCGATCAGCGGCGACGACCTAGACACGCTGGCGGGCAGAGCCATCAGTGACCGCCGACGCCTTGACCCTGAGCTGGGCCGCTTGGCGGCGGAGGTGATTTTGGCTGCGGTGGACCCGGAGCGGTTCCCGTGGCTCGTCGAGACGCGACCCCGGCCACCCACCATCGAAGAACGGGGCTTGGCGATACGGTGGACCGCAGGTCTACGGGCGGCGCAGCAGGCGCAGATGGGCCGCCGGAGCGAGTCCGCGGGTCGGCAAGAGGCGGCGGTGCGTGGCCTTCTGGAGGCGCACGGATTCGAGGAGGTGGCACGTCGCCCGATCACGGTAGGGGGCGGTCTAGAGCCGGGCGAGTTCTGTCGGGAGACGCGGGTCGTGGGCCGCAAGTGCGACGTACCCACCCGCCTCCGAGACCGCCGCTTCCTGCTGCTGGAGTGCAAGGTCAGTAACAGCCCGGTGAACAGCGTGAAGCGGCTGAACAATGACGTCCTAGTCAAGGCTGGTGTCTGGCGCCAGGCGTTCGGACGGACGGCCATCACGGCAGCCGTGCTGGCCGGCGTCTACAAGCTCACGAACCTCCGCGACGCGCAGGAGGGCGGCGTGGCCATCTTCTGGGAGCACGACCTCGCGCCTCTCGTGGACTTCCTGCAGCAGACCAGCGCCTGACCGCGGGCCGCCTCCTCGGCCGCGAATCGAAAGTGCTCTCGCCGAGCACGGGGAATCGCCAGGATAGAGAGGGCCTCGTTTGCGCGCCTGCCGCCCGCGCTGGCGCGCGCTTCAAGCTAAGCGTGCAGGACTCGTGGTAACAGCCACGTCCAGCCGCCGGTGGAGGAAAGAAACGATCGTCAAGAGTTCGAGAGCCTCTTCCTCAGTCACGATCCGGAAGCCAACCTTGGGTACATGGGCGGGGAGGTTCCGAAAGTATGAGAATGTGCCCTTCATCATCAAGACAACGCCGCGGTGCTCGCTCCTGTCGTTCTCGGTCGTCAGGGAATTCCACGCGAGCAACGGCGTGCGGTTGTCTTCTATCCCCAGTGCCTGGTCGACAAGCGCGTGGCCATCGACGGTCAGCCCAGTCCGGTCCCGCAGCTTCTGGGCGACGCTCTTTGTCGCCTCAAAGACAGCGTGGAAGTAGTTGCCTTCGAGCAGTTCCGGTCGACAAAACCGTGAGACGTCAGCGGCGATAGCCCGCCTCACCAGTTCCGAACGCAGCTTGCTGGCTCGCTGCTGAGCCTCGGTCAGAGTCGTCGCCGCTGGGACAGCCTCCAGTTTGCCGTCGTCCCGGATTTGTATCCCTGCGAACGCGAGTATCAAGTTGAGCTCGTGGCGTCGATACTCGAACAGGTCGCGATTCTCGCGATACCGCACGGGATCGAGGGCGAGCTGGATGAGCTTTCCGACGCGGCTCCCCGATTTGTCGCGCGTCTGCCCGTCTTGTAGACCAAGAAACAGCCGGTCTCGCTTCGTAATCCCGCCGGGATCTTGGAACCCACATGCCGTAAGCAGGGTTGCGATCTCGCTCCCTGTGAATCCGCCATACGTCTCGCCGAGGATCTTGCTGATCTCCATCAGCTCGTTGTCGCTGAAGGGACGGATGGTCATCGTCGCTCCCGATCAGGTGTCGCGCTCTTTCGCCCTGGGACAGTACGCTCGCCCCGTTTAGACGTGCTCTCTCCCGAGGCTATCCAGCCAAGCGAGGGCAGCGTCCTCGACGACGGATTCGGTGAGCCTATCCGTCATCGCCCTCACCCTCCGCCGTCGCGACGATGCTTATCATTCCCTTGTAGTGCACCGGATCACACTTTTCGATCAGTTCTAGCACCTCGCCCAGCACAGACCTGGTCTCGGAGAGAATCGAGGGGTCGTGCTCGGGTTCAGCGATACTCCCGGAATGGGAGTACGTATGCAGAAAGCGCAGGATGCGCGTCTTCTTCTTCGCATCGAAGTCGACCTCTTCCATTTGCTTGAACAGATCGCCCTGCATAGCTGGGTAGCGGAAGGCCAGGAAGGTTTCAACCAGCCTTCGTGCGAGGTTTGGCATCCCGTAGTACTCCTCAAGCATGACCTGTGCGTCAGCGCGATGGACCTCCGCATGGACCCGCTTGAAGAGATAGTGGTACTCGGACTCGTAGTGCTCGAGAAGGGGATCCATGGGGCCTAGTGAAGCCGTCCGCCGCCCGGCTACGGTATATGCCTTTAGCAGGTAGAAGCGGGCAGGGCGGAGATCCGGATTCTTCTTCTTCTGATTATGCAGGTGATGAAACCAGTACTTGACCAGCCGAAAGAACCCAAAGTTGTGTGTCAGAACGAACAGCTGTCCGGCTCCCTGGGTCCGTTCCTTCATGTATCCGAACGCGGAGAACAGCGAGTTCGCGTCTAGGCTCGACACCGGGTCATCGATCAAGATCACGCTATTCGCCAGGTCAAAAGACCTGTCCTGCAGAGACTTCAGGAAATAAAGGAACGCAATAGCAGTCTTCTCGCTCTCGCTGAGGTCGCCTGCCGGCTGCCCGCCTCTTGTCATCGCATAGCCGGCATCCTTGACGTCCAGGTGGAGCTCGTCGTGACCAAGATAGGAGCGAAGCTCGGCATTGAGTTCTTCGGCTGGCCGTCGGTGCTCGACAATCTCTCGCTCGATGGCCTCGATCCTAGTCTTCAGTATCGGCGGATTATTGCTCACCGCCTGCAGGGCAGACTCGGCGTCCGTCACCGCGTCGCTGAGTAGACGGTACTGTGCGAACGCCTCGGCGGCATAGGATCGCTCGAGTGCCTCGCAAGCTTCTTTGACCTTGTTCGCGAAATCGGTCGTGGTCTCGTTGTGCTTCTCGATGGCTTCATTGACGGCTTGGATAACCCGAATCAGGGCGGCGCGATCTGGGCGGGACGTACCTTGCAGCGCGCTCTCCGACGACATGCGTTCAAACGGGGACTCACGCTTGCGGAGAAGGACCTCGCGCAATACATTGAGGTAGGCCGAAGCCTCCTCGAGCATCCGGCGAGCCTGTGACGTCGCCTCCTGCAGCTCGGGTTCGAGGTGGTCGTACAGTCGGGCCGGGTCCGGGAACAGCACTGCAGCCAGACGCTCGCGCTCTGACTCTACCCGGTTCGCAAGCGCCGCGACTTCGGACTGAAAACTCGCAAAGGCCTCGTTGAAATGGGCTTCTAGCCTGTGAACGCGGGCTGCCGGCAGGGGTTGATCGCAGAACCTGCATTTGTCGGTTTTCCGATCGCCTGAGTGAAGCGCCAGACCCTTCTGGACCCACGCGCCGACTTCCCCATCTCCGACCAGCTCGTCGATGACCTGCGACACCACGGACCGTTGCAGGAGGACCTCGGCTTCGATCGCTAGACCATCGAACTCAGTTACCTGAACAGCAACCCCAGGCACGGTGTCTCTGGGCTGAGCATCTTTCTGCTTTCGCAGTTTTTCCTTGTCATCATCCGGCAGCAGGGCGGCAGCCGCCGACGCCTCGGTCTGTTGCGCGATCGTCTGCTTGAACAGCCTCTTGTCGTAATTGTTGTACTTGGGAGCGTGCGAACTGATCAGGAGTTCCTTGATAACCCTGGCCTTGTTGATGCACAAGTCGTCCAGCGCGTTTTCGGCTCTCGACTTCTCCGTCCGGACCCTCGCCACCTCCTTTTCTGCCCTGACAAGCTCATCTTTAAGCTTCTCGACCTGCTTCTGCTTCTCAACGCTGTCCTCACCGAAATAGTAGATGGGGTCCATTCTTTCGCCAGCCGCGACGATGGTGGAAGCGATGAAGTCCCGGTTGAACACTCGAACCGTCGGCAGGCGTGCAGTCACCAGATCGTGGCCTGAGACTTTCGCGCCGTCGATCTCAAACTCAACATTGCCTTGGGCGACGCCAGAACGCGTCTGAAGATGGCCGAACAAAGAGGAGAGCGTGGTCTTGCCCGAACCATTCCAGCCGTAGATCAGATTGAACTGGCCGAAGGACCGTAGATCCGCTGGCCAGGTGAATTCGCGAAAGACCCGATGCCCTTCGATCTTGCTGATGCGGGTGACCTTCACGGTTCTACCACCAGCAACCGCTCGGCATCCTTCACCCGCACCTCGCCGGAGATGACCTTGGGCAGGAGCGCGTCGCGCTTGAAGCTGCCGCAAGCGGTCGTGCCGACGCCTGAGCTGCCCTGCCTCACGTTCTGCACGCGGTCCTCATCCCACACTCCCCGGTCACCCTCTACGCCTCGCCTGGCGCAATTGGCCGGTGGACCCTGACAGTATGGTCAGGTCCGTTACCTTGCGGCGTGCCATATACAATGCTTGGTCATGGTGGCAACTATGCGTAAATGGGTCTGAGATGCCGAGGGTTGCGCCCTACTACTCCGTCTCTCCGGAAGACCGACAGGTCTACCACGACAAGAGCAACTGCCCCGATGGCGAGCGGATCTTGCCGCAGAACCGACGGTTCGGTACCGACGGCAGGGACCACTGCAAGGAATGCCCGAAGGTTTCCTGACGCTCACAGCAATTGCCGCTCGAACACGAGTTGCCATCTCGGGCCATCCGGCTCGTGTCGGCGACGTGGGACTGGCGGCCCCATCGCGTCCTGTGTCCGCCGCCAGCCGACACCCGCTAGCACCCGGGGAACGGTGGGAGTTGCGGACCTGATACGCTGCAAGGTGCACGCGGAGTACCTCTCTGCGTGCCAAGCCCCCGGACTGGTACGCAGTCGCGGGGGCACTCCAACGGGTTGGCCTACGCCGCTGCCAGGGGTCCCTCTCTCAGCGGCAGCCGGCCGGCCTCCACGAGGTGCACGAACTCAGCGACCAGCTCGGGGTCGAACTGGCTGCCGGCGTAGCGCTTCAGCTCGGCCAATGCCCACTCAACGCTGCGCGCGCTCTGGTAGGGCCGGTCGCTGGTGATGCCGTCGAAGGCGTCCGCCACCCGCACGATGCGGGCCTCGAGCGGGATACGCTCGTGGCGCAGGCCGTCGGGGTAGCCGCTGCCGTCGAAGTTCTCGTGGTGCCAGCGCGCGATGCGGCGGGCGGTCTCGAAGCCCTCGCCCGCCGACAGGATGGCCTCGCCGAAGACGGTGTGCTGGCGCATCAGCTCTCGCTCATCGGCAGTCAGCGGACCGGGCTTGAGCAGGATCCGGTCGGGGATGTGCAGCTTGCCGACGTCGTGCAGCATGGCGGCCCAGCCGATCGCCTCCGCCTCGTCGGGTGCCAGCGCAACCGCCTGCGCCAGGGCCTCGGCCAGCGAGTGCACGCGCTGGATGTGGGCGCCGGTATCGGTGTCCCTGGCCTCGGCCCCCCGCGCCAGCGCCACCATGCCCTGTCGCTCGCGCGCAGCCACCGTCCGCGCCGCGCTGCGCCAACCATCGACGTTGCGGAGGAGCTGATCGAACAGCACGCCGGCAGTCGCGCCAATGCCCACGAAGAACACGCCGCGAATGAGCCAGGCCTCGGGACCCTCGACACTGCCGGGCAACCCCAACCAGGCTGCGGTGGGGCCGAACAGGACCGCCACCAGGACACCGGCCGGCAGGGACCCGCGCAGCCCATACAGGTAGGCGGCGAGCAGGATCGGCACGTAGCCCAGGTGGTTCAACGGGTTTGGCGATCCACCGCTCAGGCGGATGATGAGGAAGCCCGACAGCGCGCTTGCCGCGATGGCGGCGGCGGTCAGCACCGCGCGCGCCACGCCCTCGCGCTGCGCATTCGTAGCGCCAGCGACCGGAGCCACGCTGGTGACCGGAACGACCTGAACGGTTGTTAGCCCCCGCATGCGGCTCACCCTAGCCACGGACGGCGCGCGCGCACACTGGGCCGATGGTCCTACGCTGGTCCTGCGATCAGGCCGCTACCAGTGCCTCAGCAACCGTGACCGCCAGCACGAGTCGGCACGTGGGTACGGCCGGGTTGACTCCTCTCGCCCCGACCAGCTCCAACTCATGCACGGGCCTCGTCAAGCCGCACGATTCGTCCTGTAGGCTGACCGCCATGCAGGCGGATGACGTCATCCGGTCCGAGCGCCTGGATCTGCCGCTCCTGTCGCTGGATCAGCTGGATCACCTGGCGGCAGGCGAAGGCGCAAGCGTCGGCGCAGATCTCCGGGCGATCCTCCCGATTCCGTGGCTCGACGAGGTTCGTTGGCTGGCCGGCATGCGCGCCCAGCAACTCAGGCTCCGGCCCGACGACGCTCCCTGGCTGTTGCGGCCGATCCTCCTGCGCACGACGGAAGGTGCCCTGCAGGCGATCGGCTATCTGAATTTCCACGCCGGCCCCGATGACCGAGGCATGGTGGAGGTCGGCTACACGCTTCTCCCCGACGCGCGAGGCCAGGGTTATGCGATCGAGGCGGTGCGCGCCGCGTTCGACTGGGCGACCAGCGTCCACGGCATTCACGTGTTCCGGGCCAGCGTGGCGCCTGACAACGAGCGCTCCCTCAACCTGATCGGCAAGCTCGGGTTCCGCCAGACAGGGGAGCAGTGGGACGCGGAAGACGGGCTGGAGCTCGTCTTCGAGCTGGAGCGCTGATGCTGTCCATCCGCGACGTGCCGGGCATTGCGGTGGGCCATGCGACCGATGCCGTCGGCGTCACCGGATGCACCGTGGTCCTGGCCGATGGCGGCGCTGTGGCAGGCGTCGAGGTGCGTGGCTCGGCCCCCGGCACCCGCGAGACCGATCTGCTGCGGCCGACCGCGCTCGTCGAGCGAATCCACGCCCTCTGCTTCGCCGGTGGATCGGCGTTCGGGCTCGCCGCCGCCGACGGCGTGATGCGCTACCTGGCCGAGCGCGGAATCGGCTTCGACACCGGGGCACGTCCGGTGCCGATCGTGCCCGCCGCGATCCTGTTCGACCTGTTTGTCGGCTCCCCGAGCGCCACGCCCGGACCCGACGACGGATACGCCGCGGCCCAGGCAGCCGAGCGTAGCGATGCACCGCTGGAGGGCCGGGTTGGCGCGGGCACGGGCGCCACGGTCGGGAAGCTGGCCGGACCGGAGCTGACCAGCCCGGGCGGCGTCGGCAGCGCGGCGATGCGCCTGCCCGATGGCTCGACGATCGGCGCGCTGGTGATCACCAACGCGGTCGGGAACGTGGTCGCCCGCGACGGCCGGATCCTGGCCGGCGTGCGCGACGAGGCGGGTGACTTCGTGGATGCATCGGCCTTGCTCCTCGCCGGTCCACCCCCGGGGCCCGTCCCGCCGTCAGGGACCAACACCACGCTGGCGGTGGTCGCGACCGATGCCACGCTCGACCGTGCGCATTGCAGCCGGCTGGCGGCTCAGGCCCACGACGCGCTGGCGCTGGCCATCTCGCCGGTGCACACGGTGCTCGACGGGGACGCGGTCTTTGCCCTGTCGACCTGCCGCTCCCCTGCGCCGGATGGCCTGGGCGGCCTGTTGAGCCTGGGTGCCGCAGCGGTAGAGACGCTGCGCACGGCGATCGAGCGCAGCGTGACGGTCGACTAGGGCTTGTCCTCCGCGATCGCAGCCTCGAAGGCGGCCTGCTCGTCGGGTGGCATGCCGTACGTGTGGCGCTCTTCCGGGTAGGCCCCCGATCGGACATCGGCGGCGAAGGCGGCCAGCGCCTCGCGGATGACCGTCGCCAGGTCCGCGTAGCGCTTCACGAAGCGCGCGGTGTGCCCCTCGGTCAGGCCCAGCAGGTCGTGGTAGACGAGCACCTGCCCGTCGACTTGCGACCCCGCGCCGATCCCGATGGTCGGAATCTCGAGCGCCTCCGTGATCCGCGCCGCGACCGGCGTGGGCACGGCCTCGAGCACGAGCGAATAGCAGCCTGCCTCCTGCAGGGCCAGCGCATCGGCCAGCATCCTGAGCGCGCGCTCGGCCGTTCGCCCCTGCGCCTTGTAGCCGCCCAGCGCCGTGGCCGACTGGGGTGTCAGGCCCAGGTGGCCCATCACCGGGATCCCGGACTCGACGATGGCCCGCACGCGGGGCAGCATCCGTCCCGCGCCCTCGAGCTTGACGGTGTCGGCGCGACCCTCCTTGACGAAGCGGACCGCATTGCGCACCGCTTCCCGATCCGAGACCTGGTACGAGCCGAACGGCATGTCGCCGACCACCAGCGGCCGCTGTACGGCCGAGGCCACGGCGCGGGTCAAGAAGAGCATCTCGTCCATGGTCACCGGGACCGTCGAGTCGTGTCCGAGGACCACCATCGCGGCGCTGTCGCCGACGAGGACGACGTCGATGCCGGCCGCCTCGGCCAACCGGGCGCCGGCGGCGTCGTAGGCGGTCACCATCGCGATCTTGGCGCCCTGGCGCTTCATCTCCGACAGCTCGGTGATGGCCAGCTTGGCGGGAACCTGGGCTTCGCCGACGTTGGTATGGCTGGTGGTCATTGGCTATGCCTCTGCGTCAAGGAGGACATTGTCTATCAGACGCGTCGATCCGACCACGACCGCTGCCGCCAGGGTCGGTCCGTCCAGGTCTGCCTCGGCCACGTAGTCGACGTGGATTCGCGGCTCAGCGTCGAGCACATCACGGGCGGCGCGCACGGCATCGTTCCCGGACCGATGCGCTGCGAGGCCCGCCTGCAGTGCCCGAGGCAGGATGAGCGCCGCTTGCCTCTCCTCCGGCGAGAGGAACACGTTTCGGCTCGATAGCGCAAGGCCATCCACGTCACGCACGGTCGGACAGGCCACGATCTCGACAGGCAGCTCCAGATCCCGGACGAGTTGCTTGGCGACCGCTACCTGCTGCGCGTCCTTGCGCCCGAAATACGCGCGCTGTGGCTTCACCAGCAGGAAGAGCTTAGTGCAGATCGTGGCGACACCGCGGAAATGCCCGGGTCT
Organism: Chloroflexota bacterium; assembly: GCA_040902225.1. Taxonomy (NCBI): domain Bacteria; kingdom Bacillati; phylum Chloroflexota; species Chloroflexota bacterium. The sequence goes on from JBBDXT010000004.1 coordinate 16,071, forward strand.
TGAGGAGCCCTCCAGGAAGGTGCCGACCTTACCGGGGTCGATCCAGGTGTCGAAGCCATCGGGATACATCTGGTCCGCATCCGGGGCAAAGAGGACATCGACGCCGGCCGCCTCGGCGCTGGCGATGTCGCGGGCCTCGTCGCGCGGGTACCGCTCCAGGTCCTCGCCTCGACCGAACTGGGCAGGGTTCACGAACAGGCTGACCACGACCTGCTCGGATCCTTCGCGCGCCGCGGCAATGAGAGAACGGTGCCCGTCATGAAGGGCGCCCATGGTTGGCACGAGGCCGATGCTGGCCGCGCGCCCAGGCCCCGGATCCAGCGCCGCGCGCAGGTCGGCGATGGTGCGGACGACTTTCACGGGCGGGTCGCCTCGGCCAGCGCCCGGTACAGCGGCACGAGGTCGGGTGCGCGCTCCTCGAGGGCATGCAGGTGCGCCTCGACCGTCGTCCAATCGCCGCGGGCGATCGGTCCGGTCAGGACGAATCCGTTCTCGATGGTGCGGGTCATCAGTGGCAGCAGGGCCTCCGGCGGCGCGTGGCTCTCCTCGAGCAGCCGCGCGGCGGCACGATGGAGGGTCACCAGGAAGTTGCTCGCCATGGCAGCGCCTGCGTGATAGAGCGGCTTGTCGGCATCGGCCAGGTCGAACGGGCGGAGGCCCAAGATCTCCGCCAGCCAGCGAGCAGTCGAGCGGGCCTCGTCGGTTTCGGCGGTTACGGCGGCCCAGGCGCCGTCGAGCTGCTCCGGCCCGCGCTCGCGCGAGAGCGTCTGGAGCGGATGCACGCTGAAACGGCGGGTATGCGGCTCCAGCGCAACCAGCGATGTGGCTCCGGAAACGTGGGCCAGCCATGGGCCGACGGGCACCTCCCGTGCGACCTCGCCAATTGCCGCATCGGGAACGGCCAGCAGCACGAGCTCCGCATCGGCCAAGGGCTCGCGACCGGCATGCACGGTCAGTCCCCGCTCGGTCAGACGCCCGGCGAGAGCGCTGCCGGCCCGCCCCGTGCCGACCACCCGGACCGTGCTGATCATGCATGGGAGTCTGCCACACTGCCCCTCGTGCGCACGCTCACGCTCACCGGGGAGCGGCGGTTGTCGAGCTGCCGTCCCGTGGAGCTAGCCCTCCAGGTAGACCTCGTCCACGAAGCACCAGCGCCAGTCCTCACCCGGCTCCATCGACTCGACTACCGGATGGCCGGCCTCGCGCGCATGGCCCGAGGCGTGCCGGCCCGGCGACTGGTCGCAGCAGCCGACGTGGCCGCAATGCAGGCATCGGCGCAGATGCAGCCAGCGCTCGCCGGCGGCCAGGCACTCCTCGCAGCAGCGGCCCCGGGCCGGGACCGGATGGACGCCGTCGAGGTGGTGGCAGATCGGTTCGGGGCTCACGCCGCGATGGTAACGGTCCGCTCCTCCGCGCCGCGCAGGACGGTCAGCGGCAGGGCGGCGTCCGCGGCCACCGAGCCCATCGCCTCGAACAGGTCGTCGGCGCTCGTCACGGAGCGCCCGGCGGCGGCCACGATCAGGTCACCCTCGGCGATCCCCGCCTCGGCGGCCGGAGAGCCGTCCTCGACCTCTCGCACCAGCAGCCCGTCGCGCTCGTCGAGCCCAACCGCGCGACGCAGCTGCCGCGCCACGTGGGCCGGGGCGAGGCCCAGGCCCAGCCGTCGCCGCTTCGGCTCCTCACCGCGACCCAGGGCCGCAACGCGGTCACGCAGCGCCGCATCGGCGGCGATCGCCTGGTAGAAGCCGCTCCCCAGCCGGTTGGTGTTGATGCCGAGCAGCTTGCCATCGCCATCGACGATCGGGCCGCCCGACGAGCCGGGCAGCAGGGGAGCGGTGTGCTCGACCGCCCCCGCCACACGACGCCCTCGTGGGCCGCGGAACTCGCGTCCGATGCCGGAGACGTAGCCGACCGTGACGCGCAGTCCGTTCCCCGCCGGGTTGCCGATCGCGACAACTGGCGAACCGATCCCAAGTGCGGCCCCGTCCCCCCACGCAATTGCCGGCGCGTCGCCGGTGTCGACCCCGATCACCGCCAGGTCGCCATCGCCATCGGCGCCGAGGACCTTGCCGTCAGCGTCGCGCCCATCGGCGAAGAAGACATGTACCTCGTCGCCATGCAGGTTGTGCGCGTTGGTCAGCACCTTGCCGGATTCGACCACCACGCCCGATCCGCCGCGCCATCGGTTGCCAATGCCGACCGTCGATGCTCCCGCCGTTGATGCGACCGATGCGATCGCCTTACCAAGCTCGTCCATGGGACCCATTGATCTCTACTCCATCTGGTAGCGTGTGACTTGCAATGCGCAAGTTACTCTTCACGGACCGTTTGTCAAGGCCGATGCCGTACGATCCCGTCATGGCAGCGCACGACTCGCCGCTGGCCGCTGCGCTCGAGCGGGTGGGGGACCGATGGAGCCTCCTGCTGGTCGAGGCGCTCCTCCCCGGGCCGCGCCGATTCAACGAGCTGTCGGAGGCCGTGACCGGGATCGCGCCGAACATCCTGGCCGACCGTTTGCGGCGCCTGGAGACGGAGCGGATCGTGTCCGCGACTCCCTACTCGGAGCGGCCGCCCCGCTTCGCCTACGCGCTCACCGACGAAGGCCAGGAGCTGGCCGGCGCCCTGCGCCTCCTCGCTGACTGGGGCTCCCGCGTCTCGCGCGAATCCGAGCCACTACGTCATGCAGCGTGCGGCACGCCAGTCGAAGCGCGCTGGTACTGCCCGACCTGCGACCGCCCGGTCGAGGGCCAAGAGGCCGAGCAGGTCCGCCGGGTGTAACGTCGGCCTTCGACGACGTAAGCCGGGTGCTGTTGCGCCGCAACGGGAGCCAGGAAGCAAGAACTATGGATAGAGAGGCTGGCGTGGGGCCTGGGTCGTCAAGATCCATTGACGACCACCGCGGCGGTTCTGCGAACTGGATCGGCTCGACACTTGTGCTGTTTTTCGCCCTTTTCCTCGCGTCGCTGTTCGTCGCGAGCCGAATCACAAGCGAGATCGGCATTGCCGATCCGGAGCGGGAGCAGTTCGCGCTGCTGCAAAGTCTCCTGTTTGGTGCGGCGATGCTCTTTATCGTCCCGTTCGTCGGGCGACGACTCGGCCAATCGCTGCTCACGTGGCCGGGAATCGTGTTCGTCCTGCCATTCGCTCTCGCCGCGCTGGCGAACTACCTGATCTTCGAGGACGTCCGCTCCGGCTCCTACTTTGAGACCGACCACGCCATGCCCGAGATCTTCATTCCCCTCGCGGTCGTCCTTCTTGCATCGGCGCGCGTGGGGCGTCGAGTCGCAGTTCACCCGACCGCTCGCCGACGCTGGTTCCTGCTCAGCGCGGTGGTCGCGGGCGCTGTGCTCATTCTCGTAGCTATGGCATTCGGCAAGGCAGCGACCGACAGCGGTGACTTCGAGCTGGACTCGCCGGCGACCATCCTGACGCTCGCCATTATCGCGGCCTATGCGGTCTCCGCCATCGTCGGTGATCGGTTGAGAGCTCGCCGTAGGTGACTGACTAGGGACTCTTGATATGTGACTAACGAGTCACATATAGTCCACCCATGGACGAGGAAGTCTTCCGAGCCCTTGCCGACCCCAGCCGGCGTGCCCTCCTCGACGCGCTTCGCGAACGCGACGGGCAGGCGCTCTCGGAACTGGAAGCGGCCCTACCGGGGATGACCCGCTTCGGTGTCATGAAGCACCTGCGCGTGCTCGCCGACGCCGGGCTGATCACGACCCGTCGTGACGGACGCCGGAAGCTTCATTTCCTCAACGCCGTGCCCATCCGGCTCATCTACGACCGCTGGGTGAGCAAATACACCGAGCCCTGGGCGGCGGCACTCACCGGCCTGAAGCACGAATTGGAGACACCGATGGAAAAGGTCTACGAGATCTACATCAAGACCACACCCGAGCGCCTGTGGCAGGCGATCACCGACCCCGATCAGCGGGCGAAGTACAACTTCGGCTCTCGCCAGACCTCCGACTGGACGCCTGGGTCCCGGTTCGAGGCCAGCCATCCCGCCTCACCGACGCTCCTCGGCGAGGGCGAGAACCTCGAGGTCGACCCGCCGCGGCGCCTCGTGCAGAGCATGCGAGCGCTCTGGAGCGAGGAGGTCAAGGACGAGGGCTTCTCGAGGGTCACCTGGGAGATCGAGCCGGTCGGCGACTCGTGCCGCCTGGTGGTCACGCATGATCAGCTGCGCGAAGGCGCTAACGAAGAGCTCTACGGCGGCTGGCCGATGATTCTCTCCGGCCTGAAGACCTGGCTGGAGACCGGTGAGCTGCTCACCACGCCCGGATCGCTGATGTACGCCGAGCCCGCGGAATCGGCTGGCTGACGATGACCGCTGACGATCGTATCCAGCTTCGTCACCCCGACCCGAGCAAGAAGACGGCCCGCCTGGCACCCGACACGTACGCGGTTGCCCGGCGGACCGTCCTCGAAATCGTGCCGGCCAGGGAGCCCGGGATCACTCTCAACGCCTACCTCGAGGCGATGGCGACGCAGCTCCCGAAGGCCGAGGGCTGGGACCGCTCACTCTCCGCGAGCTGGTACGCCATGGCCATGAAGCTCGACCTCGAGGCACGGGGCGAGCTCGAGCGAGTCAAGGCGAGGCCGCCGCAGCGACTCGTCCGCACAGGCCCCGCCGGAGGCACCGATGACCGCGCCTGAGAACGTCTACCAGGTCGAGTTCGCCACCACGCCGGAACGCCTGTGGAGGGCGCTCACCGACCGGGAGGAGACACGCAGACGGGGTCAGTGGCGACGGCCGCCATGTAGCGGCGATCCCTAGAAGGGCTTGAACACCATCAGGTACAGGATGGCGACCAGGCCGATGCCTCCGACCGTCGCGAGCTCGATGGCCCGCGGCGATGCCAGCAAAGCGGCCAGCGCCGCCGGGTCCGCCGGCGGCGGCTCCGTCCCCTTCTTGTCGTAGAGGCCGATGCTCCCGACCGCATGGCGCATCGCGTCGTGATACATCGTGCCGCGGAAGCTCATGTAGCCCCACAGCAGGACCAGGATCGCGAGCGATACCCAGATCCAGCGCTGGCCCCAGTAGTCGCCGACGAAGCCGGCGGCGATGCCGGTCGCAAGCAGGAAGATGACGGCGATGGCCGCGATCGCCACCGCCAGCTTCGACAGGTCGAGCAGCGCCGTGACGCGCGTCGGGTCCGCCTCGCTGCGGACCCGGAGGGCCACGAACATGTTGACCCCGTGTGCCAGCACGAAGACGAATGCGCCCAGAATGTGCGAGAAGACGAGCCACGGCTGCCAGTCCATCGGACCCTCCTACGGTTGCTGCTGGGCCAGGGTCGGCGCCGGCTCTCGCACCAGGTGCCAGGCCTTGAGGCCGATCGTGAACGCCAGCCAGAAGATGATGAGCGCCAGGACCGGGTGCAGCGCGGCTGCCCACGGCAGGTCGGCGCGCACGCTGGGCAGGATCGGCTGGATGAACTGGACCAGCAAGAGCGCGGTGGTCCACCACAGCATCTTCCGCCCGACCCGACCGATCGCGGCCGCGATCAGCAACAGGACCGGTACGAGGTGCAGGATCCATCCCAGGCCGATGTGGGGCTCGAAATCCATCGCGACCCCGAACAGGCCGGTCCCCGCCAGGAAGACCTGCACCAGGATTCCGGCCAGGTAGATCCAGACCAGCGCGAGGAACAGCCAACGGGCTCCGGACACCATCTCGAACCACCCTCCAGCACAGACGATCAGGGTCTCGGGGAACGCGGGCAGATAATACTGTGCCCATGTCCAGTGCCACGCCCCTTCCCGAACCCTGGGCCAGCGTTCGTCAACGGCTCCGTGAGCGCGGGTTGCGCTGGACCCCTCAGCGGCGCGCCGTGGTCGAGGCGCTGGCGGGGAGCGATGGGCACATCACTGGGACCGAGCTGATCGAACGCTGCCGTGCAATCGATCCGGCCACTATCCCGTCGACCGTGTATCGCACGCTGGATGTGCTCGAGGAGCTCGGCCTGGTGCAGCACGGGCATGGTGCCGACGGGCGGGAAGAGTTTCACGTTGGACCCGAAGGGGTGCACGGCCACCTGCATTGCGCCACCTGCGGGGGCCGCTGGGAGATTCGAGCCGGCGCCGCGCGGGCGATCATCGACGGCCTGCGCTCATCCGACGGGTTCGAGGTCGACCTCTCGCACGTGACCGTGGTCGGCCGATGTGCCGACTGTGCAGCGGCTGCCGCGGCTGGCACGTGAGCGACACGACCTTCCTGGGCCTGCCCGCCATGGGAGCCGAGCAGGCTGGCGGCGAACAGCCTAGGGTCGCGATCCTGGGGATCCCGTTCGGGGTGCCGTACCCGTCGCCTGGCCACACGGCCGGCTGCGCCGATGCACCGCAGGCCATCCGCGCTCGTTCCCGGCGCCTCGCCAACTTCGCCGATCACCACGACTTCGACCTCGATGCGCCGATGCTGGTCGGATCGCCTCCGCTGCACATCATGGATGCGGGCGACGTGGATGGCACGGCAGGGGACGGGGCGGGCAACGCGACGCGCGCCGAGTCAGCGGTTCGATCGCTGTTGGCGTCAGGCGCGATCCCGATCGTGCTGGGTGGCGACGATTCCGTCCCGATCCCGGTCCTGCGTGCCTACGCCGGCGGCAACCGACTCACCGTGCTGCAGGTTGATGCGCACCTCGACTTTCGCGACGAGGTCGCCGGCGTGCGGGACGGCTACTCCTCGACGATGCGCCGTGCGGCCGAGATGGACCACGTGGGACGGATCGTGCAGGTCGGGCTGCGCGGAGTCGGCAGCGCCCGCACCTCGGACGTGGCCGCTGCGCGCGCTGCCGGGAACCTGCTCGTCACCGCCCGCGAGCTGCGCGCGCGGGGGGCGGAATGGCTGCTCGGGGAGCTGCCGCTCGGCGCGCCGCTCTTCATCGTCTTCGACCTCGACGGACTCGATCCCTCGGTTGCGCCGGCGGTGAGTGGGGCCTCGCCCGGTGGACTCTCCTACGACGAAGCGGCGGACCTGATCGGCGGCGTGGCGGAACGCTGCACTGTCGTTGGCGCAGCCTTCACCGAGCTTGTGCCGGCGCTCGACGTCAACGGGATATCGGCCCTGGTGGTGGTGAGGATGGTGATGCGCCTGCTCGCCGGCCTCGACCGCAACCGGTGAGAGCCTAGCCGTCGACGAGGGTGCGGCTGAAGAAGTTCAGCATCCAGGCCGAAAAGTCGTCGCGGCACACCCAGACGGGCATGCCGGCCGGAGTGTTGTGGCCCGCCCCCTCGCACCAGTGCAGCTCGATCTCCACTCCCGCCGCAAGGGCATCGTCGTGGAAGGCCTGCGTGCGCGCCGGCAGATCCTCGGTGTCCGCGGTCCCGTGCGACAGCAGGACAGGCAGCCGGGTCAGCTCCGGGATCGCGTCCTGGGCATCCACCGAGCCGAGGTCGATGCCGAAGCGGAGCTGTGCAGCCAGGAAGACCGCCCAGGTGCCTGGGTAGGCCGGGTGGCCGGCGTGCTGCAGCCGCTGCTCGACCTGGTAGCGCATCCGGGTGTGCATCGAGTCGAGCGCCAGCGCCTCGACCCGTGGGTCGTCTACCACCTCGGCGACGGCGGTGGCGGCGCCCATCGAGTTGCCGAGCACCCCGATGTTGGTTGGATGCTTGGTCCGCTCCAGCCAGTCGATCATCGCGCGCAGGTCCTTCTGCTCGAGGACGCCGGCAGTGGTCTGGTCGCCGCTGCTGCGGTGGGTGTTGCGCATGTCGAAGGCGACCAGGTTGAAGGCTCCGTGCAGCCCTTCGCCGTACTCGAGGATGCCGGTCTTGGTTGCCCCGAAGCCGTGCACCAGGACCACCGTCGGCGCCGTCGGACCCGCTCCATCGGCCGAGGGGATGTACCAGCCGGCGAGGCGGATCCCGTCTTCGGTGACGACCTCGTCGCCGGCAAGCGTGCCGGTGTAGGTGCAGTTCTTCTGATCGGTGTTGCGCGTCGCCAGGAGCGCGTCATCGGCGCTGTCGTAGTTGATCGCTTCGTACGTCCACCCGAACAGCTGGTCGGGCGTCCGGCAATCCCGGTGGCTGCCACCCCCCTCCACCAACTGGCGCGAGCCCTCGTAGCCCACGTACGTGGTGTAGGCAAGCCCCGCGACGAGCAACACCCCGAGCAGGCCCAGGATCAGCCTCCGGAATGTCATTACGGGAGGCTATCGCACGTCCAGCGTGGCGTTGCGCCGCGCTGACCGCTCGAGAACGACGAAGAGCGCAAAGGCGGACGCGGCGTAGGCGACCCCGACCAGCGCCTCGATGCCGATTAGCCAGCCGACCTGACCGAGTCCTGCTCCATCCGCCGCCTGGCGGACGGCCTCGACGCCGTGGGTGAAGGGCAGGAGGTTGCCGACCACCTGCATCCAGCCCGGCAGCTCGTTCAGCGGGATGTTCACCCCGCAGAAGAGCAGGATCGCCATGGTGACCAGGTTGGCGCCGAACAGGCCGTCGCGCAGACGGAGCGAGATTGCGCCCTGCAGCGCGCCGATGGCGGTGCACGAGAAGACGGTCACCAGCAATGCGAGCCCCGCCACGAGGATGGATCCGGGCGCGAGCCGCACGCCAAGGAAGACGACCCCCAGTCCAAAGGCATACAGCGACACCAGCAGGCCATTCATGATGAACGGCATGAAGCGACCGGCGAAGACTGCCGCTCGGTTGGCGGGCGTGGCGAGCAGGGCGGGGAGCGTCCCGAACCAGCGCTCGTTGGCGATCGCCATCGTCATACCGAACACGCCTGCCAGCGCCGACACCTGGACCGCGTTGCCGATCGCAAAGTACGCCGGCGACCGGTCGGTGGCGTAGGAGCCCAGCGCGGCGAAGAAGAAGAGTTGGAAGGTCGGGCCGCCGATCACGGTGGGGATGTAGATCGACGGGCGAGCCCAGTTGAAGAGCATCCCGTAGCTCATCCGCCCGCCGTACCAGAAGACGCGCCATGCCGATCGGAGCGTCCCGGGTGCGATGCGCGAGATCGGCGTCGTCAGCGCGGTCATTGCAGCGAAAGGGTTGCGTCGCGCCTGGCCTTGGCCAGCACGAAGACGAGCGTGACGCGGGCGGCGACGTAGTAGACGACGGCCAGGACGAAGCACATCAGGATGGCCAGGATCGGCGGTGCCGTACCGATCGCGGCCCCGCGGATCGCCTCCATCCCCCAGGTCGGCGCCAGCAGCCAGCTGATCGGCTGGACCCAGAACGGGAGCGTTGCGACCGGCACGAGGAGGCCGGCAATGAGCCAGATCGGGTACTCGAGCATGTTGCTGAGCGCATTGGCGTGCCGGTACAGGACGAACGTGGTGGCGATGAGCATGCCCAGCGAGGCGAGCGAGACGATCGCCGCCAGCAGCGACAGCGGCAGGATCAGCGGATAGCTCGCCTGAATCGGCATCCCGAACAGGATGACCCCCCAGGCGAGGGTGGCCACGATCCCGTAGAACCCGAACACCACCGCCCCGAAGGTCTGGCCGACCAGGATGAAGTCGTAGCGCGTGGGAGCGTTGACCAGGAGCTCGAGTGTCCCCTCCCAGCGTTGCCAGGCGATGGCACCGCCGCAGCCGAAGATGGTAGTGCTCCAGACACCCATCATCCCCGCGCCGAGTGCCACATACAGGAGCGTGTGTCCGGCCGTTCCGCCGCCCGACTGGAACAGGAAGAAGGCAAGCGTGGCGAAGATGAGCGGCGCGATGAACGCGTTCAGGATGAAGAACTCGCTGACCAGCAGCATCCGCACGTTGAACCATGTGACGAACCAGACCAAGCGCAGCGTTCGCCCCCAGCTCATCGCACTAACCCACCTGAACAGACGCGGCCCGCGCCGCCCGCGCGTCGTCGTCGCCGGTGGTGGCGATGAGATGAACATAGGCATCCTCGAGGGTCGGCTCGCGGGCGACCACCTTCCCCACCCGCGTGTCGCCGAGGAGCGAGAGGAGGCGCTGGGTGATGTGGGCGCCACGGTCGCTCTGGACGAGGAGGATCTGGCTCTGGTCGCGCTCCTCCACGTTGACGGCGCTGACGTCGTCGTCGCGGCGCAGGCGGTCGATCGCCTCGTCGGTCACGCCGAAGGTCTCGATCTCGACGATGGTCCACTCGGCGATCGCGTCCTTCAGGTCCGCGCCCGTCCCGAGCGCGACGATGCGGCCGGCGTTGATCACCGCGATTCGATCGCAGAGGGCATCGGCCTCGAACATGTAATGGGTGGTCAGGAGCACGGTCTTGCCGGCGTCGACGAGCGACCTCACGGTCTGCCGCAGCTCACGCGCCCCCACCGGATCAAGGCCGATCGAGGGCTCGTCCATGAAGATCACCTCCGGGTCGTGCAAGAGCCCGCGCGCGATGTGGAGGCGTTGGCGCATGCCGCGGCTGTAGCCCTCCACCTTCTCGTTCTCGCGTCCCGTCAGCCCGACGAGCTCCAGCAGGGCGGCGATCCGGCCCTTCTGTTCCGACGGCTCGACTCCGTATAGCTCCGCGAAGTAGCGCAGGTTGTCGAGTCCGCTGACCCGGTCGTACAGCCCGCGGTCCCCGCCGAAGACGTAGCCGATGCGCTGGCGCACGGCGGTCGTATCGCGCACGACGTCGAAGCCCATCACGCTTGCTGTGCCTGAGGTCGGCAACAAGAGCGTGATCAGCATCTTGATCGTCGTCGTCTTGCCGGCTCCGTTCGGCCCCAGCAGGCCGAACAGCTCGCCAGGCCGTACCGCGAAGCTGATGCCCCGCACCGCCTCGACCGTCATCGGCCTGCGGCGCATGACCCCGGTATGAGTCCGGTAGGTGCGCACCAGGTCAATCGCCTCAATGGCCGGAACGTCACCCGCCGCGTCGTGCATCAGAACCAGTCCTTGCGCCTGAAGAAGATGCCAGCGCCGACCATGGCGACCGCCATCACTCCCAGCGCGAAGGGATAGCCGATGGGCCAGCTCAGCTCGGGCATGAAGTCGAAGTTCATGCCGTAGATGCCGGCGATGAGGGTCGGGACCATGAGGATCACGGTAAAGGCGGTGAGTCGCTTCATCACGGCATTGAGGTTGTTGCTGGTGACCGAGAGGTTGGCCTCCAGCGCCGATGCCAGCAGGTCACGCTGCAGGTCGAGCTGGTCGAGCACCCGGATGAGGTGGTCGTACAGGTCCTGAAAGTACGGAGCCGACGCATCGTCGACCAGGGGCAGGTCCCGCCGCAGCAGCGCGTTGGCCACGTCGCGCTGTGGAGAGATGGTGCGCCGCAGCTCGAGCAGCTCGCGCTTCAGACCCAGGATGATGCGCAGCGTGTCGCCGGTCCGTCCCCCCGCCAGGATTCGCTCCTCCAGATCCTCGATCTTGTCGGCGAGTCGATCCAGAAGGGGAAAGAAGCCATCGACGGCGGCATCGAGGATGGCGTACAGCAGCGAGCCCGGCGTCCGGGCGACGGCGTCCGGCCGCTCCCGGAAGCGCCGCTCGACCTCCTCGATGGCCGGCGACGACTGCCATCGGACACTGACGAGGTAGCCAGGTCCCGCGAAGAAGTGGAGCTCACCAAGGTCGAGAAAGCGATCGGCATCGGTCGACTCGAGGACCTCGTAGGTCACGATCATCTGCTGCTCGCCGTAGGTGTCGATCTTCGGGCGCTGCCTGCGCTTCTCGAGGTCCTCCAGGGCCAGCGGATGGACGGAGAACTCCTCGCGGAGCAGCTTCAGGTCATCGGGGGTCGGTGACGCGATGTCGAGCCAGACGACATGCTCGGGCTTCTTCCGCAGGCCATCGATGCTGTCGAAGTCCTTGGCGCTCAGCTCCTGCAGCTCGCCGCCGGGGAGTCGCGCCAGGCAGGTGCGGTTCGACGTCGTGTTCATCGGGCGTGAGTCTACTTGCCGCGGCCTTCAGATCTGCCGCGGGATGAAGGACCAGCGGTGGCCATCCCAGGAGCCATGGAGCAGCTCGCCTGCATCGCTGCGGACGAAGAGGTCGATCCGGTCCGGACCCCAGCTGCAGGCCGCCGGATCCCCGTCGATGCTGACCCCGAGCGACTCCCAGGGTTGCCAGCCGTCCGGCACGTACCAGCGATGCTGGAGCGTCCCGTCGCGCCCTCTCGCGAAGACATCGATCCGATCGGCCCCCCAGCTGCAAGCCGCGGGGCTGCCGGACAGCTCGCCTCCGTGCGCATGGCGCTCGTGCCAGGTGGCTCCGTCCCAGTAGGTGTCCCACATCTGACCATCGCTGCCGATGAAGAAGACCTGTATCTCATCCTCCGCCCAGGTCGTCACCGCCGGGCGCGACCCGACGTCGAGGCCCAACGACTCCCAGTCCTGCATTCGCTCTCCTTTCGGACTCCTGATGGGAGCGCCATGATGGCCCGCCCCCGCCTCCGCCCGCTCCGATGCAGCGCCTATGCTCCCCCCGTGGAGCAGTGGAAGACGATCATCGAGCCGTTCCGGATCAAGAGCGTCGAACCGATCCGCATGACCTCCCTCGAAGAGCGCGAGCGGCACCTCCGCGAGGCCGGGTACAACCTCTTCAACCTGCACGCGGCGGACGTGATCATCGACCTGCTGACCGACTCGGGCACAGGAGCCATGTCGGCCGAGCAGTGGGCGGGGATCCAGCGCGGCGACGAGTCATACGCCGGCTCACCGTCCTGGTTCCGCTTCCTCGAGAGCGTCCAGAGCCTCTTCCCGTTCAAGCACGTCATCCCCACCCACCAGGGCCGCGCCGCGGAGAAGATCCTCTTCTCCGTCATCGGGGGCCCCGGCAAGGCGATCCCCAGCAACACGCACTTTGATACGACACGGGCAAACGTGGAGTTCAGCGGCGCTGAGGCAGTCGACTTCGTGATCGAGGAGGGGCGTCACCCATCGGTCATCCATCCGTTCAAGGGGAACATGGACCTCGACGCCCTGGACGCATTCATCCGCGACCATGGGGTCGCGACCATCCCCGTGGTGATGGTCACCGTCACCAACAACTCGGGCGGCGGGCAGCCGGTCAGCCTCGAGAACCTGCGCGGAGTGCGCGAGATCTGCGACCGATACCACCTGCCACTCTTTCTCGACGCCTGCCGCTTCGCCGAGAACGCCTGGTTCATCAAGCAGCGCGAGGCCGGACAGGCGGACCGATCGATCCCCGACATCGTGCGCGAGATGGCATCCCTGGCCGACGGGATGACGATGTCGGCCAAGAAGGACGCGATCGCGAACATCGGCGGCTGGCTGGCGCTCAACGACGACGGATGGGCCGATGCCGCGCGCAACCTGCTGATCCTGACCGAGGGATTTCCCACGTACGGCGGCCTGGCGGGCCGCGACCTGGAGGCGATCGCGCAGGGGCTGCGCGAGGTGGTGGACGAGGACTACCTGCGCTACCGCATCCGCTCGACGGCCTACCTCGGCGAGGCGCTGGTCGAATCCGGCATCCCGTGCGTGCAGCCGATCGGGGGCCACGCCGTCTACCTGGACGCAGCGGCGCTGCTGCCGCATATCCCTCCGCTGCAGTACCCCGGCCAGGCGCTGGCGATCGCCCTCTACCGAGAAGGTGGAATCCGCGGCTGCGAGATCGGCACGGTGATGTTCGGGATGCACCCCGACGGGACCGAGACCCCCGGACCGATGGAGCTGGTGCGCCTCGCCATCCCACGTCGGGTCTACACCCAGTCGCACATCGACTACGTGATCGAGGTCGTCCGCTCCGTCGCCGCGGACGCCGCCGAGCTGCGCGGCTATCGGATCGCCGAGCAGCCTGCCCAGCTCCGCCATTTCACCGCCCGGTTCGAGCCCGTCTAGCCGTCAGCGCGCCTCGACCTGGCTGACCCACTTCACCCACTCCAGCCCGCGTCGATCCGGAGCCACCAGTCGGCACGGGGCTCCATTGCCGTGTGGCAGCGGCGTGCCGGCCACGGCGGTGGCGAGCAGCGCCGCGCGCGCCTCTCCGAGCGGAAGCTCCGCGTACCAGCCGGTGACCGATCGGATCACCACGCGCGTCGCGCGCCCGCTCACCCCGGCCGCGTACAGGACAGCGTCGAGCGGCACACCTCGCCAGGTCGTGCGCAGCGCCCATCCCGACGTGCAATCCAGGACCGCCTCGCGCTCGACCTCCCCCAGCGATCGGAGGTTCGCGAGTGACAGATCGAGGGGAGCGGCTACAAGGCCGCGAACGGCCAGGCGCCAGGTCGAGGCGTCGATCGCCGCCGTTCCCTCGCCGAAGAAGGTGGTCGCCGGCGGAACGCCGCCGGAGGGCAGCCACCGCGATCCCGTGAATCGGCGCAGCCCGCCCGCCAGCGCATCGAGTGCATTGCTGGCCGCCCAGGCGAGCGCCCCGATCCCTGCCATCGCCACCACCTGCAGCGCTGCGCGCCGCGACAGGACCCTGGCGCGCACCACGCGTTCCTCAGCGGCGGGCCGTGCGCGGCGCCAGATCGGCCGCAATACGCGCCAGCGCCGCGGAAGGAGATGCGCGATCGCGATCGGGACGACTGCCAGCCCGACCAGGACGTGGAAGGTCAGGATCGTCCACGGGCCGATCGACACGATCCTTCCCGAGGCGACCCAGCCAAAGCCTCCAGCCAGCGCCAGCGCGACGGCGACGAAGAGGGCCAGAGAGATGGCGATCGCGCCCCACCGCCCGGCCGCGATCGCTCGTGGAAGGCTGCGCCGCAGCTTGACGACGACCGCGGCGGCGAGCGCCCCGCCGAGGAGGCCGTGGACCACGAATAGCGGAGCTGCGGTCGGCGATCCCGCGCGAAGCGTGACGAGACCGGTGACGACCTGAGCGCCGATCAGGATGGCGAGCAGCCGGTCCAGCGTGGCCGTGCTCATCGGTCCATCTTAGGCGTCCTGGGGTCGGAGACTGGTGAGCGTGCCTGCCCACTCTTGCTGAACGCAATCCTGCCTGGGCTCCGCCTCCCCTGGACCCACCCTCCATACTCCTCACCGATGTTTCCGATCGGTGACGAGAACCTCCCCGGCAGAGGGCTGGCATGGGTCACGGCCGGCCTGATCGCGATCAACGTCGCGGTCTTCATCTTCCTGCAGGAAGCAAGCGCGGATAACTCGTTCACCTACGGCTGGAGCTCGATCGCGCGAGAGATCACCACCGGCGTCGACCTGACCGATGCTGTGCCGGTGGTGATCGGCGGGACCGAGTACCTCATCCCCCAGGCGCCCGGCCCGGATCCGATCTACCTGACGCTCCTGTCGAGCATGTTCATGCACGGCAGCTGGCTCCATCTTGGCGGCAACATGCTCTTCCTCTGGATCTTCGGCGACAACGTCGAGCATCGCGGCGGCCGCTTCCTCTACCTGGTGGCCTACCTGGCTGCCGGCCTCGTGGGCTCGCTCGCGCAGATCCTGAGCGACACCACGTCGCAGATCCCGTCGCTCGGGGCATCGGGCGCCATCTCCGGCGTGCTGGGTGCGTACCTGGTTCTCTTTCCGCGGAACCGCGTGACCGCATTCGTGTTCCGCTTCCTGGTGCAGATCCCGGCGCTGGCGGCCATCGGGATGTGGATCGCGCTGCAGGTGATCTCGAGCCTCGCCGATCCGACGGGGGCGGGTGGGGTGGCCTACATGGCGCACATCGGCGGCTTTACGGCCGGTGTCCTGGCCGGTCTCCTGTTGCGGGCGCGGCCCGATCGCGGTTCTGGTCCCGCCACCGCCGCGTTCTCGTGAGCGGCATCGCCGATCGCGGGCTGTTCGGCCCCGACAGCATCTCCTGGCGGATCGATCGCGAGGTCCTGGTCCTGGCAGGTGGCAGCTGCGCTCTCCTGATGCAGCTCGCTCACCCAGCCGTTGCCGCGGGGGTCGCCGAGCACTCCGACTTTCGAGCCGATCCGTTTGCGCGGCTGCGCCGCACCCTCGCGGCGACGCACGCGGTCGTCTTCGGGACCACGCCGCGCGCCGAGCGCGCGATCCGACGCATGAACGCCATTCATGCATCGGTCGCCGGAGCCGTGCCCGAGACGGGGGAGCCCTACTCGGCGCTCGATCCGGCGCTGCTGCTGTGGGTGCACGCCACGCTCGTGGACACGGCCATCCGTGTCTATGACCGCTTCGTGGCGCCTCTCTCGGCGGACGAGGCGGAGGCCTATCACGCCGAGGCGCGCGAGATCGCCATCCGCCTCGGCGCCTCCGACGCGTCGCTTCCGGGGACGCTGATCGACCTGCGCGCTGAGATGGACCGATTGATCCACGGCGGCGAGGTCAGGGTGACCGCCACCGCTCACAGCCTCGCATCCGCGGTGCTCTACCCGACCCGCTTCCCGCCGCGCCCAGTGTGGGATCTCGCCCACCTCGTCTCGCTCTCGGTGCTGCCGCCCACCATTCGGCGCGGGTACGGCATCACCTGGTCGCGGCGCCGCGATCGCGGGGTCGAGCGGCTCGCATCCGCCAGCAGGCTGCTGCTGCCGTTGGTGCCGGATCTGCTCCGCCATGTCCCTGCGGCCCGATCCGCCGCCCGGCGGCTGACCCGCGCCGGCGCCCCACGGTGACTAGGTGAAGCAGGCTGGGTATGATGCCGGCAGCCCTTTCCCGGCCCCGAAAAGGAACCGCCGTCGCGGCGTGGTTCGAGGACCTCATTGAACCGATTCGCGAAGCTCGCCGTCGCCGCCGCGATCGCAACCTACGTGCTGATCGTCGTCGGCGGGCTGGTGCGCGCCACCGATTCAGGCCTCGG
Organism: Chloroflexota bacterium; assembly: GCA_040902225.1. Classification (NCBI taxonomy): domain Bacteria; kingdom Bacillati; phylum Chloroflexota; species Chloroflexota bacterium. The sequence goes on from JBBDXT010000004.1 coordinate 32,696, forward strand.
CTGCCCGGATTGGCCGCTCTGCTTCGGCGACTGGGTCCCACCCGCCGACCTGCATGCCTGGATCGAGCACAGCCATCGTCTCGTCGCGGCGCTCGCGGTTGGGCCGCTGGTCGCGGCAGTGGGGCTGATCACCCTGTTCAGTGCGCGGCGCCGCGATCGCCCGCTCCTGGCGGCCGCACTGGTTACGGGCATCCTCGTCATCCTGCAGGCGTGGCTCGGCGGCCAGGTCGTGATCCAGCTACTCCGCGCAGAGTTGGTGACGGCCCATCTGGCGATGGCGCTGACGGTCCTGGCGCTGACGATCGTCATCGCTGATCGCGCCATCAATGGAGCGATGCCGCCAGCAGCCGGCGGGCTGCCGGGCGCGCTGGTGGCGGTCACGGGCCTCGCGGTGTTCGCCCAGATGCTGCTCGGCTCGTGGGTCGCCGGCACGGGCGCCGGCCTTGCATTCCCGGACTTCCCGCTGATGCACGGGCGCCCGTGGCCGTCGACCGCGGCGAACGGAGAGGTCGTCCAGCTCGCGCATCGTGCGCTGGGGGTCGCGGTCGCGCTCTTGGTGGTGTGGACCGCGAGCCGGGTCCGCCGCACCGTCGCAACGCCGCGCACGCGATGGCTCGCGGGCCTCGCCGTGGTATTGGTCCTGGTCCAGATCGCGCTGGGAGCGGCCAACGTGTGGTCACGCCTGTCGGCGCTGTTCGTGGTGCCACACCTCGCCGTCGGGGCCGCCCTGTGGGCCACGATCGTGCTGCTCTACCTGGCGCTCCGACGCTCCCCGGCGCCCGAGGCCTCGACCCAGCGGCCCTCCGCGCTCGACGAGGCAGCGAGCGCCGCCCCATCGTCGAGCCTCGGCGAGTCGCTGCGCGCGTATCTCGCGCTCACCAAGCCGCGCATCATCGAGCTGCTGCTGGTGACGACCATCCCCACCATGGTGCTGGCACAGCGCGGGGTCCCATCGGTGTGGCTGATGGCTGCGGTGGTCCTGGGAGGCTCTCTTGCCGCCGGTGGCGCCAACACCATCAACATGTACCTCGACCGGGACATCGACGACCTGATGCGACGGACCCGGCACCGACCCTTGCCACGCCACGCCGTGACGCCCGGACGCGCCCTGGCCTTCGGGATTGCACTGAGCTTCCTGTCGTTCGTCTGGTTGGCGATCACCGTCAACCTGCTCTCGGCGCTCCTGGCGGCGAGTGCGATCGGCTTCTATGTCTTCGTCTATACCCTGTGGCTGAAGCGATCGACACCGCAGAACATCGTCATCGGTGGCGCGGCCGGCTGCGTTCCGGTCCTCGTCGCCTGGGCAGCGGTGACGGGAACCGTGGAGGTGCCGGCGCTGGTGCTGTTCGCGATCGTCTTCTACTGGACGCCGCCCCATTTCTGGGCGCTGGCCCTCCACTATCGCGGCGACTACGCGGCCGCCAACGTGCCGATGCTGCCGGTGGTGCGTGGCGAGGCCGAGACGGCGCGCCAGATCGTGGTCTACACGATCCTGCTGGTGGTGGTCTCGCTCCTCCTCTTCCCGGCGGCGCGGATGGGGCTCATCTACCTGGTTTCCGCCGTGGTCCTCGGTGCAGGCTTCGTCTGGTATGCGCTGCGGGTCCTGCGCGACACGACCGATGGTCGGGCGGCGATCCGCCTCTTCCGATTCTCGATCAGCTACCTGACGTTGCTGTTCGCGGCCGTGGCCGCCGATTCGTTGCTGCGGCTCGGGCCGGGCTGACGGTCAGTCGGCCGGCGGAGGCAACCCGGCGATTCGGGCATCCTCGCGCGCGTCGGCGCGGGCCGTGCGCCGGTCCTCGGCTCGCACCCAGGCGCCCACCACGAGCCCCATCGCCAGCAGAAAGACGACGTCGCCGCCGACCCACATCAGCATGCCACCCACGCTCTGATCGACAGTCGGGGTCGGCCCCCACGTGCGGAGGTTGGTCAGGTAATGGGGGTAGAGGGCGGCAGGTGCGCTCATCAGGGCGATCCCCAGGAACGAGTTCTGGGGCATGGCCAGGAACAGGTAGAAGAGCCGCACCGGGTGCGGCAGCCGCCATCGGGCAGGGTCGGCGGCCACCACCGGCCACCAGAAGAGGAGCGCGGCACCGAGGAAGGTGACGTGCTGGAGGTCATGCAGCCAGGGGGTCTCGAGGGCCTGGTCGTAGAGTGTGCTGAAGTGCCAGCCCCAGTTGACCGCGGCGAAGAGCACCCACGCCAGCAGCGGGAAAGAGAGCACGGTCACGACCCTGCTGTGCAGCACCGCAAGCAGCGGGCCACGCACCGATGGCGACGCCGCGCGCAGCGCCAGCGTCGCTGGCGCTCCGAGCAGCAGCAGCGGAGCGGCGACCAGCTCGAGCAGCATGTGTTGCAGCATGTGCACGCTGAACAGCGCTCCCTCGTAGGCCTCGATCGGGGAGGTGAGGGCCAGCGCCAGGACAGCCAGGCCGGCGAAGAAGGCGGCGCTTCGCCAGGCGGGATGCGGATGACCGGGGTGCTTGGCGGCCACGCGCCGCAACAGGATCACCCAGGCCGTGGCCGCGATCGCCAGCGGCAGGAGCACGATCGGCTCCAGTCGCCATTCGAGGAGCACCTGCGGAAAGGTGGGCTCCGGTACCGAGCTGCCATGGGCCAATGACGGTGCCGGGATGGCCAAGGCCAGACCTGTCGCGATGAGGGCGCCGAGCCTGCGGTGCATGACCGTCGCATTCTGGACGCCGACGCAGCTGCTCGCAGGTCGGCGGAACCTCCGCGCCCCGTCACGCGTCCGACGCCCATGAAACGAATCGCCCGCCCCGTGCTGCCCGCCGCCCTGGCCCTCTCCCTGCTCGCCGCGTGCTCCTCCGGGTCAGGTGGTTCGAGCGGCCCGATCGCGCACCCATCCGGCGATGACGTGATCCTGCGGGTCGAGTTCGGCGGGGGCATGATTCGCGACTTCCACCTCATCAGCTTTCCCACGTTCACGCTGCTCGGCGATGGCCGCGTCATCGTGCCGGGTGCGCAGATCGACATCTTCCCCCAGCCTGCGCTGCCGGCGGTCAGCGTCCGGAAGCTCACCGAGGACGGCATCCAGACCGTGCTCAAGGAGGTCGCGCGCACTGGCCTCTTCGGCACCAGCGCCGAGTTCCGTGGCGCCGAGAACTTCACGACCGATGCGGGTGACACCATCTTCACGCTGCACGCCGAGGGCAAGGACGTGACGATCACGGTCTACGGGCTCGGGGCGTTCGACGCCCCCGGCAACTACCCCGGCGTCTCGGCGGACGAGCTGGCGGCGAATCAGGCGTTGTCGCGGCTCTCCCAGCAGCTCGGCAACCTCGATGCCATGGTCGCTGCCAGCGCGTGGGCCGACGCCGGCTGGCAACCCTATGAGCCAGAGGCGCTGCGGCTGCTGGTCCGCAACGCGGACGCCGATCCGCCGGACGAGAGTGGAATCGCCAACGCGCTGCTTGACTGGCCGGTCGATTCGGACCCGACCACCTTCGGCGATGCAACGTCCGACGGAGAGCGACGGTGCGGTGTGGTGAGCGGCCAGGAGGCGGAGGACTGGTACGCGGCGCTCGCCGGTGCGAACGGCCTGACTCGCTTCGTGAAGGGCGAGCACAAGTACGAGGTCACGGTCCGCTTCCAGCTGCCGGACGAGCCGTTGGAGTGCCCCATCCCGCCCGTGTGAGCCCCACCTGACCGCGACCGGCGCAGCCGGGGGAGGCTGCGCCGCCCAGGACGCATCGGTACAATACGCCGCGCGTGCCGCCACCCGGGTGGACGTGTCCCGCAAAGGGACCGAGTCGGACGCGGAGCCTCGAGACAAGCCGCGTCCTCGTCCACGATGAGGAGCCTCGAGACGAGCTGATGCCACGACCGATGGCCCGACCGCGGATTCGGGTCCTCCTTCGCGCCGGAGCTTGGCTCGCGCTGGCTCTCCTGGCCGCAGCCTGCGGCATGGTGCCTCCCGAGCCGCACACCGTCGAGGCCAAGGAGGTCTTCTGGCTCTACAACGTGATCCTCGTGATGGGCGGCATCGTCTTCGTCGCCGTCGAGGGCTTCATCGTCTACTCGGTCGTTCGCTATCGCCGTCGCGACGATCGGCTACCGACCCAGGTCCACGGCAACAACCTGGTCGAGCTGATCTGGACCGCGATTCCGACCGTGATCGTGCTCATCCTCTTCGTCCTGTCGACGCTCACCCTCAACTCGATCTCAAAGGCATCCACCCCCGGTGTCACGATCGAGGTGGTGGGCAAGCAGTGGTCGTGGGTCTTCCACTACCTCGACGACGATGGGGATCCGGCGAATGACGTTATCGTCGAGGGCACCGCGCTCAATGGCCTGGTGATGGCCCTTCCAGTCGGGGAGCCGGTGAAGCTCAGGCTGATCTCCAACGACGTCATCCACTCGTTCTTCGTGCCGGCGTTCCTGGTGAAGATCGACGTCGTCCCGCTGCCGGAGGGCAAGCCGCCCAACGAGCTCTCGTTCACGGTCAGCGAGGTGGGGACCTACAGCGGGCAATGCGCGGAATTCTGTGGCCTCCGCCACGCCGACATGACCTTCAGCGTGGAGGCCATGTCGCGCGCCGACTTCGATGCCTGGGTCGCGGCCATTCGCTCCGGTGAGACGCCTGCGCCCTCGGTCCCGGCCGAGGCCACTGTTCTGAAGGTCAGCGCCGATGACACCGCCTTCGACACCAAGGCGCTCGAGGTGGCCGCCGGCCAGACTTTCAAGATCGAATTCGCCAACAACGAGGACGTCGATCACAACGTGGGGATCTGGAAGGGCGGCGAGGAGCTCTTCCGCGGGGAGATCTTCGCCGGCCCCGCGACGAAGACGTATGTCGTCGATGGCCTGACGGCGGGCGAGTACACCTTCATCTGCGACGTCCACCCGCTGCCGGCGATGACCGGCACGCTGACGGTCAAGTAGCGCGAGGCGAGCGAGGAACCGATGGCAACCACGGCCCTGACCCCAACCTCCGAGGGCTACCGCCGTTCGTGGGTGATCGAGTGGTTGACCACGGTCGACCACAAGAAGATCGGGATCCTGTACATCGTAAACTCGTTCGCCTTCTTCTTCGCCGCGGGCATCCTGGCGGTAGTGATGCGCTCAGAGCTGGCGGTGCCGGGACTCCAGTTCCTGGACGAGTCGACCTACAACCAGGCCTTCACGATGCACGGCACGATCATGATCTTCCTGTTCGTGGTGCCGGTCCTGTCCGGCTTCGCGAACTACATCGTGCCGCTCCAGCTGGGCGCGCCCGACATGGCGTTCCCGCGCATCAACGCCCTCAGCTTCTGGTTCCTGCCGCTCGGCGGCCTCCTCATCTTCTCCGGCTACCTGTTCGGTGGTGCGGCGGCGGAGGGCTGGACGCTGTACACCCCACTGAGTGGCAGCACCTACGCGCAGGGGGTGGGGACCGACCTGTGGCTGATCGGGCTGCTGCTGGTGGGCACCGCCTCGATCCTCGGCTCGGTCAACTTCATCGCCACCATCTTCAAGATGCGGGCGCCGGGGATGACCCTCTTCCGGATGCCGATCCTGGTCTGGACGGTGCTGGTGACCGCGACCCTCATCCTGCTCGCCACGCCGGTCTTTGCGGCGGGCATGATCGCCCTCTTCATCGACCGCAACTACGGCGGCAGCTTCTTCGACCCGACCACCGGCGGCAACCCGATCCTGTGGCAGCACCTCTTCTGGTTCTTCGGCCATCCCGAGGTGTACATCGTCATCCTGCCGGCGATGGGCGTGGTGAGCGAGATCCTGCCGGTCTTCACCCGGCGCCCGCTCTTCGGATACCGAGCCTTCGTGTTCGCCACGATCGCCATCGGCCTGCTGAGCTTCAGCGTGTGGGCGCATCACATGTTCACGACCGGGCAGGTCTTCCTGCCGTTCTTCAGCTTCATGACCGCCCTGATCGCGGTGCCCACCGGCGTGAAGATGTTCAACTGGCTGGCGACGCTGTGGCGCGGCTCGATCATCCTGGCCACGCCGATGCTCTTTGCGCTCGGCTTCCTGTCGATGTTCCTGATCGGCGGGATCAGCGGCGTGATGCTCTCCGCCCCGCCGATCGACTTCCACCTGCAGGACACCTACTTCGTGGTCGCGCACCTGCACTACGTCTTCTTTGGCGGCAGCGTCTTCGGTGTCTTTGCGGCGACCTACTACTGGTTCCCCAAGATGACGGGCCGACGCCTGAACGAGCCGCTCGGCAAGGTCCACTTCTGGATGCATTTCATCGGCTTCAACCTCGCCTTCTTCCCGCAGCACATCCTCGGCATCCAGGGGATGCCGCGTCGCGTCGCCGACTACTCACCCGATGCCGGCTGGACGCTGCTGAACCTGGCGTCGACGGCGGGATCGTTCCTGATCGCCGCAAGCGTGCTGCCGTTCCTGGTGAACGTGGTCGCCACCTTCATCAACGGCGAGCGGGTGGGGGACGACCCTTGGGAGGGGAACACGCTGGAATGGGCCACCAGCTCGCCGCCGCCGCCCTACAACTTCGACACGCTGCCGCCGATCCGCAGCGAGCGACCGGTCTTCGACCTTCGTCACAAGCACGACGTCGAGCACGTCACCGCTGCGAAGGTGGAGGACCAGTGACCGTCCAGGTCCCGACCAGCATGAGCGCGGACATCACCACTCACACCGAGCTGGCGCACCGCAAGGCGGGGATGCCGACCCCGCTGGTCGGGATGCTGCTCTTCATCGCCAGCGAGGTGATGTTCTTCGGCGGGCTCTTTGCCTCCTATTTCAACGCCCGCGCGGTCCACATCGGGGAGTGGGGGCCGCCGACCGGGGCGCCGGAGCTGGAGATCCTGCCGATCGCCCTTCCGATCACGATCATCCTGGTGGCTTCGAGCTTCGCGATGCAGTTCGGGGTATGGGCGATCCGTCGCGGCGACCAGCGCGCGATGCGCAACTGGACGCTGCTCACCCTGGTACTGGGGGTGATCTTCCTGATCGGGCAGATCTACGACTACACCACGCTGGGCTTCGGGATCAGCGACGGGGCGTTCGGGACCGTCTTCTACACGCTCACCGGATTCCACGGCGCGCACGTCTTCGGCGGGGCGGTCGGTCTCACCATCCTGGCGGCGCGAGCGTCCCAGGGCCAGTTCAGCAAGCAGAACCACGTGGCGGTCGAGGCGATCAGCTTCTACTGGCATTTCGTGGACGTGGTCTGGATTGCCCTCTTCAGCACGCTGTACTTCCTGCGTTAGGAGGCTGATCGAGTGACGGACGCCGCCTTCGGATATCTGCTGTTGGCGATCGGCATCACCTTCGTGCTGGGCGTCGTGTACGCCATCACCAGCCACGTCAGCGTTTCCACGGTGAGGCCCAGGCCGCCGCGTGGCGTCCATCTGCCGAACCCGAGCGCGCTGCCCGTGATCCTGGCCGTGGGCGGGGCGCTGCTGGGCGCCGGCCTTGCATTCCGCACCGACGACCAACTCGCCAATCCCTTCCTGGCGATCCCCGGCCTGCTCATCTTCCTGTACGCAGTGGTGGCCTGGGTGCGTGCTGCCGGCCGCGAGTGGGACGAGGTCGAGCGCGGGCCGCATGATGACACCGCCGGGCATTGACGCGTCCATGACTGCTACGACCGGCGAACCGATCGGCCGAGCCGCGCGGCGGGGCGGCGCGGGTCGCCTTCCGCGCTGGTATTACGCCGCCGCAGCGATCGCTCCATTCCTGATCCTCGCCGTCTGGGGCACGGTCCTGTTGGCCGGGCGCGCCCCCGCGCTGGCCCGGGTCGGCGAGCCGGCACCGGCGTTTGTGCTAGCCGATCTCGACGGGAATCCGCTGAGCCTCAGCGACCTGCGCGGACGCCCGGTGATCGTCAACTTCTGGGCGAGCGACTGCGCTCCGTGCATCGATGAGTTCCCGCTGCTGTCGTCAACAGTCGCGGCCCACAAGGACGACGGGCTGGCGGTGGTGGGGATCGTGGTCGGCGATACCTCGGAGGCGGCGCGCGACTTCCTGGCGCGCATGGGAGCGACCTGGCCATCGGCGATGGACCCCGGCGACGCGGTCGCCAGGCAATACGGCATCATCGGGCCACCCGACTCCTTCTTCATCAACCGCGACGGGATCGTGGTGAGCCGCCGCATCGGCCCGCTCAACGCTGCCGAGATGGAGCGCAGGCTGGCAGGCATCCTGGGAGAGGAGTGATGGTCATGGAACCGAACGTCCCGGCCACGGCGGAGGAGACGGGGCTGGTGCTCGACACGACCCACGATCTGCATGGCGATCACCTCGACCCGCAGGTCCAGGTCGTGCGCCAGAACGTCCGTGTCGCCCTCCTGCCGCTCGCGATCATTGCGTTCACCCTGATCGCGTTCATCGCGGCGGCGTGGACCTTCCTGACCGCCCTGCCGCCATCCTGACGCCGCTGCCCCGACTCGCGCTCAGGAGGGCGTGGCGGCGAGAGCCTCCGGGTAGCGCTTCGCGACGTAGTCCTCGAGGATCTCCAGGAAGCGCGGCACGATGTCGTCGCCGCGCAGCGTCGTGCGCAGCTGCCCGTCGACGAAGACGGGCGCCACCGGCTCCTCGAAGGTGCCCGGCAGGCTGATCCCGATATCCGCGTGCTTGCTCTCGCCGGGTCCGTTCACCACGCAGCCCATGACCGCCACCCGCAGCTCCTCGACGCCGGGGTGCGTGCGGCCCCAGACGGGCATCTGGTCGCGCAGGTAGGCGCCGATGTCGCGGGCCATCTCCTGGAAGAAGGTCGAGGTGGTCCGGCCGCAGCCCGGGCAGGCGCTGACCTGCGGAGTGAAGCTGCGCAGCCCGAGCGATTGCAGCACCTGCTGCGCAATTTGCACCTCCTCGGTGCGGTCGCCGCCGGGCGAGGGCGTCAGGCTGACCCGGATCGTGTCGCCGATCCCGCGCTGCAGGAGGATCGCCAGCCCGGCGGTGGACGAGATGATGCCTCGCGATCCCATCCCCGCCTCGGTGAGGCCCAGGTGCAGCGGGTAGTCGCACCGCTCCGCAAGTCGCCCGTAGACCTCGACCAGGTCCTGCACGCCGGACACCTTGGCGGAGATGATGATGCGGTCGTGCCCCAGCCCGGTCTCCTCGGCCAGCCGCGCCGAGCGCAACGCCGACTCGAGCATGGCGTCGATCATCACGTCGCGCGACTCACGCGGCTCAGGCAGCGCGGCATTGGCGTCCATCAGCTCGGTCAGCAGCTGCTGGTCGAGCGAGCCCCAGTTCACGCCGATGCGCACCGGCTTGCCGTTGGCGATCGCCACTTCCACGATCTGGCTGAACTGCTGGTCGTGCCGCTTGGTGCCGACGTTGCCCGGGTTGATGCGGTACTTGGCCAGTGCGGCCGCGCAGGCCGGGTATTTCGTCAGCAGCAGGTGGCCGTTGTAGTGGAAGTCCCCGATCAGCGGGACCCCCACACCCAGCCCGTCGAGCTTCTCGCGGATGATGGGCACGGCCTGTGCTGCCGCGTCGTTGTTGACCGTGACGCGCACCAGCTCCGACCCGGCGTGCGCCAGCTGGGCGACCTGGATCGCGGTGGCATCCGCATCCGCTGTGTCGGTGTTCGTCATGGACTGCACCACGATCGGATGTCCGGAGCCGATCAGCACCCCGCCGACGTCCACGCTCACGGTCTGGCGACGATCGATCATGGCCCGAGTGTACTCAGGATCGTGGCGCGGCCGCCCCGACGGCGGCATCGGGCCGTTCGACGACTTCGCTAGACTGAATTCATGACCGCGACCGTTCCGCCCAGCACGGGCACGCCTGAAACTGACGCTACCAATACCCGCCGCCACAAGCTCGCGATCATCGGATCCGGGCCCGCCGGACTGACCGCTGCCATCTACGCCGCCCGGGCGAACCTCGAGCCGATGGTCTTCGCCGGCAACACGCCGCTCGGCCAGCTGATGATCACCTCGGACGTGGAGAACTACCCCGGATTCCCCGGCGGCGTGCAGGGGCCTGAGCTGATGCAGCTATTCCGGGACCAGGCCGAGCGCTTCGGGAGCAAGCTCCTGGACCGGGACGTGACCCGCGTGGACTTCAGCCAGCGTCCGCATCGGCTCTGGGTGGGCGACGACGAGTACCAGGCCGATGCCGTGATCGTCGCAACCGGCGCCTCCGCGCTATGGCTCGGCCTCGAGTCCGAGGAGCAGTTCCGGGGACGCGGCGTGAGCGCCTGCGCAACGTGCGACGGGTTCTTCTTTCGCGATCGCGAGATCGCGGTGGTGGGCGGTGGCGACACCGCCCTGGAGGAGGCGCTCTTCCTGACCCGCTTCGCATCTAAGGTGACCATGCTGGTCCGGCGTGAAGCGTTCCGCGGAAGCAAGATCATGCAGGACCGCGCCTTCGCGCACCCCAAGGTCGACGTGCGCTGGAACACCGAGGTGACCGATGTGCGCGGCGAGATGACCGTCAACGAGCTCGGGCTGCGGGACACGGTCACGGGCGAGGCATCGAATTTTCCAGTCCAGGGGCTCTTCATCGCCATCGGCTACAAGCCGAACACCGATCTCTTTGCCGGCCAGCTTGACCTCAACGAGCGCGGCTACTGCGTCGTCGATGCCGGCACGCGGACCAAGGTCGAGGGCGTCTTCGTGGCGGGCGACGTTCACGATCACCTGTACCGCCAGGCGGTTACAGCCGCGGGTGACGGTTGCCGGGCCGCGATCGATGCCGAGCGCTGGCTCGAATCGGTGGGACAGATCGAGGCCTCGACCGCGACCAACTGGTAGCCGCCCCGGCTACTCCAGCAGCGAAGCGGCCAGCTCGGGAGTGACGCCTTCGCGGCCGGCGTCGGCAAGGTGCTGGAGGGTCGTGCGCCAGCGAGGATCGGCGGCGAAGGCGATCTGCAGCTCGCGACGCCCACCCTCGACGTCGCCCGCCGCGGCCAGCTCCACGCCCCGCCAAAAGGCGAGCTCGTAGGCGTCGGGCGACATCTGCCGCGCAAGCTCATAGCGCTCGGCCGTGCTGCTGCCAGCCTCCGCGGCATCTCCCTCTTCGTCCATCAGGTCGTACGCCAGCTGCATGGTGACGATCCGCCGCAGCTCGGGGACCGGGTCGGGGTGATCCTCGATGCGCAGGTCCATGAGCCGTCCGCGCCAGGCAGCGGGCTGCAGGTCGGCCTTGACGACCATGATGGCCGCCGACTGGCGACCGCGGACATCGCCGCCCTCCGCCTCGGCCGCCTCCATGGCCCGTAGCAGGCGCTCGACGAATGGAACCTCCAGGGCCACGGCGCTCTCGTAGGCGGCGGCCATCGCGGGCCAGCAGCTGGAGCGCTCGAGCAGGTTTCCCTGCACGGTGAAGCCGTCGCCCAAGAGGTGTCCGCAGGCCGGGATGCAGTCGGCTCCGGTATGTGCGGACACTCGTCCCTGGCTGTCGACCACGCCGAGCTGGCGGACGTGTGCCTGTTCATCGCCCGGCACCAGTGCCGCAACCACCGCATCGGCTGCCTGGCCGGCGCGCAGCATCTCGAGCCCCATCGGGCCGAAGCTGACATTGACCGATGCCTGGGTGGCGATCGCGCCGACCCCCGCCTCGAGCCACGGGACGGTCGCGCCAACGCCGAGGTAGTGCGACTGGACGGCGACCCCGAAGCGCCCGGTCACCGGATCGCGGGCGACGATGCTGTAGGTCACGGGCGCAGGGTAGCGACCTCGACAGCCACCTGTACACTCCATCGATTCCGCATCGACCACAAGGAGGAGGCATGAACGCATTCATCGTCGAGCTGCCGAACCGGCCGGGGAGCGTGGCCATGATCGCCGAGGCGGTAGCCGAGCGCGGGATCAACATCACCGGGTTCGCCGGCGCCACCTCGGGTGAGCTCGGATCGGTCTCGTTCACCACCGACGACGAGTCGGGAACGCGGACCGCCCTGGGGGAGAAGGGCTGGGTCTACCGCGAGGTGCCGATGGTGACCTTCAGCCTCGAGCATCGTCCGGGGACCCTGGCCGCGGCCGCGCGCCGGCTTGCCGACGCGGGGATCAACATCGAGACGGTGTTCGTCGCAGGCATGGACGGCGACAAGGTGAGCGTCGCATTCGGAGTCGACGACCCCGAGGCCGCACAGCGGGCGCTCGGCTAGGCCCGCCGCCTGCCGATCAGTGGCTCTCGCGCGGACCGAGGGCCTGCCGGCCGACGTCTGGAAGGTCGGTGACGAAGCCCCACAGGCCGTAGGCGGCCAGCTGCTGCATGCGGACCGGGTCGTTCACGACGTAGCAGCCCATCAGCCGACCATACGCGGTGGCCAGCGAGAGGATCGGCTCGGGATCGAGTCCGAGGTCGCCCTCCCATGGGTGGACGGCCGCATGGCCGTGCTCGACGGCGTAGATCAACGCGGCTTCGATCGGCTGCGACGGGACCAGCAGGTATCCGGTCGCAAGCTCGGGATCGAGCGCCCGCGCCTCGTCGATGATCCGCTCGTCGAAGCTGATCAGGCTCACCGCCCCGGCGGCGCGCACCCGCGAGCCGCGCAGCCCCTCGATCGCCGGAGCCGTCGCGGCGCGTGCCTTGACCTCGACCACCAGCCCGATGCCGTCAGGCAGCCATTCGAGCACCTCGGCGAAGGTGGGGACGGTGAGCCCCTTGCCGCGGAACGGGAACGACCCGTCTGGCGCCTCGAAGCGGCAACCGGCGTCGGCCGCGCCCAGCTGCTTCAGCGTCATCGAGCTGATGGACCCGGTGAGGTCGGTGGTGCGCTCCAGCGTCTCGTCGTGCACCAGTGCCAGCTCCCCGTCGGCGGTCAGGTGCACGTCGAGCTCGATCGCGTCGGCGCCCATATCGACCGCACGGCGATAGGCCTCCATCGTGTTCTCCGGGGCGACGGCGGAGGCGCCACGGTGTGCCACGATCAATGTCATGGCGTCTCTCCCGGCGGAACGATCGCCGGTTCCAGGGGCGTGGCCAGAGGCGACTCGGCATCGGGCTCCCTGCCCTCAGGGACTCTCCGCACGATGAGAAAGCCGACAACCATCAGCACCAGCAGGGACAGGATCGCGATCCGGTACGCGTCGCGGCCGAGCGCAGGCTGCAGGAGACCGATGATCGCCCCATACACGAGCGGGCCGATCACGGCGCTCGCCTTCCCAGCCAAGCCATAGAGGCCGAACATCTCGCCGATTTGCGCGGGGGGCGCCAGCCGCAGCAGCAGCAGGCGATCCGTCACCGCTACGCCGCCCAACCCGGAGCCGAGGATCGCGCCGGCGAGTAGAAACGGCAGCCGCTCCAGCGTCAGGCCGACGATCAGCAGGCCGACAGTCCACGAGCCAAGCACCCACATCAGCGTGCGCTTCGGCCCGATCCGATCGGCGAGCACGCCCCAGCCGAAGGAGGCGACGACTGCGGCGACGGTCAGACCGATCAGTACGAAGCGCGATTCAGTTTGGCTGAAGCCGATGGCGTTGATGGCGAACAGGCTCATCACCGCGATCGCCGTGTTGATCGGGTCCGTGTAGAAGAAGCGACCAACGATGAAGCGCATGAGTCCTGGGAAGCGCCGAGCGTTGCGGATCGTGTCGGCCACTTGTGACCACGAACGGAGCGCGTTGCCAGCCCGGAAGGGGATGCCGCGCGTCCTGCGCTCATGGACGATGGCAAAGATCGGGATCGCGAAGATTGCGAAGAGCGAGCCAATGAGCAGGAAGCTGGCAGCCGTCGTCTCTCCGTCGTCAGTGACTGTCAGGCCGAAAAGGAGCCCGGAGACGATCGTCCCAACGTAACCGAGCGCAACGCCAACCCCTGAGAGGCGGCCGAGCATCCCCGGACGGGCGACGTCCGGCAGCATGGCGTCGTAATAGATCAGCGCCGCCTGGAACCCGAAGTTGGCGATCGCGAAGAACAGCAAACCGAGGCCGATGTTGACAAAGCCAATGAACAGGGTAGGTGCGACGCACATGACCGTGAAAACGAGCAGGTATCGCTTCCGGCCACCGGTGCGGTCGGACATCGCCCCGAGCGCTGGCGAGACGATCGCGTTGACCGCTACCGAAAGGCTCAGTGCCAGGGTGAAGAGGAATGTGCCGGTCGCTTCGCCAAGGAAGCGAGTCGCCCACGGGCCCATCGCGAAGCTGACGATGGCGAACGAGAAGATCGTGTTGGCGAAGTCGTAGAGGGCCCACGAGAGGCCCTCGAGGGCACTCCCGGAGCGGGTCAGGCCGCCCAGTCCGCGCCACCACGCAGTGGGGGCGAGGCTGGTCACGCGCCGGTGGCGGGACGATTCACGCGCGGATCATAACGACCCTGTACCCTTCGCCCCGGCGAATCGCGAACCTCAGCCCATTCGAGGTGATCCGTTGTCCATGGCTGCCACCGCGCCGCTCCCGAACGGGCCCGTGCGAGAGCTCCACCCGACCGGCATCTTCGCCGCGGTGGGGCGCTTTGACTATCGGTTGCGGCGCTGGCTGCCGATCGTGGGGCTGGCGATCGTGATTGGCATCAACATCTGGGCGGCCACCTCGGGCGGGTCGCTGATCCAGGGCGGTTGGGATATCGCCGGCTCGGAGGAGCAGCGCGCCTCCGCGATCATCGCGGATCGCTTCGGCAGCGAAGCGACCACCATGCTGGTGGTCTATGAAGCCCCCGACGGCAATGCCGCCTCGCCTGAATTCCAGGCCACGGTCGCGGCGTCCCTGACTCGCGTCGCGGATGACCCCGCGGTGACGAAGATCCAGACGTATGCCGACACCGGCGCGCCCGCGCTGCTGAGCAAGGATGGCACCCACACGATGGCTGCGGTCTTCCTCGACAAGGGCATCGAGGAGGCGGTGGACGATGCCGGTCGGCTCGCCGACAAGGTCCAGCGCCCCGCTGGCGTCGAGGTGTGGGTGACCGGCATCCCGCAGGTCTACCACGAGTTCAACGCCAAGATCGAGGAGGACCTGTTCCAGGCCGAGGCGATCAGCCTGCCGATCGCCCTGCTGATCCTTCTCGCCGTGTTCGGCACGCTGGTCGGAGCGGCACTGCCGCTGGTGATCGCTGGCCTGGCCATGCCGACCGCGTTCGCCGCAATCAGCCTCCTGGCCAACGTCACCGAGATGAGCATCTTCGTCACCAATATCGCGACCATGATCGGCCTGGCGCTGGCGATCGACTACTCGCTCTTCATGGTCAGCCGCTTCCGCGAGGAGCTCCGCCACCACGACGTCGAGATCGCCCTGGAGCGGATGATGGGCAGCGTCGGCAAGGCGGTGGCGGTGTCGGGAATCGCGGTCGCGGTCGGCCTCTCCTCGCTGGTCGTCTTCGACGCCGCGGCACTCCGCAGCATGGGGATCGGTGGGATCCTCACCGTCGTATCGACCCTCGTCTTCGGGCTGACCGTGCTCCCGGCGCTGCTGGCCCTGCTCGGCCCGAGCGTCAACCGGCTGCGCGTCCCGCTGCCTCGCTTCCTGCGCCTGGTCGAGGAGGACGCGGACGAGGCCGACCGCCGCCAGGGGCACGGCGTGTGGGCATGGATCGCGGCGCGCGTCATGCGTCGGTCGCTGATCGTGGCGCTGCCGGTGCTGGCGGTCCTGCTGATCGCAGGCTCGCCCTTCGTGGGGATCCAGCTCTCCACTGGGCAGAATCTCACCGACCTTCCGCGGATCCCGGCCCGCACCGGGTTCGAGGTGATCGCCGACGAGTTCCCCGGCGGCGAGAACGATCCGATCACGATTGTCGTCACCCGGCCGGGCGAGGACACGGGCGGCACTCTGTCCGCCGAGCGACAGGCTGAGGTGGCCGCCTACGAGGACCGGGTCAAGGCGCTTGGGCTGGTGACACAGGTCGAGAGCGTCCTGACGCCACCGCCGGGGACCATCGCAGACGACTACCACGCCCTGCTGGCCCTGCCACCCGACCAGCGACCGGAGGCGGCGCGGCCGGCTCTGGCGGAGTACATCTCGGGTTGGCTCGCCGGCGATACCGTCAAGCTTCGCGTCTTCTCGAACGCCGTCCCCGACTCCGAGGAGGGTCGCGCGCTCGTCGGCGAGGTTCGTAAGGTCGAGCCGCCGCCGGGAGCGCAGGCCCTGACTGCCGGATTGCCCTCACGCTCGGCCGACTTCATGACCAGCTTCCGCGCATCGGTCCCGGTCGCGATCCTGATCGTCGTGCTCGTGACGACGGTGGTCCTGTTGCTGACCTTCGGATCGGTCTTCCTGCCGATCAAGGCGGTGCTCATGAGCCTGATCAGCGTCAGCGCCAGCTTTGGGGCGCTGGTCTGGATCTTCCAGGACGGGAACCTGTCCGGCCTGCTCGGCTTCGAGACCTCTCACACCATCGGCGCCTGGCAGCCGATCATCATGTTCGCAATCCTGTTCGGCCTGTCGATGGACTACGAGGTGCTCCTCCTAGCGCGCATCCGGGAGCGCTACCTGGCGACCGGTAACAACACGAGGGCCGTCGCCGAGGGGATCGGGCTCACCGGCGGCATGATCACCGGCGCGGCACTGATCATGGTCGCCGTCTTCGCCGCCTTCGCGATGTCGAGCATCACGTCGATCAAGTCGCTGGGCGTGACCATGTCGCTGGCCGTGCTCATCGACGCCACCATCGTCCGCGGGCTGCTGGTCCCCGCCTTCATGCGGATCATGGGTAGCGTCAACTGGTGGGCACCCGCCTGGCTGCAGCGGGCGGTTGCCCGGCTTGGCCTGTACGAGGTCGGCTCGCCCGTGGTCGACGTCACCGCTCGGTGACCGATCCCCGCCGGCGGCGCCTCGACCGGTTGACCGACCGCTGGCGAGCGCGCCATGAGGCCCGCGTGGCGTCCGAGGGGCGGCCGCGCGCAGACCCCGAGCGGGAGACTCGCGCCCTGGCATTCTTCCCGTGGAGGACGCAATCGGCCGCTGAATATGCGGCGACCCATGGAGCGGCGATGGTGGGCTACACGTACGACGCCTATTCCTACGCGGATCCACTGTTAGAGGCATGGCTGCTTGAGCTCGGGGAGCTCCTTCGCACGCGGGGAAGCCCCTCCTGATGCCTCCCCCCTGGGCGACAGAGATGGTGCGCACCGTGTGCGCGGCCGCGGGTGTCGTAGAGCCTGCGATGCGGTGGCGGCAGGCACTGCGATCGGCGTCCTCCGGCGTGACGCGACGCTCGACGGGCAGCATCTCGGTCACGGCCGGAGCCGATCCGGTGGACCAGCGGCTCACCCTGCTCCACGAACTGGCCCACTGGCTCGGGCCGGCGCCCCGCAGCAGGCGCGGGCGCGTCGCGCATCACGATGCGCGGTTCTACGCCGCCGCGTTCGACCTGTACCGGAGCCACGGCATCCCCGACGACGAGATCCTGGCCCGCGAGGGCGGCCGCTACCCGAGCGCGCTGCGCCACGCCCGAGCGCTGGGGATCCCCGGAGCGGATGTTGCGTGGCTCAGCCGTCGGGAGGCCCTGCGCGAGCGCGCACGCCTGCGCGCTCCGGTACGTGTGCTCGTGGAAGAGCACACCATCCGACTGGTCCGCGACGGGCGCTGGACCCGGTGCGGCATCTGCGGCGTGCGGGTGGTGGGGCCGACCCTCGCCCGGCTCCGGCGGCGTGCCGGCCGTCATGTCCTGCTCAGCGCGGGCTAGGAGGCCGCCGATGGACACAGCGCTGCCACTCACCGGCATCCGGGTGCTGGACTGCTCGCGGGTCTATGCAGGGCCGATCGCCAGCATGCTCCTCGGGGACCTGGGAGCGGAGGTCTGGAAGCTCGAGCCGCCGAGCGGCGACGAGACGCGCGGCTGGGGACCGCCGTACTGGGGCGACCCGGCCGGCCGCCGCAGCGCGTACTTCGCATCGGTCAACCGCAACAAGCGCAGCCTGGTGGTGAACCTCAAGACCGATGCGGGCCGAGCCCTGCTCGACCGCCTGGCTGCCACGTGCGACGTCCTCCTGCACAACTACCAGCCGTCGGTCGCCGCCGATCTCGGCCTGCATGCAGATCGCCTTCGCTCCGCGCATCCACACCTGGTAGTGGCGACGATCGGCGGCTTTCCGGGGGATGGCGACGCCAGTGAGCGGCCGGCCTACGACCTGGTGGCGCAGGCGTTCAGCGGCCTGATGTCGGTCACCGGCGACCCGTACGGCGGCCCGATGAAGGTCGGCGTCGCGCTGCTCGACCTGACCGCGGGGTTGCAGGCTGCGATCGCGGCGCTGGCGGGGCTGGTGGCCCGGGAGCGCGGCCGCGCCGACGGGTTGCACGCATCGGTCAGCCTGATCGAGTCAGGCGTCGCCAGCCTGACCAACGTGCTTGGGCATCACCTGGCAACCGGGGAGGAACCGCGCCGCTGGGGGACCGGGCACCCCGACATCGTGCCGTACCAGGTCTTCGCGGCGCGCGACGGCCACCTGGTCGTGGCCGTCGGCAACGATGCGCAGTTCGAGCGCCTGCTCACCGTGCTCGAGCTGGAGCCTGACCCGCGCTTTGCCAGCAACCATGATCGGCTCATCACGCGCGACGAGCTGGTTCCTGCGCTGGCCATGCGCATCGGCGATTGGTCGCGCGACGAGCTCGTCGCCGCCCTCACCGAGGCCGATGTGCCGGCCGGTCCGGTCAACTCGGTCAGCGAGGCGCTGGCAGCCATGGAGGCGGCGCATGACGGCGAGTGGACGCAGGCCGCTGATGGCATGCGGCTTGCCCCGGCCCCGATCCGAATCGACGGGCGGCGGCTGCCACTGCGAGCCGCGCCGCCGCGGTTGGGCGAGGACACGAACGAGATCCTGGCGGAGGTCGGGCTGAGTTCGGACGAGATCGCCGCACTGCGAGCCGAGGGTGCGATCCGCTGAAGGGGCCTAGTGGACGCCCAACCCCTGTGACCAGAGCCACTCGCGCAGCGTGACGCCTGCGTCGTGCACCGCCGCGGCCGTGGCGAGTCCCACGTAGCGGTAATGCCACGGCTCATAGCTGTAGCAGCTCACTGCGCTCGTCCCCGGCAGATAGCTCATCACCCAGCCGAACTTCCAGGCGTTGGCCTTGAGCCACGCACCTTCGGTCGAGGTTGCCCAATCGGCGTAGGTCCAGGGCGAAGCCCCACCGACCGACCGAAAGTCGATGGCGGTGCCGAGCTGATGCTCGGAATGCCCCGGGCGAGCCGATGTCCTGAGGGCTCCGCTGTAGCCCACCTGGCGCACCCAGCCATTGAAGGTGAGCACCTGCCCCTGGTATGAACGGTAGGCCGATTGAACCGCCAGCCGCGCCCCATCGGATATCGCCGCGTCGAACATGGTGCGAAGGTCCTGGAGGGCG
Organism: Chloroflexota bacterium; assembly: GCA_040902225.1. Lineage (NCBI taxonomy): Bacteria > Bacillati > Chloroflexota > Chloroflexota bacterium. Next base: position 51,865 of record JBBDXT010000004.1, read on the forward strand.
ATCGCGCGAATGAAGTGCGAGCCGTTCAGGCCGGCCTGCGAGGTGTCGACCAGGTCCCCGGGCGCATAGCCGCTCGGCAGCCGGAAGACCGTGTCGAGGACCGTGGTTCCCCAGTCAGCAAACGCGATCCGCGCTGCCGGCAGGTCGAGATAGTCGCAGGTGGGGAGCGGGGGGATCGGTGCCTCCAGGTCGTCCAGCGCGATGCCCATGGCGGTCCCGTGGACCCAGTAGCCCTGCCAGACGCCGGCATTGACCAGCAGGAAGCCGACGTCATCCATGACGCGATACTCGGTGGCCGTCGCCGACGACGGCGAGCTCAGCGTCGAGCGCCTGATCGCGGTCCAGTCCGCGGTCGAGTCGCCGAACCTGTAGCCGGTGTACGTGCCGGCCTCGAACCTGACGCGGTCGCTGGTGGACACCGTCCAGCTCGTCAGGGGCAGCGCGTTGCCAGCCAGGTCGTGCACCAGGCTACTCAGCGTGACCGTGTACCTGGCGGCGAATGACAGCGTTGCCTCCGGGACGAGGGTCGCGATGCGGCCCGTCGGGTCGAGGCTGACGATCGAACCCTGCACCGTGCCTGCTGCATCGGAGAACTGGAAGGCTGCCCGGTCCACGCCACGCACCGGCTCGCTGAACGTGACGGTGATGCCCGACGCATCCAGCACACCGCCCGCAGGCGGGTCCTGGAGGGAGATGCCCGGAGCGGTCACATCGGGAGTTGGCTCGGCACTCGGGCTCGCGGTCGGCTCGACCGACGGGCTCGCGGCCGGGCTGGGCGTCGGCGCCAGGCTGCAGGACGTGCCGGCGATCACGAGAAGCAGGCTGGCGGCAGCGAGCGGGAGCTTGGACATCAGGCGCCAATTGTGGGACATCGTGGCCGAGGCGGACCGAGCCATGAGCGGCGTGGTGAACGAAAGACCTAGCCGCTGTATGACAAATGGAGCCTCGGCGCCGCTCGTGATTTGGTATCCTCCTCGGCCGGGGGCGCATCACGATTGGGCACGAGGCGAGAGCGTCCAGTCGCCGGCAGGGGGCCGGGGGCGCAGCGGAGCTGTCATACGCGGGAGTCTCGCTCGGCGCGTAAGCGCGCCACGTCGGACCATGCGTACCGAGGGGCGGGCGTTCTCCGCGCGATCTTCCTGACCCTGATCGGGTTTGCGGTGCTCGCGGCGGCTTTGGCCTCCGCGCCCCGTGTAGATGCCGCCACCAGGACCTGGGACGGCGGTGGCGCCGACAACAACTGGTCGACTCCTGCCAATTGGTCAGCTGACACCCTGCCGGTACCTGGGGACACGGTCACCTTCAACGGCACGAGCACCAAGAACGCCATCGTCGATGTGGCGGTCACCGTCGCTATCTTCCAGGTGAATGCTGGCTACACCGGCACGGTGACGCAGAGCAATACGCTCACCCTCACGACCTCGTACACCCAGTCCGCTGGCACATTCATCGGCGGTGGCGCGGCCATCACCGTCAGCGGTGGTTTCACCGTGAATGCCGGTGGAGCCTTCACCAGCACAACCGGAACCTTGACGGTGAACGGCGCGGTCACGCTGGCCGCCGGTGTCTTCACCCATAACGGTGGGAGCGTGGTCTTCTCGACCAGCAACGTCACATTGAACCTGGGCGGGGCTGCCACCTTCAACAACGTCCAGTTCCTGTCCGGCACCAAGACGATCAGCGCTGGCAACACCCTGTCCGTGGTCGGTGCGCTGACCTTGACTGGAGGGTCGGTGAACACCGGCACGCTGGCGGCCCAGGGGGACATCAGCTCCGCCAGTGGCTTCACCGGCGGCGGCACCGCCACGCTGCTGATCAACGGCGCCGGGGCGCAGCTGTGGACCGGCGCAGCGAGCGCCACCAGCAACCTGCCGATCGTCGACATCGACAAGCCGTCAGGCACGCTGACGATGACCGGCACGTTCCGGACCACGCGAAACTGGACGTGGACGTCCGGCGCCGTGGCCGCCTCCGGCAGCACCGTCACGTTCGCGGGCACCCTGACGGTGAGCGGCTCCCACACCCTCGACGCCGTCGAGATCAGGGGCACGGTCACCATCGCGGCCGGCACCACCCTGACCGCCACCGGCGCGCT
>JBBDXT010000004.1:354059-454864 GCA_040902225.1 Chloroflexota bacterium
TGGCCGGAACGTGACGTGGCGGTTGGCAGCGCGCCACGCCGATGAACTCAATCTTGATAACGTTCCCGTCCACGAAATCGAGGATGCCCTGGCGGTCGTGGCCGAGCGCTGCGCGGAAGTCGGCCGCGATGCTGCGACCCTCCCGGTCTCGGTCCATATCTGGTGGGAAACGCTGGTGAATCAGGACCCGGTCGAGCTACTGAGAGGATATCGCGAGGCGGGTGTCAGCCGGGTGATGGCCTTGGTCCGCGAGTCAGCTACCACCGACGATGCTCTCGTGCGATTGCGGGAGCAGGCCGGCGATGCAGGCGCTGAGTTTGATTGAGGCCGCGACGAACTAGAGAGACGCCGAACCTGATACAGCCGCATGCGCCTTGCCCGGGTCTGTACTCGTAACTCGCCACGCCGATTCGCGTCTTCGGGCTCGCTTAGCGTTCGCGGATTGTCGGCCGTCGCCGGCAGTACCTTGTTGTCCAGCGGCGAGGACCCGACGGCACCCTCAGAATCGCCGTCGATGCTGCTTCGCGTCCACGATCCAAGCCAGTGATCGGGCCCTGACGAGCGCTGGGACGAACTTGACAAGAGGGCGTCCGATACTGGAAGACCGAGGTGGCGGGGGACAGGTTGGCCGCACGATGTGACGGGCGAAACTAACAACGTTGGCGGCCAGGTCGCCGCGGGTTAGGATAGTGGCGGTGGGATTAGCCGGCCGCATGGCTTGGAGCTCCGCTGGTGGGTTTCCGAAAATCAGCGCCAGGTTTACGTTTTCCAACCGCTGTGGTCAAGGCACGTTCCACTTTTCCGCTCTGTTTGAGCGTGAAACGCGCGCCCGTAGCTCAGCGGACAGAGCGGGTGGCTTCGGACCAGCTACCCCGATGCGCTGTGGCACGAGCGTGGAACCCGTACCAAATGTGCCCTAGTTATCCGCTGTCGAGAAGCCCTCTCGCTTCGTCAGGACTGCCGCCGTGACAGACGGATTGCGCAGCTTGGCGTAGCGGCTCAGGTGGGAATCCACGAGGTGGAGCCTGGCACTGAGGCCAAGAGGGCCAGGGCAACCGCCTCGTCAGTCGTCATGCGGCGGCCCTCGGCCCACGCCGAGTCGAGAGCGGTCGCATCGAGCGCGTTGCGGAGCTGGCCAATCGCGGCGTCGTATTCGGCCCGTTCGTCCGAGAGCATCACTATTTCCGCGACCTCGCGGATCGCCTCCGCCGCACCCAACAGGCGGGCCGCACGTACGAAGTCGTGCTTTGCTGTCGCGAGGAACCCGAAGCACTCCAGCTGGTGGGCGATCGCGCCGCGGTTGCCCGCGTGCTGCCAGCCGCGCAGCGTTTCCCGGTACAGCTCCTCGGCCTCGTCGATCTCCCCGCCACGGCGCAGCGTGTGAGCGAGTTCGCTGCGCGTCCTGAGAACGGACCTGCGGTCGCCCATCTCCTCGTAACCCGCGATCGCCCTGCCCAGCCACTCTCGTGCCTCGGCCAACCGACCGGTGAAACCGCTCTGATCGCCGCGACTCCATGCGATGAAGGCGATCGCACGCGGATTCCGGGAGCGATCGGCCGCCTCGGACGCCCTGAGTAGCCGGGCTTCGGCGCCCGCCATGTCACCATCGTCTGTCATCTGAGAATAGGCGAGGCTTGCCTCGATCGTGGCAAGCGCTAACCAGTCGTGCCTCGACTCGGCCAGCCGGACCATCTCCTCTTCCAACTCGCGCGCCTCGCTCAACCGCCCTGAGAAGGACCTCGTCGTCGCCAGCGCAGCGAGCGCCTCTGACAGCGCCTCGTCGTCTTCGGCTCGGCGAGCCAGCGCCACGGCTTCCTCGGCCCATCGCCCGCCTGCGGCGTACTCCGCACCCCACGACGATGCATTCGCGGCGGAGGCGAACACCCTCGCGACTAGGATCGTTCGCTCGCGAGCGGCGGATGGCGCAGCAGGCGGCAGCCTCAATGCGAGCTCGGCCGCCTTGGCCATCCACTCGATGGCCTCGGAGCCAATCGATCGGGATCTCCAGTAGGCGGCCAGCGCCACCGACAGGCGCAGCGCCGCTTCTGGGTCCGCCTCGAATGACCACTCCAGCGCGGTGCGCAGGTTCTCCGCCTCGGAGTCCAGGCGGCTCAGCCATGCCACCATGTCCGGGCCCCGGAGTGCAGGCCCGGCCTCGCGTGCGAGGTCCAGGTAGAACGCAAGGTGACGGCCGCGGATCGCCAACACCTCGCCAGCGCTTGCGAGCCGGTCGCCGGCGTACTGCCGAATCGTCTCGAGGAGCCGATAGCGCGTGGGTCCACCCTGGTCGGCGACAACCAGCGAGCGGTCGACCAGGCGGCCGAGGCCGTCGAGCGTCTCGAGCAGCGTGTTCGCCTCGTCGTGACGCGCGCCGCCATCGTCTTCGTGCAGCCCCGCCACGGCCGCCGCCGCCTCCAACGTGCACCCCCCCGCGAAGACTGAGAGGCGCCGCAGGAACTGGCGGTCCGTCTCGGTCAGCAGGTCCCAGCTCCAGTCGACGAGCGCCTGCAGCGTCTGCTGGCGGGGTACGGCGCTGCGGCGGCCGCCGGTCAGGAGCCGGAACCGGTCGCCGAGCCCCCGCGCGATCTCCTGCGCCGAAAGATGAGTGACCCGCGCTGCGGCGAGCTCGATCGCGAGCGGGATGCCGTCAAGGCGACGGCAGATCTCGACCACTGCGGGCGCGTTGGCAGGCGTCAGCAAAAAGGACGAGAGCACCGCGCTCGCTCGATCGACGAACAGGCGGACCGCGTCAGCTGCGGCCGTCTCCTCGAACCAGCCCGCCGCCGGCTCGTCATGATCCTCGCCCTCGCCGATGGCGCCAGGTACGACCAGCGACGGGACCTGGAAGACCGTCTCCCCGGACACTCCGAGCGCCTCACGGCTCGACGCAAGCACGGCCAACGATGGACAGCTGGCGAGCAGGCGATCGACCAGATCCGCGGCCGCGCCGATGACATGCTCGCAGTTGTCGAGGAGCAGCACGAGGGACTTCGAGCGGAGAAAATCAACCAGCGTGTCGAGGACCGCCCGTCCGGGCTCGCCAGGCACTCCGAGCGCCCGGGCGACCTCGCTGACGATGAGATCGGGGCTGGGGACCGGGGCCAGCTCGACCAGCCAGACGCCGTCCGCCCGGCGCCCCAGGAGCTCAGCCGCAAGCTGGAGCATGAGTCTCGTTTTGCCCGTGCCGCCGGTTCCGATCAGGGTCACCAGGCGATGCGCCTCCGCCAGGGCGGCAAGATCCGCGAGCTCCCGTTCGCGGCCGACGAAGGAGGTCAGCTGCGCGGGGATATTGGTCAGCTCCACCCCGACGGACCGAAGCCCCGGAAACTCGGCTCGCAGGCCGGGGCCGATGAGCTGATGCAGTTGTGCCGGCGCATCGAAGTCTTTCAGGCGAAACTCTCCGAGCTCACGGAGCGCCAGCTCCTCGGGCAGCCGATCCCCCAGGACCGCAGCCATCGCCTGCGAGACCAGCACCTGGCCGCCATGGCCGGCTGCCGCGATGCGGGCGGCGCGGTGGACCTCGAGCCCAACGTAACCGCCGTCTCGGCGCGTGGCTTCGCCCACGTGGAGACCCATCCGCACGCGGAGATCGGCGCCGGGCGGCCATTCCGCGCCGGTCAGCGCGCGCTGGCCCTCCGCGGCGGCGCGCAACGCGTGGAGCGGGCTGCCGAACGCCACGAAGAACGAGTCGCCCTCGGTGCCAACCTCGAATCCAGCGTGGCGGGCAAACGCCTCGCGCAGGATCGACCGATGGCGCTCGAGAAGCGCCTCGTAGGCATCGGGCAGGCTGCCGGCGAGGCGCGTCGAGCCCTCGATGTCGGTGAACAGGAACGCGACCGTTCCTGTCGGCGCCTCGGGCGGTCGTGGCTTCCGGCGCTGGTGAGGCGACTTGGCTGGCATGCGACCGATGGTACCGCTGCCCACAGTCGACCGAAACGGGCTTGGACCCAGCTCGGCCACGGCCCATGAGGTTTGGCGGCCAGGTCGCCGCGGGTTAGGATAGGAGCGGTGGGAGTGGCCGCCTGCGTGGCTTAGCTCCGCTGGCGGGATTCCGAAGATCGGCGCCAAACACGCTCTCCGAGCGCTGTGGTCAAGGCTATTTCCACTTTTCCGCTCTGTTTGAGCGTGAAATGTGCGCCCGTAGCTCAGCGGACAGAGCGGGTGGCTTCGGACCATCAGGTCGCGGGTTCGATTCCTGCCGGGCGCGCCAACCCTCTATCAGCCGTATCGTGCGTTGGCGCCCTAGACTCCGCGAAGTGACCGCCCAACGCGCCACCGAGGCGGAGCCGGAGCACCCGGCCGGCATCGGTCTGGCGCTGCTCGCCTTCGCCGTCTACTGGTTCACCGGGCCGCCAGGAGCAGGCGGGGACCAGTTCGTGCCGCTGGCTGACGCATTCCTCCACGGTCGGCTGTCGATCCCGGTCGATCGGCCCTGGATGGAGCTGGTGCCGGTCCCCGACGGCAGCGGCGCGCAGTACTCGCCTTTCCCGCCAGTGCCCGCCCTGACCCTGATGCCGGTCATCGCGGCGCTCGGCCTCTTCCCGGGAGTGGGGGAGCTCTCCGGCAACGTAATGTCCACGCTGGTCGGTGCGGTCAATGTCGCGCTGGCGTGGTACCTGCTGGCGGCGATCGGGGTGATGCTCGGACCACGCCTGGTGATCGCCATCGGCTTTGCCTTCACCACCCACTGGTGGGTCGCCGGCATGGGCGGCACCCATCACTACGCCGCGGTGGTGGCCGCCTGCTTCCTGCTGCTGGCGCTCAATCTCGGGGTGCGCCGCCGTCTGCCGGCGCTGGTCGGGCTGACCCTGGGCCTGGCGGCCGCAAGCCGTCTGCCGACCGGGCTGGCGCTGCCCCTGCTGCTCGCCTTCTTCGCCGACCGATGGCGCCCGTCCGGGGCGCACGCGGAGCTGCTGCTCGGACTGGCCGTGCCCGCGGTGCTGTTCGCCGCGTACAACGTCGCGCGCTTCGGATCTCCGTTCGACTCGGGCTACGTCCATATCCCGTCGGGCGACGCCGGCCTGCTGGTGACCGATGAGCCGTGGTTCAGGCACGGCCTCGTCTCACCGCTCTACATCCCGCGCCACCTGTACGCCATCTTCATCCAGGGGCCGGCCGTCGTCGGCGACTTCCCGTACCTCAAGCCCTACTCGACCGGACTGTCGCTGACCCTATCGGCGCCGTTCCTGTTCTGGGCGGTCAAGGCCCGCGGGCCGATGGTTGCGGTCACCTGGCTGTCGGTTGGCCTCGTGCTGCTGCCGGACGTGATGCACGGGTCATGGGGCTTCGCGCAGCTCGGCTATCGGTTCATCCTGGATGCCGTTCCGCTGCTGCTCCTGCTGCTCGGCTGGGCCTACCGAGAGCGCGCGTCGTGGAGTCTTGCCGCCGCGGTCGCCGTGGGCGTGCTGGTGCACACCTGGGGGATCCTGGTGATGAACCTGTACCGGTTCGCCGCCTGACGCGCCTAGCGTCGTATGACCACCGGGTAATAGGACTGACAGGTTGCCGGCAGTCTCTCGTCAGTTTATGACGGGGCAGGCATAGAAACGATGAGTCTGAGGCGCCACCGCGTTATTGGTATGACCCCCCGGTAATCAATCACATCGGGATATCAAGCCGGTCTGATCAAAGCTCACTCGTCGAGGTGGAACGGCACGTCGGCCACGATCGTGTTCTTGCGTCCGAAGAGCCGCAGCTTCAGCCGCAGGCTGGTCTGGTTGTGGAGCAGGTTCTCCCACCAATGGCGCGGCACCACCTCGGCCAGCACCACCACGATCGGGCGGGTCGGATGGAGCGACTGGAGCGCGTCCATGTAGCGCAGCAACGGCCCGACCAGCGCGCGGTAGGGGGACTCAACCACCACCAGCTCCATCCGTCCGCCCAGCTTCCCCCAGTCCTCGCGCAGCTGGTCGGCGGTATGCGGGTCGTTGGTGATGTGCACTGCCGTGGCGTGCGGCGAGATGGTGCGGGCGAAGGCCAGCGCGCGGCGCGCGGGTCGGTCGAGGCGCGCCAGCGGCACGATCACGATCGGGTCGGGCTCGACGTCGTCATCGGTTTCGGGAACCGCGTCCAGCTGGTGCTCCATGTTGCGGTAGTGGGAGCGGATCCCCACCAGGAGTGCCATCAGCGCGGGCACGAGCACCATCACCATCCACGCCCCCTGGAAGAAGTTGCTGGTGCCGACCACCAGCGCCACCGCCGCGGTCGTGGCCGCACCCAGCCCGTTGATGACCATTCCCTGCCGCCAGCCCGCTTCGCGGCGTTGCCACCAGCGCAGCAGCATCCCGGCCTGCGAGAGCGTGAAGGCAATGAAGACGCCCAGGGTGTAGAGCGGGATCAGCCCCGTGACGCTCGCCTCGAACGAGACGAGCAGCACGATCGCCAGGCCGGCCAGCGCCACGATGCCGGTGGTGAAGGCCAGCCGCTCGCCGCGGAAGGCGAACTGGCGCGGCATGAAGCCATCGCGCGCCAGGAACGACGAGAGGCGTGGGAAGTCCGCGAAGCTGGTGTTGGCGGCCAGGACCAGCAGCAGCGCCGTCGCCACCTGGGCGAGGATCAGGATCGGACCGCTTCCCACAACGTGGCGCACCAGCAGGCTGAGGACGGTCTGCTGTTCAGTCGGGTCCGGAACGAAGCCGAGGGTCGTGATCAGGTAGGCGATCCCCAGGAACAGCACGCCAAATATGGCCGTGGCCCACGTCAGCGTCGTCCGTGCATTCCGCCACTCCGGTGCCTTGAAGGCGGGCACCCCGTCGGAGATCGCCTCGACCCCGGTCAGCGCCACCGCTCCCTGCGAGAACGCTCGCAGCAGAAGGAAGAGGCCCAGCGCCTGGGTCCCCTCGTTCAGCGCCCAGTCCGGCGGGGGAACGTACTGCGGCAGGTCGCCCATTGCGTTGCGGACCAGGGCGAAGCCGATGATGGCGAGCATGGTGACGATGTAGAGGTAGGTGGGCGCCATGAAGATCGACCCGGATTCGCGGATGCCGCGCAGGTTGCCCAGCGTCAGCAGGACGACCATCGCAACCGAGATGTAGACCCGGTAGGGATAGATGTCGGGCACGATCGAGGTCAGTGCCGCGATGCCGGCAGAGACCGAGACGGCCACCGTCACCACGTAGCCGATGAGGAGCGCCGAGGCGGCCAGGACGCCTGCCCGATCGCCCAGGTTGTCGCTGGCGACGATGTAGCTGCTGGCGCCCAGCGGGTAGGCCTTGATCGTCTGCCGATACGACATCGTCACGATCGCCAGCATCGCGATGATCAGTCCCGCGATGGGCAGCGTCAGGGTCAGCGCGCCGGCACCGGCGAAGGCCAGCACCCGCAGGATCTCCTCGGGTCCATAGGCCGATGAGCTGATGTTGTCGCTGCTGAAGATGGCCAGCGCCTTGACCTTGGTCAGGCGCTCGTGCTGCTCGTGCTCCGATGAGATCGGCCGGCCGATCAGCAGGGTCCGGATGCCCCGCAACGTCCGTGTCCAGCCGCTCCGTTCCAGCACGGTCCGCTCGGTCGCCACCAGGCGACCCTCCTCGCGCTCGAACTCGTCCTCGAACGGCCGCACGATGCGAACGTACGAGTCACCCAGGCGCTGCCCGCGTCGTTTCTCACGGACCTCGAGCAGGGGATCGACGCGCGGCTTAGCCGGGTCGTTGCCGCGATCCGGCGGGCGGTTGGAACTCATGCGCCGGGTATTACAGCACCGATCGTGGACGCGCCGCCTCTCACAGGCGCAGCAGCAGCCCTTCGAGGGGACCCATCCCGAGGTTGCCCAGTGATAGCCGGCCCTGGCGCGAGCCGGTGGCGGCGATCACCTCGCCAGTGGCGCCGATCCCCGACAGATCCACGGTCGCCGGTGCGTCACCCATGTTGGCGAGGACCAGCACTCCCTCGTCATCGCCGGTTCGGGTCCACGCCACGAGGTCAGGCGGCAGGTCGGCCACCAGGCGCAGCGTGCCACGGTGCAGGGCCGGCGAGCCTCGCCGCAGCGCCAGCAGATGGCGGTAAAAGGTGAGGAGCGAGGAGGGATCGCGCGCCTGGTCGGCGACGTTCCGCTCCGCCGGGTCGACAAGCGGCAGCCATGGCTGGCCGTCGCTGAAGCCGCGGGTGGGGGACGGGTCCCATTGCATCGGGGTGCGCTGGCGGTCCCGGCCGAACCTGTCGTGAAGCGGCGCCGCCAATTCGGGGCCGTCCACCATCCCGATCTCCTCGCCGGCGTACAGGCAGATGGTGCCGCGCATGGAGAGGAGGAGCAGTGCGGCCAGCCGGGACCGCTCCTCCCCGAAGCGGGTGGCGTGACGCGACAGGTCGTGGTTGGAGAACGCCCAGGTCGGCTCGGCATCGGCCGGCGTGAAGCGCTCCGCCCGCTCGATCGTGGTCCGCAACGGCTCGGCACCCCATGGGATCCGCGACAGCTCGAAGTCGAAGCCCCGCTGGAACCCGTCGCCGGCGCCATCGCCGAGATACCTCGCCAGCCGCTCGACGGGCAGGTATGCCTCGCCCAGCAGCAGCCGACCGGGGTACTCGTCAGCGACGCTGCGCAGCAGGCGGACCACCTCTGGCGCCTCGGGGCGATCCACGGTCCAGACCGGGTCGTGTCCGGATGGATCGGGTGGGAACGGGGGGATCGGCGGGCCGGCTGGAGGATTGTCGCGCAGCTGGGTGTCCTTGATGGCGTGGATGATGGCGTCGACCCGGAAGCCGTCCACGCCGCGATCGAACCAGAAGCGGAGCACGCTTGCGATCGCATCGGCCACGTCGGGGTTCCGCCAGTTCAGGTCCGGCTGCTCGGGGTAGAAGGTGTGGAGGTAGTACTGGCCGCTGGCCGGGTCGAGCTGCCAGGCGGAGCCTCCAAACGACGAGATCCAGTTGCTCGGCGGCCCGCCGTCCGGTCCGGGATCAGCCCACGTGTACCAATCGCGACGAGCGCTGGCGCGAGACGATCGGCTGTCGACGAACCACGGGTGCTCGATCGAGGTGTGGCACGGAACCAGGTCGAGCAGCAGCTTCAGCCCGCGTGCGTGGCAGGCCTCGACCAGTCGGTCGACATCGGCCAGCGTTCCGTATTCGGGCGCGACATCGGTGAAGTCGGAGATGTCGTAGCCGAAATCGGCCAGTGGCGAGGGATAGATCGGCGAGAGCCAGACCGCGTCGACGCCGAGCGAGCGGTTGGTGCCGGCCAGATGATCGAGGTGCGCCATCAGCCCGGCGAGGTCACCGATCCCGTCGCCGTTCGCGTCCGCGAAGCTGCGAGGGTAGACCTGGTAGATCACCCCGCCCGTCCACCACGGAACGGCTGGGTCGTCGGTGGGCGGGGTCACGGATCCCGATTGTAGAGACCCGCTCAGCCCTCGCCGGGCGTTCCGCGCACGGTCATTCGACGGTGATCAGGACGCCGTCGCCGTCCTCGTCCTCGGCAAGGTCGACGATCGGGCCGACCATGTCGTCCTCGACCGCGCGCTCGATGAGCGCCGCGTAGCTGTCCGGGATGCCGGGCACCATGCGCGCTGCCATCGCGGCAAAAGCCAGCGGAACGCGCACATCGACCACGCGCCGACCACGCTCGGTGACCTGGATCCGGACGCGCCGGCCGCGGCCCGATCCTTTGCCTGGGAGTGCTCCGCTGAACGGAAATCCCTGCGCTGGAGGCTCGGGCGGTCCCGGAGCGCGGTGGCGTCCGAGTGCCTCGATGATCGGAGCCGCTTCCTCGGCGCTCAGCTTCCCCTCGGCCACCAGGCGCAGCACGGTCGTCAGCTCATCGCCCATCTCAGCGCCCGCTGGCGAGGCGACGGGTCGCCTCGTCCACGTCGATCTCACCCCGCTCCAGAGCGCGCAGCACGTCGAGCTCGGACTGCTTCTCCGCCGCCGTCGGTTCGCTCATCGGCTCAGTCGCCATCGGCTGCGTGCTGAGGCGTCGCGGCCGGCGCACACGAACGTCGCCCGACATCGAGCTGAAGCTCAGCCGCGGGCTCCCGCTGCCGATGACCAGGCGCCGGCGATCCACCTGTCCCTCGAGCCGATGGTCGAGCTCGCTGCTGACGTCGGTGGAGAGGCCGCGGATCTCGAAGGTGGCATCGCCCACCAGCCCCACCTCCAGGTCGCCGCTCACCGTCTCGACACTGAAGTCGCCACCTTCGGCGAGCTGCGTCTCGAGCTCGACATCCCCGGACACGGTGTTGGCGTGCAGCGATCGCAGCGTGGATGCCGTGACATGCAGGTCACCCGAGACGCCCTGCGATTGAACGGAGAGGGGCTCGTCCCCGCGAATGGTGGCGTCGCCCGACACGCTCTCGAGGCGAACGGAGCCTCCGGCGTTGGTCACGCTCAGATCGCCCGAAACGGTCCGATAGCGCTGCTCGCCGCGGAGGTCGGTTACGTCCACGTCGGAGGAGACCGCCGTCAGCTGGAGCTCGGCGGCGACCGGCACCTCGGCCTCGACCGTGAGCTCGTAGTGCCCGTCAGCCCCGAAGAGACGGCTGATCACGGAGCCGACGGAATGGTTGCCTTCGTGCTCCTCGACGCTCAGCTCCCCGCTGGCGCGATGCACGCGCAGCTGCACAGCTTCGAAGATGCGATCCGCATCGGCGTCGGATGAGGCAGAGATCTTGAAGGTGGCTCGAATGTGAGCCTCGCCGCCGGGGATGCCCCGGACCTGGACGTCACCCGAGGTGACCGCCAGCGAGACCCTGCTGCGGTCCCCCACGTTGTGATCGATGGACTGGGTGCGAACGTAGGTGCCCATGGCTTACGCACCCGCCAGGGCGCGGAGCGCTTCGGCGGCATCCTCGGCCGAGATCTCGCGGCGGGCGAGGCGGTCCAGGATGGCGCGGCGCTCGTTGGCTTCGTCGTCGCTGGATGGATTCGGCGCGTCTGCCTCGAGCGGCTCCTCGGGGGCAGCCTCGTCGCCATCGGCCAGGCCAAGGGCTCGCAGGAGGGCCTCGATCCGGCCGCGCACGGTGGGGTAGGAGATGCCGAGCTCGCGCTCGAGGTCCTTCAGGTTGCCGCGGGAGCGGAGGAAGGACTCGAGCAGTGTGAGCTGCTCACGTGAGAGGCGACCGAAGCGCCCGACTCCGAACTCTCCCTCCAGCGCGGTACCGCAGGTGCGGCAGTGCAGACGGGTGATCGCCAGCTCGCCCTCGCAGACGGGACAGGTGGAGATGACGTCGCGTGCCATCTATCGGCGCCCGACCTGGCGGTCCCCACCCAGGCGGAAGACGCGCTTGATGCCGGTGTCGCTTGTGGTTGCGTGGGAACGGACGGTCTTGCGAGACCGGATTCCCCGGATTTCGTTCTCGGTGTTCACGATCGCCAACTGGAACTGGTTGTACATTGTTGCTGCGCTCCTTGAGTTTTGGTATGCCGGTTGCTGGTTTTCTTAGTCGCTGAGCGGAGATTAGCCGCTTGCGTTCTACTTGTCAACCCACTTCTCGCATTTAGTGATATGTCCTTTCCAAAATAGTCGTTCGGACCACGAAATCCAACGTGCAGGACCATCCGACCAGCACCGATGCCAGTGGATTACCATCGCCCCCAGCCCCGATGGACCTGCGCCTCCTGCCGTACCAACCGGATCGCGACGTCTACCGGCTGCTGGGAGTCCTTCCGAGCGCCGGCCGCGCGGAAATCGTGGCCGCCTGCCGCCGGTTGGCTCGAGCCTTCCACCCCGACCGCAACGCCTCCGATCGCGCCACGGAGGAGATGCAGGTCGTGAATGCGGTGCGATCGCTCCTCAGCGACTCGCGCTCACGGGCCGAATACGACCACGCGCGGCTCAGGTTCCTGCAGCAGACCGCCGCGGCTGACGCGGTCCCGTCGACTCCGCAACGTCGGTGGCGGCCGGCAATTCTCCCGGCGGGCGCTGTCGGCCTGGGGCGAACGGCCCGCGCGGCGATGTCGGCACTGGTGGTCGCCATGCGGGCGCTCCCGCGGGCCCGGTGTGACGACTGCAACGCCTGGGTCCAGCCTGACTACCGCTACTGCCCCGCCTGCGGTGCACGCCTGCGGGGAGCCACGCCGCTGATATCCGCGGGTCCGGGATAGACAGGCTGCCGTCGAGGCCGCTTGTGCAGCCGTGCAGCACAGAGGCTGTGCAGCACAATCGGGCATGACGCGACCCGCAAGGTGCGACGCCAGCTGACGGCGCCTACGCCTCGCGCGGGTCGGTTCGGTCCGGGTCGATCCCCAGCTCACTGATCGCACGGACCAGCTCCTTGCGGTCTGCCGTGCCGGTGAGGCACAGGCCGTGGAGCGCGGCGTAGGCGATCTGCTCCGGGCTCACCTCGAAGTGCATGCGCAACGCCTCGCGGGTGTCGCTGCGGCCGAAGCCGTCGGTGCCCAGGACGGTGAATGGTCGGTCGATCCAGCGCGCCACCATGTCGGGGAGTGCCTTGAGGTAGTCGGTGGCGGCGATGATCGGTCCGGTCGTCTGGTCGAGCAGCTGCACCACGTACGGGATGCGCGCCTCCGCCTCGGGGTGCAGCCGATTCCAGCGCTCGGCGGAGAGCGCGTCGTTGCGCAGCTGCTGGAAGGACGGGACGCTCCACACGTCGGCCGCGACGTCGTACCGCTCGGCGAGCAGCTCCTGGGCGCGGAGCGCCTGGTGCAGGATCGAGCCCGATCCCAGCAGCTGCACATGCCGTGTGCCGCGCTCCGCCGCCCGGAAGAGATACAGGCCGCGCAGCACCCCCTCCTCGACGCGATCGGGCTTGGGCGGCATCGCCCAGTTCTCGTTGTACAGGGTCAGGTAGTAGAAGACGTCCTCGCCCGGCTCGCCGTACATGCGCCGGATCCCCTCGCGCACGATGATCGCCAGCTCATAGGCGAAGGCGGGGTCGTAGGCGAGCACGTTGGGGACGGTGCTGGCCAGGATGTGGCTGTGCCCGTCGTCGTGCTGGAGCCCCTCCCCGGTGAGAGTCGTGCGACCGGCGGTGGCGCCCATCATGAAGCCGCGGCCGCGCGCGTCGCCGAGCGCCCAGATCTGGTCGCCGGTGCGCTGGAAGCCGAACATCGAGTAGAAGGTGTAGAACGGGATCATCGGCTCGCCATGGGTGGCATAGCTGGTCGCCGCGGCCGTGAAGTCGGCCATTGCGCCGGCCTCGGTGATGCCCTCCTCCAGGATCTGCCCGTCGGTGGCCTCCCGATACGAGAGCAGGAGCTCCTTGTCGACGGGCGTGTAGCGCTGCCCCAGCGGGTTGTAGATGCCCACCTCCTTGAAGAGGGGATCCATGCCGAAGGTGCGGGCCTCGTCCGGGATGATCGGCACGATCCGCTTGCCGATCTGCGGATCTCGCATGAGGTTGCGCAGCAGGCGGCTGAAGGCCATGGTCGTGCTGGCCGGACGATCGGCGCCGGCGAACAGCTCGTCGTAGACCGCATCCGCCGCGGGCGGCAGAGGCTTGGCCTGCACCACCCGGCGCGGCACCAGGCCGCCCAGCTGACGGCGCCGCTCGAGGATATAGGCGATCTCCGGCGACTCCGGCCCAGGATGGTAGTAGGGGGCCTTGGCGAGCTGCTCGTCGGGGATCGGAAGCTCCAGGCGGTCGCGGAAGACCTTGAGCTCGTCCTGGGTCAGCTTCTTGGCCTGGTGGGTCACATTGCGCCCCTCGATCCCCGGGCCCAGCGCCCAGCCCTTGACCGTCTTGGCCAGGATCACCACCGGGGCGCCGGTGTGCTCCACCGCCGCCGAGTAGGCGGCGTAGACCTTGCGGTAGTCGTGGCCACCGCGACGCAGCTTGGCGAGGGCATCGTCCGGGAGGTGCTCGACCAGCGCCCGGAGGCGTGGATCGGGGCCGAAGAAGTGCTCGCGGATGTAGGCGCCATCGGCGACGGAGAGCTTCTGATAGTCGCCGTCGAGCGTCTCGTTCATCTTGGTCAGCAGGACGCCGTCACGGTCGCGCGCCAGCAGGTCGTCCCACTCGCGTGCCCAGATGACCTTGATCACGTGCCAGCCGGCGCCGCGGAAGGTCGCCTCCAGCTCCTGGATGATCTTGCCGTTACCGCGGACCGGCCCATCGAGCCGCTGCAGGTTGCAGTTGACGACGAAGATCAGGTTGTCGAGGCCCTCGCGCGCGGCGAGGCCCAGCGCTCCGAGCGACTCCGGCTCGTCCATCTCGCCGTCGCCGACGAATGCCCAGACCCGGCTGGCGCTGGTATCGGCGATGCCGCGTGCCGACAGATAGCGGTTGAATCGGGCCTGGTAGACGGCGGACAGCGGCCCCAGGCCCATGCTGACGGTCGGGAACTGCCAGAAGTCGGGCATGGTGCGCGGATGGGGATACGAGGCCAGACCGGTCCCCGGACCGCCCGTTTCGCGACGGAAGTGGTCGAGCTGCTCCTCGCTGAGCCGCCCTTCCAGGAAGGCTCGGGCATAGATCCCCGGCGCGGCATGTCCCTGGTAGAAGATCTGGTCGCCGGCGCCGCCATCGTCGCGGCCGCGGAAGAAGTGGTTGAAGCCCACCTCATACAAGCTGGCTGCGCTGGCGTAGGTCGACAGGTGGCCGCCGATCCCCTCGAAGCTCGAGTTGGCGCGCAGCACCATGGCCAGCGCGTTCCAGCGGATCATCTGGCGTATCCGATGCTCGATCTTCTCGTCGCCAGGGAAGTCCGGCTCCTGCTCTGTCGAGATGGTGTTGACGTACCGGGTCTGGACCAGCGGCGGCAGCCCGACCTGGAGCTGGCGGGCGCGCTTCAGCAGCTTGTAGATGATGAAGCGAGCGCGTTCGGGACCGGCCTGCGCGACGACCCCGTCCAGCGAGTCGAGCCACTCCTGCGTCTCGGCAGGGTCGATGTCGGGCAGCTGCGCCTTGAACTGGTCGAAGATCTCGTGCATCGGGCGCTTATGGTACAGACGGATGACCGACTAGACTCAGCCCGATGTCTCGCGAAGAGCGGCGCGCCTATCAGCGCATGACGAAGAAGCAGGACCCGTACGCCCTCCCGGCGACGGGCGCCGCGCGGGCGCGTCAGCAACAGCTCGAGCGCCGCAAGGCGCGGCGTGCCACTGCTTCGAGCGCGCCGCCGGGCGCCATCTCGCGACGCTTCCTTGCCTGGGCGCTGGGCGGCGCCGCGGCGATCGGCCTCGTGGCCTTCTCGCTGGCCTGGCCGAGCGGGATGCCGTTCGCCGCCTACGTCGGAGCCGGCGTTGCCATCGCGTGGGTGGTGGCCGCTTTCGGGGTGCGTGCGCTCGTCGGCCGCAACCCCGCCCGGCCCTAGCCGACGGCACGACCGGGGGATCGATGATGACGGGCATCCTCGGCGCGGCGGTCCTGGTCGTGCTCGGCTATCTCATCGGCGCGCTGCCGTTCGGGTTGGTGATCGGCCGCATGGCGGGGGGTGTCGACCTGCGCGAGCATGGTTCGGGCCGCATCGGCGCGACCAATGCGCTGCGCACGGTCGGCCTGGCCGGGGCAGCGCTCACCTTCCTGCTCGACCTGGCCAAGGGAGCTGTGGCCGTCCTGCTGGTGGGCTGGATGTACCTCGCCGGCCCACCGGGCTCGCCGCCCTGGGTCGCTGCCGCGGTTGGGATCGCGGCGGTGGCGGGTCACATCCGTTCGGTCTTCATCGGCTTCCGGGGCGGGCGCGGAGTCGCGACCTTTATCGGCACCATGCTGGTGACGGCTCCGTGGGCGGTTGCGATCGTCCTGCCGCTCGGGGCCCTGATCGTCTGGCGGTCGCGATTGGTCTCGCTTGGCTCGCTGACGGGGACCGTGCTGGCGCCGGTCGTCACGACCGGGCTCGTGCTGCTGGGCCAGGCCACCTGGGCGGCGGTCGCGCTGGCCGTCAGCGGAGCAATGTTGGTGACCGCCGCGCACGGGGACAACATCGCCCGGCTGCGGGCGGGAACTGAACGCAGGCTCGGCCAATGACCGGCCCACGCTCGCCGTCGCGCCTCACCACGCTGCCGAACATGCTCGGGCTGGCGCGCATCGCCGCCACCCCGATCGTGGTCCTGCTGCTCCTCCTGCCATTTCCGGGGGCTGGTCTGCTCGGCTTCGCGGTCTATACCGCGGCGGCAACCACCGATTACCTGGATGGCCGGATCGCCCGCGCGCGGGACGAGGTGTCGGCGCTGGGCGTCTTCCTGGACCTCACCGCAGACAAGGTGCTCGTCGCCGGTGTGCTGGTGGCGATGGTCGAGGTCGATCTCCTGCCGACCTGGATCGTGGCGACCCTGCTCATCCGGGAGCTCGTGGTGCAGGGGGTGCGCCAGGTGGCGGCGTCGGCCAGTGTCGTGATCGCCGCGCGCCGGCTCGGCAAATGGAAGGCGTTCGCGACGAACGTGGCGATCGGGGCGCTGCTGCTGGCCTTCGATGCGCAGACTGGCGGGCCGGTTGGAGAGGTGCTTGAAGCCGGGGTAATCCACGCCATCGGTTTCTGGCTGGCGTTGCTGGCAACCGCGTTGGCGGTCATCTCAGGGGTCGCGTACCTGCGCGGCGCGCTCCCCATGCTGCTCGGCCGGGAGGGCTGAGGCGGTCACGGTCGAGGGCTAGCGAGTGAGCGCCGGTTGCGGTCCTAGGCGACGTTGAACTCGCTGGTCCGGCGCATGTTCACGATCACGACCTCCGCCTGCTCGTCTGGCTCGCCATCGCGACCGAACGTCGCCGTGGTGAGCGGCATGAACCGTCGCGTGGCTCGCATGATCGGATCGTCCTGCTCGCCGGGGCGCATGTGGGCGGTGCCGGCGATGTGGAAGGAGCCGGCACGGATCAGGACCGCAGTCTGGTTCCCATGCACGCGAAGGGCCGGCTCGCTGACGTGCGGCGGGGGCACGGCAAGCACGACATCATCGGGAAAGATCTCTTGCCATTGGCTCGGATCGCCGCCTGCTGGAAGGAACGAGAAGGGCTCCCCGGCCTGCAGGATGTCCGTCATCCGCTGTCCCTGGGTGTGGACCCAACCGGTGAGGTCCACGTCCTCCAGGATGAGGCGGATCGGCTGAGGGGCTTCGCTGGCTGACGTCATGGCGTTCACCTTACTCCGGGCGCGTTGGGGCAGGGGTGGTACGAAGAGGTCAATGCCGTCAGGACCTACTTGATCAGCCGCTGCTCCAGGCGGTTGAGCGCGATCCACATCGCGATCGACCCGAACGCCACCAGGTAGGCCAGGTCCCACAGCTGGTGCCAGCCGAGCGCTCCGGTGGCCAGGCCGCGCAGCAGCTCCACCGCGTGGAAGAGCGGGGTCAGTTCCATGGCGAGCTGGATCGGCTCCGGATAGACGCTGATCGGGAAGAACGTCCCGCTGAACAGGAACATCGGCATGATCACCAGGCCCATCGGCAGGTCGAAGTCCTGCACCGTGCGCAGGTACGCGGAGGCTGCCAGGCAGGCCGCGCTGAAGGAGGCGCCGATGAGGATCGAGGCCGGGATCACCAGGAAGAGCAGCGGCGAGATCACCAGCCCCATCCCGATCATGACCAGCACGAACGCAACCACGTACAGCGTCCCGCGGAAGAGCGACCAGAGCATCTCGCCCACCGCGATCTCGCGGATCCCCAGCGGCGTGGCCAGGATGGCGTCGTAGGTCCTGCTGAAGTTGAGCTTGAAGAAGACGTTGAAGATCGACTCGGCGATCGCGCCGTTCATGCTCGCCGTGGCGAGCAGCGCCGGAGCCACGAACGCCGCGTACGAGATGCTGCGCCCGTCCGCCAGCGGCACGTCCCCGACCAGCGTGCCCAGGCCGTAGCCGATCCCGAGCAGGTAGAAGAGCGGCTCGAAGAACCCGCTGAAGATCACCATCCAGCCGCGCTTGTAGACGAGCAGGTTGCGCTGCACCAGGCGTCGCGAACGGAGTAGCGAGGCGACCAGGCCGGAGGTGGGCGCCGGTGCCGGAGCGGGTCGCGCGATGGCGGTCATTTCACCAGCCTCCGGCGCAGCAGGCGGTAGGCGATGTACCCGGTGATGGCGGTGAAAACGACCAGGTACGCGAGGTGGAGCGGCCAGGTCGACGGCATGTTGTCGAGGACGGCGCCCCGCACCAGCACGACGCCGTGGTAGAGCGGCGTGGCGGCGGCGACCCACTCCACCGCATCGGGCAGCTGGGAGACCGGGAAGAAGGTGCCGCTGAACAGGAAGAGCGGGTTGATGATGAACCGGAAGAGCGGCGCGAAGCCCGCGTCGTTGTGGCGCGTGGCGGCGAAGCCCATGATCGGCGCCGCGAACGCGACCCCGGTGAGCACCGCCGCGGGGATGGCGAGCAGTGCGAGCGGGCTGCGCGGGATCCCGAACAGGGTGAGCACGATCATGAAGGCGGTCGCCATGGTCGTCAGCCGGAAGCCGATCCAGCTCAACTCGCCGATGAGCAGGTGATGCACTTCGATCGGCGTCGCCAGGATCGCCTCGTAGTTCCGGCGCCAGGCGATCTTGCCCATGATCGGGAAGGTCGATTCGAAGCTGGCGGTCTGCATGCAGCTGCTGGCCAGGATGCCGGGGCCCAGGAAGTCGAGGTACTCGACGCCACCCAGCGCCGTCGTCCCCCCACTCGCCATCAGCTGGCTGAGGCCGATCCCCATGGCGGTCAGGTACAGCAGCGGGGTGAGGAACGAGCCGAAGAGGCTGCCGCGCCACGTGCGCCGATAGACCAGCAGGTTGCGCTGCACCACGCGCGCGGCGCCCGCCAGCGCTCCTTCCAAGGCGCCGGTCAGTGGCGGTGGGCCGGGCCGGCTGCCGGCGATGACCGCCATCACTCCACCAGTGAGCGGCCGGTGAGCCGCAGGAAGACGTCCTCGAGGGTGGCGCGTCGGACGAGCGCCGAGTCGATCGTGATGTCACGGCCGTGGACGCCCTCCAGCGCCTTCTCGCCGTCGTCGGCGTAGAGGAGGAACCGATCGGGCAGCTCCTCGACCCGTTCCGCCAGCCCGTCAAGGCGGCCGTCGAGGCTGCCGCGGGCTGCGTCGGGGACGCGCAGCTCGAGCACCTCCCTGGTCGCGTACTTCTCGATCAGCTCTCTCGGGGTCCCGGCGGCCACGATGGCGGCCTTGTCCATCACCACCAGGCGGTCGCACAGCTGCTCGGCCTCATCCATGTAGTGCGTGGTGATGACCAGCGTGGCGCCACGCTGCTTGAGCCGGTAGAGCCGTTCCCAGAGGAGGTGGCGCGCCTGCGGATCGAGGCCCGTCGTCGGCTCGTCGAGGATGATCAGCTCCGGGTCGTTGATGAGCGCCCGCGCGATGGTCAGCCGCCGCTTCATCCCACCGGAGAGCGGCTCCACCTGGTCGCTCGCCCGCTCGCTGAGCTGCATGAACTCGAGCAGCTCGGCCGCCCGCGGGCGCGCCACCGACATCGGGATGTCGAAGTAGCGCGCGTACATCAGCAGGTTCTCCTCGACGCTCAGCTCCGCGTCGAGGTTGTCGGCCTGGGGGACGACCCCAAGGCGCGCCTTGATCTGCGCAGCCTGCGTGCGCGGGTCCATGCCGATGACCGTCAGCTCCCCCTCGGTCACCGGCGAGGAGCAGGCGATCATGCGCATGGTGCTGGTCTTGCCCGCCCCGTTCGGGCCCAGGAAACCGAACGCCTCGGCGGTGCGCACGTCGAAGTCGATGGCGTTGACCGCGGTGAAGGCGTCGAACCGCTTCGTCAGCCCGCGGGCATGGACAAGGATCTCGTCGGTCGGGGGCATGGGCGGCCATTCTACCGATGGGGCGTCTGAGCGGCCGGACCGCTGGCTCCTACCAATGACACTGGTACAACCGTGCATTTCGCTAGGAATCAGACCGCTGTGGTGTCGTCACACGACGGGATACCAGCCGGATTGGTGAGAGATTGCACGAGCCGACTCATCTGCCGCTCTCGAGCGTCGATGTACCAACAGAGTTGGTAACCCCGCGCTGTCGCCCGCGCGGCTGCTTCCGAACCGGTTAGCCTCACGCCGTGAGCGCCGAAGCGGCCAGGTTCCTGCTCGACGGCGGGCGTCTGCCGTACGAGCCCGGCGACAGCGTGGCGGTCGCCATCGTGCGCGCGGGCGAGCATCCGCGGGTAGGCGGCACGCTGTGCCTCGCCGGGGATTGCGGCAACTGCGTCGCCGAGGTCGACGGGATCGCATACGTGCGCACCTGCCAGACCCCAGCCGCTCCCGAGCTCGACGTCCGCCGCCACCCGGCCGATGGAGCACCCGCCTGGTACGACCCAACCCCGAACCCCCCGGAGATCGAGGTGCGGCGGGAGGAGGCTGACCTCGTGGTCATCGGTGCCGGCAGGAGTGGCACCGCCGCGGCCGCCGAGGCAAAGCGCGCGGGTCGACAGGTCACCCTGCTGGATGAGTCGCAGGGCACCGAGGTCGTGGGGGTCTATGCCGGGCCGACCCTGATCGCGCGCACGCCTGAGGGCATGCTCCACATTCGTGCCACTGACGTGGTGGTCGCAACCGGGGCCGCCGAGATCCAGCCGGTCTGCCCGGGTAGCGGCCTCGCCGGCCTGGTAACCGCGCGAGCTGCCCAGATGCTCCACGCGGCGGGAGTGGACCTGGGGATGGCGGTGGCCATCGGTCCGGCGCCGGAGGAGGTCCCCTGCACGCCACTCAGCGGGGAGCTGGTGCGATTCGAGGGCGAGGGGCGGGTCTCAGCGGTCGTCACCCGCGAGGACGGTGCGGAGCAGACGACGCGATGCGACACGGTGATCCTGAACCTGGGTCGCTCTCCGCGCGACGTCCTGTCGCGGATGGCCGACGACCTGCCGGTGACCGTGGTCGGATCGGCCGCCGAGGCATTCCCGCTGCCACCGGCGCCGACCGAGGGGATCGTGTGCCCCTGCGTCGGGATCGGCGTCGACGACCTCGAGGGCGTCTGGGCGCGTGGCTTCAACGAGCTGGAGCTGGTGAAGCGGGCCAGCCTGGCCGGCACCGGCACCTGCCAGGGGAGCGCATGCCTGCCCCACGTCCGAGCCTGGATCGCGGCCCGCACCGGCGAGGCGCCCCAACCGTTCACCGCAAGACCCGCCTCGCGCCAGATCACGCTGGGCGAGGCCGGCGCCGACCTCTACCTCGACGCCTTCCGACGCACGCCGCTCCACGCCGAGCACCTCGCCCTGGGCGCGCAGATGGACCGTTTCGGCGGCTGGTGGCGGCCCTGGAACTACGGCGACCACCTGGCCGAGTACCGGGCCGTGCGCGAGGCAGTCTCGCTGGGCGACGTCAGCACGCTCGGCAAGTTCGTCGTGGCAGGGGCCGATGCGGTCGAGTTCCTGCAGCGCCTCTACCCCACCGATGTGTCGACCATTCGGGTAGGCCGTTCCCGCTACGCGCTGCTCCTCAACGAGCGCGGCCATGTCATCGACGACGGGATGATCTGCCGCGAAGCCGAAGACCGCTTCGTCCTGACCTTCACCACCGGCGGCGCGGGCAACGCCGAGATGTGGATGCGCGACTGGCTGGAGACGTGGGGCCTCAACGTCCTGCTCCTCGATCGCACCATGTCGCTGGCGGCGATCAACGTCACCGGCCCAGGCGCGGCCGAGCTCCTCGCCCGCCTGGGACTGGCCGACCCGCCGCGCTTCCTGCAGCACGTGCATACCGAGCTGACCGGCATGCCGGTCCATGTCATGCGCCTCTCGTTCACGGGCGAGGCCTCGTTCGAGCTCCACCACCCGGTCGACCGATCGGCCGAGCTGTGGCGGACCCTGCTGGCCGAGGGCGCCGACCTCGGGATCCGGCCCCACGGCCTGCAGGCCCTCTTCGCGCTGCGGCTGGAGAAGGGGCACGTGATCATCGGCATGGACACCGAGCTCGACACGACCCCGCGGCGACTTGGCATGGACTGGGCCGTGAACATGGAGAAGACCGACTTCATCGGCCGCCAGGCATTGGCTCGCACGGCCACCCTCCCGGACCGGCGGCGGCTGGTCGGCCTGACGATGGCCGGCGTTGCGCCAACAGAAGGGAGCCCGATATCGTCGAAGGGCGGGGTCCTCGGCCACGTCACCTCCAGCTTCACCTCACCGACCCTCGGCCACGCGGTGATGCTCGGCTGGCTGAAACGCTCGCCGTTCCCGGAGCAGGTCGAGATCGACGGCCGCACCGCCACGGTCGCCGAACCTCCTTTCTACGATCCAGAGGGTCTCCGTGCGCGCGCCTGAGCCTCTCTCGGCGCTCCGCGTGGTGGCCGCGGCCGAGGTCCTCGACGACCTGACCTTGCCCGATCACCACCCGATGCTGCGCCTCGCCCCCGACGACCTCCTGGTCATCGGAGCGGCGAGTGTCCAGGTCGTCGGGGAGCACCTGATCGTGGACGAAACCGGCTTCGTCGGTTGGTGGCTGACCCCCGACGAGGTGACGCACGCCGTACTCCCGCACGTGGATTGGCCGCTGCCCACCGCGCGGCCGGCTCTGGCCCAGGGGCTGGTGGCGGGTGTGCCCGCCAAGCTGTGGCTGGCCGAGGATCGGGCGCTCCTGCTCTGTGCGGCGGCCTACGCGCACGAGCTCGAGGAGCGAGTGTAAGTGAACGAGTTCGTCGAGACCCTGCTCGACCTGACCTGGCACGAGCCAAAGAAGTCGTACGACGTCGTCATCATCGGCGCCGGAGGACATGGGCTGGCGACGGCCTGGAATCTCGCGACCAAACATGGGATCACGAATGTCGCCGTGCTCGAGGCCAACTACATCGGCTCGGGCAACACCGGGCGCAACACCACCATCATCCGGGCCAACTACGGGATCCCTGAATCGGTGCGGTTCTACCAGCGCAGCCTCGACCTGTATCGGGCCCTGGAGGGCGAGACCGGCTGCTCGATCGTGCACTCGACCAAGGGCCTGCTCTGGCTGGCGCACACCGAGTCAGGAATGCGCGCCGAGCGCGCCCGTGCGCTGATGAACCAGGCCTGCGGCGCCGAGACGGTGATGATCACTCCCGAGGAGGCGCTGGAGCTCTGCCCCCAGCTCGACCTGTCAGGTGGCGGCCGCTACCCGGTGCTGGGTGCCTCGTACCACCCGGGTGGCGCGACGGCCCGGCACGACCGGGTGGTGTGGGCCTATGCGCAGGGTGCCATGCGGCAGGGCGTCCACGTCGTTCCGCACACACCGGTGGTTGGGCTGCTGCGCGACGGCGAGCGGGTGGTTGGCGTCCAGACCTCGTCCGGACCGATATCGGCCGGCGTCGTGCTCAGCGCGGTCGGCGGGCGGGTGACGACGGTCGCCGCCATGGCCGATCTCCGGCTGCCGATCCGGACCCATCCGCTGCAGGCGCTGGTCACGAATGCATATGCACCGGGCTTTGGCCCGATCGTCGCGTCGTCCGAGCTGCTCTGCTACGTCTCGCAGACGGGGCGCGGCCAGATGCTGATGGGCGCCGAGTTCGACTCGCAGCCGAGCTACTCGATGCAGTCGTCCTACGAGTTCCTGCAGACCGTCTCGACCAGGATGATCCACATGCTGCCGTTCCTACGGAACCTTCGGATCCTGCGCCAGTGGGCAGGCATCTGCGATATCAGTCCGGATTACTCGCCGATCATGGGCTTCACCGGTGTGGAGGGCCTCCTCATCACCACCGGCTGGGGGACGTGGGGCTTCAAGGCGATCCCCGCCGGCGGCGAGGCAATGGCCGAGCTGATCGCCACCGGCGTCACGCCGAAGCTGATCGCCGCGTTCGGGCTCTCGCGATTCGCCGCAGACCACGCCATGGCCGACCAGGGATCGGCGGGGACGCGCTGATGAGGGCCCGCTGATGCTGTGGATCACCTGCCCCACCTGCGGCGAACGCCCGGTCAGCGAGTTCCGCTTCGGCGGCGAGCTGCCCCACGTTCCGGACTCGATTATCGACGCCGACGCTCACAACCTCGACTGGGTCTGGATGCAGAACAACGTCGACGGGATCACCACCGAGCGCTGGTTCCATGTCGCCGGCTGCCGCCGCTGGCTGACCCTGCGGCGGGATACCAGCACGGACCGAGTGGTCTAGTGCTTCGTGGTCTCAGCCTGCTCAGGGCTCTGCACTCGCGCCGTGCTCGCCTGCGAGAGCGCAGCGCCAAGCCCGGCGGCCAGGCCGGGGCTCAATCGCACCCGAGCGACGATTGACCTTGGTTCCTCATGCACACCGGGCTCCCCGGTTGGTTCGGATCGGGTCAGGGTTAGCGTGACAGCGAGCGGGTTGGCTGAGATGGAGAAGCCATCGGCGAATACATCTGGATAGTCGGCCATACATCACCTTCGAGGATTGGATGCTGACAGCCTAGTCCCCGCAGCTTGACATCTGGCCTCCGGCACCGAATACTACGCGCGACGTAGTACCTGCCGCGTAGCTCGAGGCATCCTTGCCAGACCGATCTTCCAGTTCCGATCCCGGCCTCCTCCTGCTGATCAGCCTCTCCGGGGGCCCTAAACACGGCCACGCCATGCTCCTCGATGTTGCCGCTTTCGCCGGCGTGCGCCTCGGCCCGGGGACGTTGTACGGCGCGCTCTCCAGGCTCGAGCAGGACGGGCTCGTCGAAGCCCTTCCCCTCGAAGGTCGGCGGCGTCCCTACCGCCTGACCGATGCCGGCCTCGCCGCCCTGCGCGGCCGGCTCACCGGACTGAACGCAGCCGTCAGCATCGGGCTGGCGCGGGTGGGCAACCGATGAAGCGGATCGTGCGCCTCTACCCGTCGGCCTGGCGACGGCGCTACGGCGCCGAGCTGACCGACCTGCTCGAGGAGCTGCCTTCTTCTCCCACCACCACCGTCGACCTGCTGCGCGGCGCCGCAACCCTGCACATGCGCGCCCTCCTTGACCGGGTCGCTCCTCGCATGGTTGCTGCCGGAGGACACCCGATGTCAAGCCATGCCTTCCAACGCCACCCGACCGCGACTGCGCTGGTCGCGGCCCTGATTGCGACGCCGACGGCGATCTTCGTGACCCTCTCCTTCCTGGCCTACCAGCTCGAGCTGCCCGGCATGCAGGCCTGGCTCCAGCCGTTCATGGACGGCCTGGCGCAGGCGCCGCGGATCGTCGACCTGTTCCTGCTGGTCGCCCCGTTCCTCGCATTCCTGGTTGCGGCTCTGCCATTGATCGGCCTCCGCCTCGACCGGGTCGAGGGCGAGCTGCGGGTCACGCTAGCGCTTCGGGCGCGCGCGTTGAACCTGGTTGTTCTGGCCGCGTGCGTGGTGGTCGGTGGCTTCCTGGCCAGCTACCTGCTGGCCGAGTTCCTGCTCGAGGCGCCTCGCTAGGAGCGGTCCTCGATCTCCCAGGCATGGTCCAGCGCATGCCAGGCAGAGCGGCGGACGAAATAGCGAGGCGACCAGGGTCGCTGCGTCTCGCGCGGGTCGGCGATCGGGGTGCCGCGCGCCCGTGCGGCAAGTGCCGCGAGCCCGGTCTCGCGGATGGCGGCCATGCGGTCGGCCGGCGTGGCATCGGGCATGCGAGGGTGCCTGCTGCCCAGCTGCCCTACGTATGCCTCCTCCGCCTCGAGGACATGGCCCTCCATCTTGGGCAGGTCACGCCCGCCGCCACGCGGACCCTTGCGCAGCTCGACCTTGGCCTTCGCAGCCTTGGCCCAGGCCGCGTCGAACGCGTCCCAGCTCGCCTGCAGCAGGAGCGACTGCCGCTTGAGCTCCGACGCACTGAGTGGCCGGTTGTCGGCCTTGGGGGCCTCGCTGGGCACCCCGAAATCGGTCCCGGAGCCACCCTTGACCTGCTCCACCACCTCGAATTCGGCGACGCTGCCCGGCGCGGTGAACGGCACGCCGCCTGACATCACCGCGTGCGCATACCGTGGGGCGTAGGCGAAGAGGGCCGCCAGCGCGTCTTCCTCGCCGCGGGCACCCCGACACCAGCCGGGCCACTCGATCGCGCCGGCAAAGGTCCGCTTGGGGCCGATCTCCAGGTAGACCGCCAGCGGCTCAGTCATTGGTCCGCGGCCTCAAGATTGGGGATGACGGTGACAACCCAATTGTCATTTAAGCCGCAGGGCCGGCAATCGTGACTCGCCACGTGGTCAGCCTGCACGGTGCCTCGCCGAAATGACCTGCGCGTTGGTCATCAGGAGCGCACATCGGTCAGGAATGACAACCCGATGGTCATGGTTGCGAAGCCCCATGAATGGCTACGCCTCCCAGGTCTCCCCGGGCTCGAGGGCGACCACCTGCGCATCGGTCGCCGCCTGGAGCTGGGCAGGGGTGCCGGCCAGGGCCGGGAAGGTGGCGTAATGCACCGGGATGACCACCTTGGCGCCGATCAGCGCCACCGCTCGACCGGCATCGGCCGGACCCATGGTGTAGTGCCCGCCGATCGGCAGGACGGTGATGGTCGGGGCCCATCGGTCCTTCACCAGCGCCATGTCGCCGAACAGGTCGGTGTCGCCGGTGTGGTAGACGTGAGTGCCGTCCTCGAACTCGAGCAGCCAGCCCCAACAACCCATCTCGCGGGTCGCCTCGGCCTCGCGGCCTGTGACGGTCACACCGCCGGTGTGCTCGGCATGGACCATGGTGAGCCCAATCCCTGCCGCCTCGAATCGGCCGCCCTTGTTCATCCCCACCGCCTCCACTCCGCGGCTGGCGAGGTAGATGCTCATCTCGTGCGAGCAGACCACCGTGCCGCCGCGCGCGGCCAACTCAACGACGTCGGCGGCGTCGTTGCCGACATGGTCGAAATGCCCGTGGGTCGGGGCGATGACGTCCACCTGCCATGGCTCCGGAGGCGCGACATAGGTGGGCGCGCCGCTCCATCGGTCCACCCACAGCCACTTGTCGCCTGGGGAGCGATACAGGATCCCGCCGTGTCCCAGGCGGGTGATGCGCAGCGTCGCCATGCGTGCCTCCTGCGGTGCGTGCCGTGAATGCTAGCGCGGGTGAAGTCGCTTACGCCCGCTGTGCGTAAAGGGGAAGAAGGACGTGCTGCGCCCGCAACTGCAGGCCCCCATTGGCGGCTATGCACATGAGGCGTGCACCAGGACCAAGAAGGGCCTTCTCGGCGATCCTCGTTAGTTGTTATGCACGCTGGGTGTAAGCGCATGTCCTTGCCAGGCCACCGCCAGGTGCCAGCCCTGGAGGCGGCATGCAGCTGCATCGCGCCGGCCACCCCCATGACGCCGTCGCCCAGCCACTTGACCGGACGACCACCATGCTGGGACCGATGCGCGCTGCACCAATCGAGCCAGTGAGGCTCGGGATCAAGCCCGCGCGCCGCACGTCGCCGGCCGAAAACCGGTCGCCGTCGCCGGGCGAGAGGATCCCCAGCTCCACCTGCCGACTGACTTCGTCGAGAGTGATGCCCGCGCGCTCCGCGACCTCGTCTCGGGAATGGGTGGTCACCTTCGTACTCTACCCCGGGGCGATACCATCAGCGTGCATGCCGAAGCTGAGTACCGGAGGGCGAAAGGGGCTGCGCGACAGCGCCTTCGCCTACGTTGATCCCCAGGGTCGTCGGCGACTCCCGATCCACGATGAGAGCCACGTTCGCAACGCCCTCTCCCGATTCAATCAAGTGGTCTTCGAGGACGACGCGGCGCGCAATCGCGCCCGCACCAGGCTGCTGAATGCCGCGAAGCGCTACGGCATCGTGCCGGTCGGCTTCGTCACCGGTCAGCTGCGCGCCCACACTCCGCGCGAGCTGCCGACCGGCGCGCTGACCTTCCTGATGACCGATATCGAGGAATCCACCGCGCTGCTCCTCAAGCTCGAGGACCGATTCTCCCGCCTCCTGGCTGACACGCGACGCATCTATCGGACGGCCATCAAACACGCCGGCGGCTGGGAGGTCGACGCCCGGGCCGATGAGTTCTTTGCGGTCTTCCGCCAGTCCTCGGCCGCGATCGACGCCGCGCTCAGCATCCAGCGGAGCCTCCGCGACCACGCGTGGCCTGCCGGCGTGGTGGTCCGAGCGCGGATGGGGATCCACGGCGGTCGTCCCACACTCTCGGAGGGCAGCTACGTCGGGGTGGCGGTGCACACCGTGGCGCGGATCAGTGCACTGGCGCATGGCGGCCAGATCCTCGTCTCGCACAGCGCGCTCGCGGCGGAGCTGCCAGCCGAGATCACGGTCATCGAGCTGGGTGAGCACCACCTGCGCGGAATCGGGGGCCACGCGCTCTTCCAGGTGTCCGCGGCCGACCTACCCGGCGAGTTTCCGCCCATCGTGACAACCACTATCCCGCCCGATTCCCGCTGAGCGGGACTAACCGCCAACGAGCCGCCCGGCAGGCGCGTTTTGCCGCGCCACCTTGATCGTCGTTCCGCGGGGCGGGCATGAGAGCCAAGGAGCGATCCAATCTCGCGGCTGCTTGCTCGATAGTCCCCCTGGCCGGGAATGGCGCGGCGCGCCACGGCCCTGAGGCCGTGACGCGCACCGCGGACGACAGCTAGGGAACAGTCACCGTCAGCGTCCACGGGCCGTCGAGCTGGACCCGCTCGCCGTTGCTCATCCGGTAGCTGAGCTCGGCGAATTCAAGCTCCCACGTTCCGGCCACTGCATCGGTGCCGGCCACCGTCATCAGCTCGTTCACGTCGCCCATCGGTCCTTGCTGCTCTGGGTCGGTGGTGACGTGACGGCCCGCGTGGAAGCTGTAAGCCGTCCCGTCCTGTCGAACTGACCCACCGCCAACCCAACCCCAATCGAGGATGGCCGCGCCGGCCACCTGCAGGGCCATCGTGGCCTTGATCATGGTCGGGCTGACGCGGAGCTCCGTGAGCGTGAGGGTGCCCTGTCCAACGGTCGCCTGGGCATCGGTCGACACGATCGCGCCGATGGGCTCGGGCAGCTGGAACCGGAACTGCCAGGTCCCGTCAATCATGCCGGTCGGAGGCGGGCTGACGCACTCCGGCTCGGTCGCGCCAACGGTGCACTGTCCGGGGACGAACCCGCCGCCGTGGTACCCGACCGAAGTAAAGGTCAGCACCCAGGTCCCTGCCGACGGAGCTACGACTCCCTCCCAGGTCTGGACGACGGCGGACAGGCCGGTCTCATCCATCCCCATCCCGCCTTGGCTGGTGGCCCACTGCTCAGATGATCGTCCCGTCGGGTCCTGGATTTCGACCATCCACTGGAGCGCAGGGGGATCCTCGACGGCGGTGGTAGGCACCTCCAGGCCGGCCACCGTGAATCCGACCAGCACCTGGTTGAGGTCCGCATAGGCACGCTCGACGTTGATCGTCACTCCGGCATCGGTCGCTGAGAGGTCGAGGCGCTCTGCCTCGTCCCAGGCGGTCTGCCAACCGGGTTGGCCAGATGACTCGATGATCCAATCGAGGAGGCCCAATGCCCCGACCACCGCGCCGGTGAGCAGCACGAACGCCGCCAGCAGCGCCACTGGATGGAGGATGAGTCGCGGGGAGGACAGGCCGCGGCGAGGCAGAGCCACCGGGCGAGCTGCGATCTGGGCGACCCGCTGGTCCAGCCAGCGCAGGCCGTCCTCCGGGGGCTCCACGGCGACTGCCCGCAGCAGCCGGGTCTCGATCTCTTCACGCGTGGTCATCAAAGGCCTCCCGCAGCGCGGCCAGGCCACGCTCAATCTGCTTCTGTACTGCGCCTTCGCGCTTGCCGATGACGAAGCCGATCTCCCGTGCCGTCAAACCGCCGGCATACCGCAGGAGCAGGGCCTCGCCGTGATCACCGGGTAGTCGGGCAACGAGATCCAGCATCTCGACGCGCTCCTGGTCGAGGCGATCGGCCTCGACAGCGGTCCGGCGGAGTTGGGTATCGGCGCCGGCCAGGTCGACCGTCGGTCGGTGACGGCGATGCGCATCAATGGCGACGTTGCGCGCGATGCGCAGCAGCCAGGCCTGCACTCCACCGTCGCGCCTGCGGAATCGGCCCAGGTTGGCGAACGCCCGCTCGAAGGTCGTGGCGGCGAGGTCCAGGGCATCCGCGTCGCTGTGCGCCCGGGCGCGCAGGTATCGGTACACGGACAGCCGGTGCCGCTCGTAGAGCAGACCGAAAGCGGATGGTTCCAGCCGCTCGGCCTCGATCTCGACGGGCGGGCCCAGGTCCTCGTTCACGAGCGGTACCCTCAACACGGCCTTCCTCCGGCTCTGGCAGCGTAATTGAAGCTGCCGTCACCTAGGACAACGAGCCGGAAGCCCCGAACCCGACAAACGCCGGCATGGATTTACGCCCAGTGTGCGTAACGGCCAGGCACGGATCCATTACGGCCACCTCGGACCCTCAAGCTGGCTGTCTTGAACGCCCCCTGCACACCGGCGACAAGAAGAGGGCGCTTCGCTACCGAAGTTGGTCGTTGTGCTCGCTGGGCGTACACCGGACAACCCGATTAGGCACCACGCCCATTCCGGACATGACGACGCCGTGCCTGGCAGGTCGGCACGGCGCGCGTCAGCTAAAGGGAAGGAAAGTTACCGGGTCATGCCCGCGTGCACGGGCTGCGGAACTTCCCACTTGGTCAGCTGATCGGAGAGGACGCGCTTCGCCTCGTCGATCTTGTCGACGCCGATGGCGATGGTCGCCTTGCCATCGGTGTACTCGACCGGTGCGAACAGCTCGATGTTCACACCCGCATCGGCGAGCTTCTTGGCCGTCTTGGCAGCGGTGCCTGGCTTGTCCTCAAGCCAAACGGTCAGTACCGGGACCTCGTGGTAGGTGAGGCCGGCCGTGCTGAGAGCGTTCCGCACGCCTGACTCGTCATGTGCCAGGAAGGCTGCGCCACCGCGGGTGCCAATGCCCAGGGCAATGGCCGCAACGTTGATGTCGCGGGTGGCGATGGCCTGTGCCTGCCGGGCGAACTCGCCCGGTCGGTTGGCGGTTTCAAGGATGAATGCCTGCATGGGAAACGTACCTCCTGCAGCACCCCGACAACATTGCCCTGCCTGGACACCGGGGAAGCCGCGACGAACGGGCCCGCTGGGCTCTCACGGAGCCGGACTTGTCGGCGGGTGGCCCCTTTTGGACCACGCCTCAACACCCGTCCGGACGGTGAATTTTCCTCCCATCGCCGCCGTCTGTCCAACCACGCTCAGCCCGTGCGGGGAGTCTTGCGCATTCCGCTCCTGATAGCATATCTGCTATCAACGGTGGTACACTCGACGCATGAAAGCAGGACGCATGCTCCGATACGCTCGGCGCCTCGCCGGCCTGACCCAGCGCGAACTGGCCGTACGCGCGGGCGTTCCCCAGGCCACGGTCGGGCGCATCGAATCGGGCCAGATCACGCCCCGTCTCGACACCCTCGAAAAGCTGCTCCGTGCCGTTGGCCAGAGTCTCACGCTGGAAGCGGCGCGAGGGATGCAAGAGGATCGGGGCATGATCCGGGACCGCCTGCGCATGTCTCCCGGCGAGCGGGCCCGACTGGCCGTGCGTGAGGCGCGTGCGTTTTCACGCCTTGGCCGACCGGTGAGCGGTTGATGGTCGAGCGCGACTTCGATCCGATCAGGGCCCTGACTACCCTGAATCAGCACGGAGTCCGATACATCCTGATCGGCGGCTTCGCCGGCAAGCTCCGTGGATCAACGATCCTCACCGTGGACGTCGACCTTTGTTACGCGCGTGATCGTGCGAATCTCGAAGCCCTGTCAGCAGCCCTGATCGAGCTGCATGCCACGTTGCGCGGGGCCCCGGAGGATCTTCCGTTCCGCCTCGACGCTCGGACCCTGGAGGCCGGGGACGCCTTTACCTTTGTCACCGATGCGGGTGACCTGGACATCCTGGGTACGCCGGCCGGTGTCGCCGGATTTGATGAGCTTGCATTGAACGCAACCGAACTCGACCTTGACGGTGTGAAGGTACGTGTTGCAGCCATCGACGACCTGATCCGAATGAAGCAGGCCGCTGCGCGCCCACGGGATCTGGCGCACCTCGAGGTGCTGGTTGCCCTGCGCGACGAGATCGATCGGAGCGACGAAATGAAAACGGAACGTCCGACGCCTCCGAAGAGGTCGCCGGACTGTCATTGAGCCGGGAGGCCTGCCCGGCGCTGGCTAGACGCGCCTCCAGGTGACCACGCCGTCGAACAGCGTGTCGTCAGCCGCGCCTGCCCCATGTGGATCAAAGGTCCACACCATGCTCTGTCCCTTCATGAAGGTGAGGGACAGGTGTCCGCACCTCGCCGACTTGAATACGCCGGTCATGGTGTTGCCGCTGACGGTCCCCCTCAGCGTGCTCGAGAACCAGAAATCGGTTGACCCTGCATCCCAGCAGACCTGGCCGAATTCATCCTGGTAGTCGATACGGGCGCTGCTGCCACCCTTGACGACCAGGTGCTGCATGCTGCCGTCGCCCGCAGGTGGCAGCGTGTCCTGGCCGAGCCAGGTGCCGGTGAATGGCGAGGACGGGGGCGCTGCCTGGACGGCCGAAGCGGTCGCGAGCAGCGTCAGCAGCGCAAGCGTGATGACGAATGAATTGCGTTTCATTGCGATCGCTCCGAATGAGGCCCAATAGGGAGCCGGAGCATGGGCCGGTCTGGGGAGCGGCGACAGCAGGACAGGCTTCCCCCTCCCGCCGTTACTTTCGGCTTGAGGTCGCCTTGAGATTGGCTTGTCGTTCAGGACCGATGCTGGCTCCGTGATCGATCCATACGACCCAATTCACCCTGACGGAGCGGACGATCCGGAAGACCTGCCAGGCGGCGCACCGATGGTCAGCATCTCGTGGCTGGACGACGACGACTCGTTCGAATCGGAGTGGGTCTCTGACTTCAGGCCGCATCTTGAAGACCCGGCTTGATCGTTCGGCCAGCCGCGCGGCGATGGGCGCTACGCGCTCCATGCCCACCAGGACCGGGCGGTGCCGCACGAGTTCCAGGTCCGCGGCCATGCCCACGAGGTTCACGACCGCGCACTCCGCACGGCCGCGGCCGCCGCCTGGCCGTTCGAGGCCGACGATGGGTATCGCCTGTTCGAGTTCGGCGTCGAGCACGCGGTCTTCGGGGAGCGGGGCAGCGCCGACGACTGGCCGCCGGTCTACACGTCGTGGAAGGCTGACTGAGCTCCTAGCGCCGGTGGCCGAGGTGCCACCAATCGCACGTGCGGCAGTGGTAGGGGTGCAGCGAGCCATCGTTGCGGCGGTTGCGCCGGGCGTAGGAGCGGGCCTCGCTTCGACTGACGAAGACCGCCTTCGAGGTGCAGCCGCGCTCGACTTGCGGGAGGTCGCGATTGATGAACTGCCGGTAGATGACGCTCATGCCGGCATCCTCGGCGCTGGCCGCGACAGCTATCGGTCGCGCTAGCGGAAGACCCTGAGGCTCCCCGGCTGGATCTGGAAGGTGACCGGTGTGGCGCCGATGGATCCGCCGTCCGCGTGAGCGGGCAGGACGCGCTGCGCACCACGGACGGTGATCCGCTTCCCGCGGAGCAGCTCGATGCGCGGCTCGTGGCGTTCGCGGCCGCGTGCCACGGCGAGGAAGTGGCGCACGACGTCCAGCTCGCTCATGCGACTGAAGACCGCGATGTCGAAGAGGCCATCGGCGGGATCGGCATCGGGCACTAAGGCGAAACCCATTCCATGGTATGGACCGATGCAGACCGTGACCGCCGGGGCCCGCCTCTGCAGCACCTCGCCGTCGAGCTCGATCAGCATCCTCGTCCGGCGCCGGCGGAGCGCGCGCCACATGGCGCGGGCGGCGAATCGCCAGCCTGCGCGACCGCCCAGCTCAATCGCCCCGAAGCCGGCGGCATCCAGGCCCACGCCGGCCGCCTCGAAGAACAAGCGGGCATCTCCGGGAGGATCTTCCTCGGCGCCGGTGCGCCAGGCCAAACCGGCATCCACTTTGGACACCTGGCCCCGACCGATCACGTCGAGCGCCGCCTCGAGCTCCATCGGGATGCCGAGGGCGCGTGCGATGTTGTTCCACGAGCCCATCGCCAGGATCCCCAGCGCCCGATCGGTGCCAGTCAGGGTCTCCGCCACCGGGCCGACGGTGCCGTCGCCTCCCGCGACCACGACGTCCTCGCCCGGTTGCGTGTCGCGAGCGACCTCGGCGGGATCGTCGTTTTCGCTCAGCACGTGGCGTCGGACGCGCAGCCCGCGCGAGCGGAGCCCCTCGGCGACCGCCTCCGGCTCGAGCTTTGCTGGATCGTTGGAGAGCGGCACGGTGGAGCCGGGCTTGCCGCCGGAGACCGGGTTGACGATGAGGAGCAGGGCGCGGTCCGTCACGAGCCCATGCTAGGAGCAGGGCCTAACAGGACCATTCCCGCTGAGCGGGACTATCCGACAATGAGACCCGCCGCGTCGCACCTGCCGGCCTCCGAATTGCCGGCGATTCCCGCTGGGTGGGAATGGGCGCGAAACAGGCCCGTCCGCCAGCCCCTGATCGGCTCGAAGTTCGCGGTTAGTCCCACCGGGCGGGAACGCGGACGTCCGTCAGCAGGTAGGTGGTCATCACACCCCCCCTTCACTTCCACGCCGGTGCGCTCCTCGAATCATGGGGCGCAGGTGGTGACAGGCTCGACATCGGCGAACCGGTCCGAGATCCACGTCGTGATGTTCGGCCACGCGGTTGGCCCCTCGACGCTGCTGAAGTGATCGCCCTCCACCGATTGCAGCTCCACGGTGTCGCCGATCGCGCACATCGTCGTTACCCCGGCCACCTGGGCATCGAACTGGACGGCCTCATCGGCCCTGGGTGCGACGACGCGTATGGGGACACCGGTCAGAGCCAACCCCGGTGAATTCCGTGTGAGCAGGTTGTTCCATTCGGGAATCTCGGCCGGGTCACGCAGGTACGGGGTGGTGACGACCGGCGGCGGGAAGCAAGCGTCACGCCCGGCCAGGGCCGATTGGCGCCCGGAATCGGTCAGGAAGTTGAGCGGGGCGTCGTAGATGGCGTTCCAGACCCCGAACAGCAGCAAAGGGGCGGCCACCGTGTCGAGTGCTCCCACAGCGGCCTCATGGAAGGCCCAGGTGTCCCATGCCACGAGATCCGTGGGCGGGGAGGCGGCCAATGCACCCAGGAGCGTCAGTCCGGATGCGTAGCTCGGCGCCAGCTCGGCAGCCCAAAGGGCGGCATGTCCTCCCTGAGAATGACCGATGACGACCGCCTCCGCGCCCGCGTTGGCAGCCCGCAGGGCCTGGACCGCCCGGATCGAATCGAGGACTGAGCGTCCTTCCGAGATGCCGATGAGGTACGGGTGAATCCCACCGGTGCCGAGACCCTCGTAGTCGGTGGCCGTCACCACGTAGCCCTGGGTGACGAGATCGTGGACCTCGGCCGGGATCTCGCTGAGCCCACGTTTCGACGGGGCGCACTCATCGGCGATGCCGGTCGTCCCGTGGGCCCAGGCCACGATGGGGTAGCCGCTCTCGCCGGGCGCTGCTTCCGGAGCAAGGACGATCCCGGTGACTGCGACCGGCTCCCCCTGCAGTCCGGTCGAGCCGTAGACCACGAACCAGGCTCGGGTCGCAGGCGGCGACGCGAGCTCGACGACGCCAAGGACCTCGCCCGGTTTGCTCGCCGCGATGGCGTCGAAGCTCGGGTGGTAGAGGGCGTCCTCCGGGACGTCGGGCAGGCCCGCTGCGACGGAGGCGGAGGGTGAAGGCTGTGAGGCCGATGCGGCTGCCGATGGCGACGGAGCGGTGCTCGGGCTTGGCGGGTTTGAACAGGCAGCCAAGGACGCGACCGCGATCAGGGCCTGAGCGGACCGCGAGCGGATCGACATGGGGACACTCTACGGGGAACGACCGGAACAGGGCTTGCGGCGCGCGGCCGCTCTGCTGTCGTGGCCCGTCGTGCAGCCGTGCTGCATGGCTGCACGAAGAGGGGTGACGCGAAACGGGTCTTTGCGAGCCGGCGATCTCGATCGCAACCGCGCCCGTGCTAGTGGAGCAGATAGGTCGTCATCCTGCCCAGCCCCTTGATATCGATCGGCTCCCGCGTCTCGAACGCGTAGGCGGGAGACTCGCGCAGCAGTTCCCAGGTCGACGGTGCGAGCTGGATTCGCCCCGGTATCCCGGACGATTCCATGCGCGAGGCGAGGTTCACGGTGTCGCCCCACAGGTCGAACAGGATTCGCTTCTGGCCGATGACCCCGCCCACCACTGGCCCGCTGGCCAGACCGATGCGCAGGTCCAACGCCAGGTCGGTCCCGCGACGCACATCATCCAGGACGCTCAGCATGCCGCGTGCAAGCGCCACGGCGGCTTCGGCGTGATCCGAGCGTGGCTCTGGGGCACCTGCCACGGCCATGTACGAGTCGCCGATCGTCTTGATCTTCTCGACGCCGCAGGTCGCAGCCAGGGCGTCGAATCGGCTGAACAGATCGTCCAGGAAGCGGACGACCTCGGCGGGATCGGTGTGCTGCGCCCAGGGCGTGAAGCCGGCCAGGTCCGCAAACAGGACCGTCGTGTTCGGGTAGGTATCCGCGATTGGCTCATCACCGTGCTTGAGCCGCGCGGCGATCGAGATCGGGATGGCATTGGTCAGCAGCTCCTCCGAGCGGGCCTCGGCCGCGCGGCGACGGAGATCCGTATAGCGCAGGAGAACGAAGGCGATGCCAAGCGGAATCCCGAGGTTCGCAACGTAGAAGACCAGCCGCTGCGGGTACGGGTGTGGCTCGATCGTGCTGCTGAAGAGCGGGTCGATCAGGACGACACCAACGACGACCACGAGGAAGAAGATGAACCATGCCGTTGCGCGCCGCGGGCCCAGGGCGAGGATCGCGAACACCGGCCCAAGGAAGGCGAACACGATGCTGGCGCTGGCTCCCCCCAATCCGCCGAGCGCCACTTCGACGAACGCGGGGAGCAACGTGACGTGCAGGATCAGCACCATCGCGTAGCGTTCGAAGCGTCGCGTACGAGCCAGCACGGCAAGGTTGACCGCATTGAACGCCGGCACCGTCAGCGCCATGACCCAGGCCAATGCGAGCCCCTGGGAAAGCACGGGCAGCTGGAGCGCAGCGACGACCAGGATGTACCCTGCGACAACGCCCATTCGCTTGCGCAGGCGGAGGTCGTCGTCATCGGTCGCTTCATCCGCGATCGATATGAACCGATGAACCAGTCTGCCCAGGCGAGCCCTCACACCACCCAGCATGCTACCGGTCGCAACGCGGGTGCAAGGCATCGCGCCCCTGCTGTGACCCGCCGGCGGCCTCCAA
This sequence comes from Chloroflexota bacterium, assembly GCA_040902225.1. Classification (NCBI taxonomy): domain Bacteria; kingdom Bacillati; phylum Chloroflexota; species Chloroflexota bacterium. Next base: position 390,985 of record JBBDXT010000004.1, read on the forward strand.
CTCCCCATCGTGGTCGAAGCGAGCAGCCCCGTCAGGCCCGCATGGGCCGATGAAGGAGAACCTCGATGACCAGCGATACCCCCAAGACAACCAAGGCCAAGGTGGCCAGGACGCGAAAGGCCGCGGCAACGCGGGCCGGCGGACTCGTGTCGTCCGCGCGGGACCTGGCCGGCCAGGTCGGCGCAGTGTCGGCCACCATCGCCGAGACCCTGCCCGATGCCGCAGAAGCGGTGCGGGGCAGCGCACTCGATGCATATCGGACCGTCGAGACGATGCCGAAGTCGCAGCAGAAGACGCTGATCAGGGCCTCGCTCGGAATCGGTGCCGCGCTCTTCGTCCTTGGCGCCCCGAGGCTTCTGACCCTGCTGGCGTTCCTTCCCGCCATCGCGGTGACCGGGATGAAGTTGGCGAAGCGCTCCGCCTGATACGCCGATGGAAGGTCCGGCGCCCGGACCATGACCCTGACGAGATTGTCGCCGCCCGAAAGTGACGCAGGCCCACGAACCGTGATGACCCACCAGAGGGGCCACAGAAGGAGCATCAGATGACTCAGTACGACGAGACCAAGACCACCCGCGTCGACGCGGATGATGACTTGGACGAGTACGGCAACAAGAAGGCCGAGAACAACGAGGATGCCAACGAGGCCAAGGGCGCGGCCGCTGGCGCGGTTGCCGGTGGGCTCGCGGGCGCCGCGGTCGCAGGACCGCCCGGAGCCTTGGTCGGTGGCGCCATCGGGGCAGCCGGCGGCGCGGTCGCCGGTGAGGCGACCGAGGGCGACGACGAGGCCGGTGCAGGCGCCGGTGGCGCCGCGGGGGCGATCGGTGGAGCCGTCATCGGTGGCGCCATCGCCGGACCTCCCGGAGCCGTCGTCGGTGGGGCTGTTGGCGCAGGCGCGGGAGCCGGTGCTGGCGACAAGACCGAGGACGACCTCAAGGACGAGGACGATCTGCCCAAGGACACTCCTCGCTACTAGAGCGCGCTAACCCCCATTTCTCCCACCCGGCGCTGGTTTCCCGCCCAGCGCCGGGTGCTTCTGCGGCGGCCAGGGTCACCTTGAACACGTTTCCGCAGTAGCCCAGCTGACCGCGGTCCTCGGCACGTTGCGCATCGGTGCATCCGCGGAGGTCGAAATCCCGATGGGTGGGGACATCGGTGCCGACCGTGGCCGGCGTCAGGCGCACTTCCGTCGATGTGACCTCGACCTCGACCTGCTGCGCACCCGCGGGAACGATGGTGCGGCCGCGCGGTAGAGCCGATACGGGACGAAGAGAAGCGCCAGCGACAGCAGCGTCGGGATCCCGACGAAGGTGTACGTCATGGCGACGCTCGACTGCCACGCCAGGGGCGTGCCCCGGATCACGGCCGCAAGGACGTGTGCGCTGTAGCCAAACAGCACGACCGGAAGGAAGAGCAGCAGCGCAGCCGATGCTGCGACGGCCAGGGCAAACAGGAGGCCCGCCTGGTTGTCGGTGGTCGCTGCCACGGGTGCGCCAAGTTCGTTCGGCTGAGCCATGCCGGCAGTATCGGCTGGCGCGCGGATTCGCAATGCGACCTGAGGCGTCCAGCTCACGGAAACGCTTGCGGGCGCCAGACCTTTGTCGCGCCGTGTCAGAGCATGGTCGTGCACTCGTGCAGCGGTGCTGCACGAGCGGACATGACAGCAGGGCCGGGCGCCGCGCGGTCGCGGGCGGCCGTGGTCGAGGCGGTCGAATCTCCGATGTGCTATGCTATGCGCATACATTCGCACACTTTCAGGAGATGGCCCGATGGCGCTGGCACGCACGAACCTGACCCTCCCCAAGAATCTGATGGCAGAGGTCGACCAGTTGGCCGGCCCACGCGGACGAAGTCGATACGTGGCAGAAGCGGTCGCCCAACGCGTCAAGCGCGACAAGCTCGGCAGGGCGATCCGCGAGACGGCGGGGATCCTCGTCGGAACGCCGTACCAGATGACGCGCGATGAGGTGACCACCTGGGTCGACGGACTTCGTTCCGAAGAGACTGACTGAGGATGCGGTTCCTGCTCGATTCCACCCTGCTTATGGATCACGCCAACCGGGACGAGCCTGCCAACCAGCTGCTCGAGCGCCTGCATTCCGAGCCGCATGAGCTGTACACCTGCGACGTGATCACCTGCGAGACGTTGTCACAAGGCGATGCGAGCCACCTGCGGCAACTCCGCACACTGCTCGACGCTCTCGAATATGTCGCGACATCCCCGGATGCCGCGCGTTGGGCCGCCGACTCGCGGCTGACCAGGCATCGGGCGGGGGGCAAGCTCGGCCTTGGCGACTCACTGATCGCCAGCGTGGCCGCCGAGCTGGGCGCGACCGTGGTCACCCGCAACCGCCCCGACTTCGAGCGGCAGGGGATCAAGGTCCTGAGCTACTGACTCTCCCGCTTGACCTCCCGGGACCGATGTCGTCGCAAGCTGGACGCCGATTCCAGGAACTGAGGGTGACCGCGGGGCGGTTCGTGCAGGTATGGACGGGCGGCTCACAATGGAGCCATGCCCGCCAAGGAACGGAACGAGCAATTCTGGAGCGAATACCTCTCTCGCCCGAACTCGGGCATGGCGGCCGGGCGGCGCTTCTTCAGCCGAATCCCCACCAACCCCCGGTGCTACCTGTGCGCGGCGCCGTTTGCGGGTGCTGGGGGAGTGGCGTTCCGGCTCTTCGGCAAGCGACAGTCGTCGGGCAACCCGAACTATTGCAACTCGTGCGAGAAGATGCTGATCAAGTATCACGGTGGTGCCGAGGTCGAAGCCTCCATGCTGTTCGCCGATATCCGGGGTTCCACAGCCCTCGCCGAAAAGATGACGCCAACCGAGTTTCGGACGGTGCTCGACCGCTTCTACTCGACCGCATCGGGTCTGGTCTTCGCCCATGACGGCATGGTGGACAAGTTCGTCGGTGACGAGCTGGTGGCCGCGTTTCCCTCCATGCTCAGCGCAGAGCGGCACACCGAGCGCGCCGTCGAGACAGCCCAGGAGTTGCTCCGCGCGACCGGCCACGCGGACCCGGCGGGTCCCTGGGTTCCGATCGGAGCCGGCGTGCATACCGGCCGCGTCTGGTTTGGCGCTGTGGGGGAGGGTGGTCACGTGGAGCTGACCGGCGTGGGCGATCCGGTGAACGTCACCGCTCGCCTCGCCTCCCTGGCGCAGGCGGGTGAGATCCTCGTTTCGGTGGAGGCGGCCGAGAAGGCCGGTCTGGATCCCTCGCTGCCGCGACAAACGCTCGAGCTGAAGGGTCGGGAGGAGCCCATTGAGGTGGTGAGCCTCCGATTAGCCCCAATTAGCGAGACAGTCGCGTCCGGGTGATACGCGAATGGAAGGTCGAGCTGCGCCCGCGTGACCCCAACGACACGGCCGGTCTCCCACAGTGACCCAAGCCCTACCAGCCATGGATGGGCCGAAACGAGGTACCCGACGTGACGCACATCGAAGAAGAGAAGGTCACGACGACCACCAGCTACGAGCACGAGGATCCCCCGAAGGAGCACGTCGACAACATCAACCTGAACGTCAACACGGACAACGACGGGGAGACCGTCACGGTCGACGAGACCACTGCCGAGACCACCGAGGAGACCCAGCCGCAGCAGGTGAACGTCAACGCCCCTCGCTGATCCTGCGCAGGGACCCACACGAGGTCATCGCGCGCTAGGCTTGCGCCATGACCTCGACTACCGCCGCTGATCCGCTCGTCCAGTACACCGCCGACATCCAGCCTCGCCCCATTCCCGAGGCCCTCCTCGCCGCGCGCAGCGACCTCATGGCCGCGGTCCGCGAGCTTGCTTCCCTCACCGATGCCGACCTGGAGACGTTCTGGGCCTGGAAGGGCGACGGCGAGAACGAGATCCGGTACGGCTTCTACCGAATCTTCGAGGACTTCGAGCGAGCAGGCGTCGATGCCGAGGCGGCTCTCCACGAGGCAGGTGTCGAGCGGGGCAGAGCCGCCGACCTGATCGCCCCGGCCACTGCCGCGCGTTGGGACCTGCAGGGGATCCTGGTCCAGCTGCCGGATGCCGCCTGGGACGCCGACCCCGGTGACGAGCAGTGGACCGTGCGCCAGACGCTCGGCCACGTCATCGGTGGCCAGCGAAGCTACGCTGCCGTCACCGCCTGGTGGCAGGGGCAGGCGCTCCCGGCCGACTCGAATGTGCCAACCGCACGGCCCACGGCGATCTACGACGCGCTGCCGAGTGACGAAGAAGAGGGGGCGGGCACCCCGGCCGAGGTCCGCGCCCGGCTCGACGAGGTGCTCGACCAATCGACCGAACGGCTGGCCGGCCTGCCTCCCGAGCGACTTGCCCACGGGACGCGCTGGATGGGCTTCGCCCTGGACATCGGCTTCCGGATTGGCCGATGGTCCTCGCACTTCCGCGAGCACACCATCCAGGTCGAGAAGACGCTGGTCATGATCGGCCACACGCCCACCGAGGTGGACCGATTGATCCGCCTGATCCTCGGTGAGTGGGGTCGCGCAGAGGCAGCCGTCTACGGCTCGGCGGATGGTGGAGAGGCGCTCGGTATCCTGGCCGCGGCTGCTGCGGAGGCCCGCGCCACCGCCGCCGAGGCCGCGAGGATCGCCCGGGACTGAGTCAGCCCGGGCGGTTTGCCGGCCAGGCGCCCGTTACCTGGCGGAGGATCGCGAACTCGCCGACGTGGTAGGCGTTGTGGTCGGCGACGATGAGGATCTCCCGCAGGAGAGTGTGCCCGGGCGTGTGGGGGATCGGCGCCAGGAGGTCCCAGGCGGGATCGGCGACCAGCTCGCACAGGGCGGCGCGATCCGCGAGGAATCGCGCGACGCTGCCGGCGAACTCCTCCGGGGTCGCCGTGGCGGATGGATCCGGCCAGTAGCCGATCGGCCAGTCCGGCGAGACCCACGCCGGGATGCGGACGTACTCGAGGATGTCCCACTGCGTCAGGCGCAGATGCTCGACTAGGTGCCACGGCGTGTAGCCGACGTTCGGCGGGCGCCGGTTGATGGCGTCATCGGGGAAGTCGGCGACGGCCTCCTCGAAGCGCATGTGGGCGTCGTCGGCCTCCAGCAGCCGAATCAGCTGGGCGCTCAGCGGGTCGTCAGTCATGGGCCCAGCCTACGCCAGCTAAGGGTCCGGTAAGGAGCCTTGGCTACGCTAGCCCGATGCCCTTCCGGGACCTTGTCAGCCGCCATGCGATGCGCGAGGCAAGGCGAGAGGGGATCACGTTGGACGAGATGGAGGAAACGTATCTGGATCCAGACGTCACGCGTGGCTCAGCGCACGACGAGCTCCGCGAGATACGGACTCGATGGTTCGGTGAGACGGCGATCGAGGTGGTGGTTGATACAATCGACGTCAGAGTGGTGACGACATGGCGGAGGTAGCTCGGAAGCGGACCGATCTTCTCCTGGAGTACGACGAATCCGTGGACGCCGCCTACCTCCGGCTGACCGATTCCGCGGTGGACCATCAGGTCCGGCTCGACGACGCCCGCGGCATCAACTACGCCGCAGACGGATCGGTGATCGGCATTGAGATCCTGTCGCCGCGTCGCAAGGGTGTGCTGTTGGACGGGCTGCCATACCCCGATGATGTGGCCCGGGTGATGCGCTCCTGCGGCTTTCGCATCCTCCAGGCGACGCCGGGCTAGCCCGCTCCGGTTGCGACGGAAGACCGATGAAGTACGCGATTGTCATCGAGCGCTCGCCCACCGGGTACGCGGCGTACGTCCCCGATCTTCCCGGTTGCGTCGCAGCCGGTGGCACGCGCGTCGAAGTCGAACGCCTGATCCGCGAGGCCATTCAGCTCCACCTCGAAGGCATGCGTGAGGATGGCGAACCGATCCCCGAACCGACGACTGGGGTGGATCTGGTCGAGGTCTAGTCGGAGCGCACCGATGGCAGGGGAGGCAGTGTCACCAGTCGCCTGCGACGAATCGCTTTGACCTCGGACGATCTCGATCGCTTCGTGACGGCGCAGGAGCCGGTGTACGCCCGGGTGCTCGCCGAGTTGCGGCAAGGGCGCAAGACTAGCCACTGGATGTGGTTCATCTTTCCCCAGATCGCCGGGCTGGGGCAGAGCCCGATGTCGGAGCGCTTCGCGATCCACTCTATCGAGGAGGCTCGTGCCTACCTCGTTCACCGGGTGCTCGGGCCGCGGCTACGCGAATGCGCCGCCGCCGTCCTTGCGCTGAAAGACCGGGCCGCAGAAGACACCTTCGGCCCCATCGACGCGAAGAAGCTACGCTCTAGCATGACCCTCTTCCACCGCGCAGCGCCCACCGAGCCGCTGTTTCGCCAGGTGCTCGATGGGTGGTTCGCCGGGATGCCGGATGACAAGACCGATATGCTTCTTGGGAGGTCAACCGATGGATGAGCAGGCGGTTCGCGAGCATGCCCAGGCAACCTGCGCTGCGCTGCTGGCCGGCGACATCGGCAAGGCGGCCGAGGAGATGAGCAAGGAGCTGCGCTCGAGCCTGGGCCCGATCGTGGCCATGCTGCCAATGCCGATGACCGAGGCCAGCATCGAGTCGATCGAGTCGACCCCGACCGGCTACAAGGCCGTCCTCCACCTGGTGAGCGAGGGGAACACCCTCCGCCTCGAGACGCGCTGGAAGGACCGCGACGGCCAGCCGACCATCGTCGAGGCCAGCCGCGTCCACGAGGAACCGGTCCAGCCTGTCGCCGAAGGCGAGCCGACGGAAGGCTGACATGGGCGAATCCTCAAGCCGACCGCAGCCGTGGTCATAGGGTAAGGGACAATTGATCTTCGGGAGCCTCAGGTGGGGAGGCGGTCGAGAGAGTCTCCACGAAGTTAGTAACGGCTCGCGGGGTCCGAACTGGCAACGCGCCCTTCTTGATCAACATCGCATTGCCAAGCGGAGTGCCGGCGTCAAATTCGAGCGCCAGGACAGGCCGGCCCATGGCAAGGGCAGTTTCCCCGGCCGCTAGAGTTCCGCCACGCTCGGACGCCTCGATCACCACGAGCGCCTGGGTCAGAGCCGCGATCAAGCCGTTCCGGGCCATCGCGCCCCCAACGCTCCATGGCTGACCCGGGGGGAACTGGGAAAGAACGAGCAACTGGCCCGACTCAGAGATTCCGTCCTCATCGCCGTGACGCAATCGGGCGTGGGTGATTCCTTCTGGCAGGACAGTTATGACGCCGCCGCCGGCCTCGAGAGCACCCTGTTGCGCTTCGGCGTCCACACCGATGGCGTTGCCCGCGACCGTGACGTAACCCTTGCCAGCAAGCGCCTGGGCCAGCGACCGCGCGGCGGAAAGGCCCTCGGCCGACGCTGATCGTGATCCACAGATGCCGACTGCCGGCCGATGGAGGAGGGCGGTGTTTCCCGCGCTCATGAGGATCGCTGGCGGCGATCGAAGAGCGTTCAGTAGTTCAGGGTAGTCGTCGCCTCCGAAGATGAGCGCGCCAATCCCTGCTTCCTCGAGGTGGGTCGCCGATTGAAGGAGGTCTCGCTGAACCGCGTCATCGAGTCCCGCGCACGCCTCGTCCACAACGCCCGGCCCATCATCCCGCAAGGCGCGCAGCAGGGGGGCGGGGGTCCGCCAGATGTGCCAGGCCGCGACGGCGCGCTGTACTGAATCCATCGCTCGCCTAGTTTCGCATCGTTCTGACGGCGACAAGCGCGGAAACGCTCGACGCGCCGACAGAGTCCAGGAATGCGGCGGCGGTCCGGAGGCTCTCGCCGCTCCGGCAAACGTCGTCGATGAGGATGACGCTTCGCCTCTTGATCGTTGCCGCCTCGATCGCGAACTCGCGAGCCGGCCGCTCATCTGCAGGGGTGTCCTTGACTGGGGCAGCAGCGTTGTCTGTCAGCTCCGCCAGCGGCAGCTTGCGCACGTTTGCCACCGCTTTGGCGAGCCGTTCGCTGAAATGCCCGGGGGAATGGCTCGGAACACTGACCACCACCTCAGCCTGGGACAGGTCTGGGTGCTGTGCCATTACCTGGGCGAGCTCGGCCACCAATTTTTTCGCATGCGGGGCAGATCCAGCGTACTTAGCTTCGTGTATCAGTTCCCCAACGTGGGTATCTGCCCAAAGATCCGGATCCTCGTGGCTCTGCGGATCTTTGTACCAATCGAGGGCGATCGCGACAACGACCGGTGGTCCGATACGCAGCGTGAGCACATGGCCGAGCAGCTCGAGAAATCCGACCTCTTCCTCCGTAAGTGGTCTGGCCAGTGGATATCGGTGCGTCCATTCTCCCTCGTCGGCCGCCCGGATGGGTAAGCGATCGCCGAGCGCGGCGCCGATCGCGCGCTCTACCTGGACCGCGACTTCGTTCCTGCAGAGAAGGTGCAGTCGGCGGCGACCGTCCGAGGACACGCTTTCCGTCCATTCGCTGAGGACCGAAGCATTCCGGGCCAAGGGCGTTACTCCTCCCTTGTGGCCGGTCGAGAGTTGGCGAGCGAAAACCTGACGGTTCCTACGAAGGCGACCGGTGCTCGATAGTCAACCACGACTGTGACAGCCGTCTGTCTCAATGGTCGATGGAAGTTGCTCATTCCAACCGCGACGGGGTTGTATACCTGATGCAGGGCTCTGACCTGTACCCTGACGCAAGGCTGCCTCGGGTGTGGACGCTCTCGATCAGGAGGCAGGGAGGGCACGATTGCGAATCCCCGCGTGGGTCGCTGGAGTACTCAACCGAGTACCGATGGGGCTTACCCCAGGGTCGGTCTACGTCGTGACGGGCGGAGGAGGAGGCTTCGCGCTCGCATCGTTCAGGCCGACGCCGGATTCAGCCCTTTGGATCTGGGTGCTCTGGATCATCGTCTGGGCGGCTGCGATCTATCTCTTTGTGCGCGGAGTGCTGGGATTCCTCGCGTTGATGGTCCAGAGGGGATGGATAGCCCGAGAGATGTTTCGGCAGCGGGGTCTGCCGCGCATCCGGATCAAAGTTGAGTGGCCTGCCGCGAAGAGCGGCAACCGGGCCCAAGTCCCTCCACTCCCTAAGAGCGCTGACCCCGTGGGCGACGCACGGAAGGCTCTAGCGACTGCCGAGCGCGAGGACACGGAGCGACCACCGGCTGATCCCCCCGAACCAACCGGGGCGCCTCCCAAGCCACGGTTCAGGGTGCAGCCGGGTGGAGATGCCAACGGCGGTCGCGCGGCGCGCGGCCGGCCGGGCCGGGGGTGGGCTGACTGAGCGGGTGGTGGTCCGGCGGCGCCAACTCAGGGCCTTCCGCGTACTCATCCTCCACATAGTCGTAGAACCAGTCCTCGCCGGGCTCGAAGCTGCGGATGATCGGGTGGTTCTCCGCCGCGGCATGCTTGCTGCCGTGCTGCGAGGGGGACTGGTCGCAGCAGCCGATGTGGCCGCAGTGCACGCATCGGCGCAGGTGGAACCACCAGCCGCCTTCAGTGGCGAGGCACTCGACGCAGCCGGTGCCGCTGGGCGGGATGGAGGTGTCGATCGGGGGGTAGTCGGCCATGTTCAGCGCATGATGCTCCACGGCCGCTTCGGTGGTCGGCTCCCTCCTAGTTCGCCCGCGCCCGCTGGACCCGAGGGCGGGGGGACGTGGCCGTTGCGACCTGGTCTTCGAGGAAGGAGGCGTGCTCCGGGCGGCCGAGCAGGTAGCCCTGCCCGAGCGCAACGCCGAGCTCCCTGAGGGTGTCAAGGTCATCCTCGCTCTCGATTCCCTCCGCCACGAGGGTGAAGTCCGCGTCGCGGGCGAAGTGGACGAACCCCGCGACGAGTGCGCGCCGTGTGAGATCGGTAGCAGCGCTCTGGACCAGGCCGATGTCCATCTTCACGAAGGCCGGGCGTACTTCCAGGATGTGGCGCAGGCTCGCGAAGCCGGAGCCAGCGTCATCCACCGCGAGCAAGCGGCCAGGACCCAGGCGTTCCATCGCCGCCGCGATCGGCGCGTAATCGGTGATGACATCGTGTTCGGAGAGCTCGATGACCGTGGGCCGATCGAGCGGCCCGAGGATGTCGGCAAGCGTATCGGTCTCCGACAGAAGGGCCGCCGACGCGTTGACGCTGACCCAGCAGTTGGGAGGAAGCTCCCTGGTGGCCCTGACGGCGGCCTGCATGGTGGCGAACTCCAGGTCCCGGCCCCGTCCGACGAGCGCGGCATGTCGAACAGGCGCATTGTCGTCTGTGGCGCGTCGAAGCGGGTGAGTGCCTCGTACCCGACGACCTGGTTCGAGACGATGTCGCGGATCGGCTGGAATACGGGCCAGTAGCGGCGCTGCAGCAGGATTTCGTCGATCAGGTGCGTGGCGCTCGAGCGCTCCTCGAGCTTCGCGATCGCCGGGCCCAGGGTGGTGGCGACGACATCGGCCATCTCGGCCAAAACGGGGATGTGCTCGGCAACGGTCGCCTGGCCGCCTGCCGGATTGCTCACGGCCGCACCAAGCAGCCCGATCATTCGCCCTTCGTATGACAGCGGCATGAAGACGACCGCATCCACGCCCATCGCCGCGACGCTGCGCGAATAGCCACCGTCCTCCTCTTGCACGGTCCAGCCGGTGATCCATGGGCCGCTCGCCGCGTGGGTGCGGAAGTACTCGTTGCGATGCTCCGGCAGCACCGCCCCGGCGCGGAGATAGGGCGACAGGTTCGTGCCGACGATCCCCAGGAGCACGGACCGACCGTCGGCGGTGAACCAGGTGATGGAGGCGGTCTTCAGCGGCGTGTGGCGCGTCAGCGGCTCGAGCAGGCCGGCCGCCATCACGTACGGGTCAGGAGAGCTGGGCACGCGGGTGACCTCGTGCAGGAGCCGCTTGCGCCTGCCGAGGAAATCCTCGATCACCTGGCGCATCCGGTTGCCGAAGGCGGCTCCCGCGAGGACGCCGGCTACCGCGAGCACATGCTGCTGCCCGAGCGGCCCGCCCAGGGCTGCCCCGATCGAGATTCCGCCCGTGCCGGCCAGCGTCCATAGTACGGTCGTCGGAAGCGTATGGACGAGGGCAACCATCCCCGCCACCAGCAGGCCGATCAACGCGACGACCTCTCCGTGGTATGCGGCGCCCGACCAGCCTGCGGCGCCCAGCACGACGAAGGCAGCGGGCCAGGTGGCGGTGGCCAGCCGGAAGCCAAGCAGCGGCGAGACCCGGATGTCGGAGCGAGTGACGAGGAGGTCCGTCAGGATCCAGGCGCCCGTATAGCCCCCCAGGATGAGGAAGAGCGGCGTATTGCCGAGGCCCATCAGCGCGGCGGTGACGAGCGTGGCCAGCACGATCCCCTCGGTAGCGTGCGTCAGGTGGTGGCGCAGCAGACCACGCATGCTCTGCGTGTCCACCGTGGTGTCATCGCTGATCAGGGCACCGATGAAGGTGTGCCAGCTCGCGCGGAAAAAGAAGTTCACCAGGAAACCCCGTGCTCGGAACGCGGAGCATGAACCTCAGGTGGTGGCGGCCAAAAGCCTGACGAAAGTACCCAGCGCGCGGTGCGGTCGACATCGGCTCAGTCTGCCCTTAGTACACCTCGTCGTGGGAGCCGAGGTTCACGAGGAAGGCCTCATCGCCCTCCCAGCGAAAGAGGACGCGCAGATCGTCGTCCACGGCGAAAGCCCAATAACCTTCCAGCTCGCCTTTCAACTTGTGCGTGCGGAGCAGCTGGTCCTGCGGGTCGGTGGCGAAACGGCGTAATGCCGCCCGGAGCATGGACGCCTGGGGTTCCTTCAACTTCTTCGCCTTGCGAAAGAATCGGCTCGATGCGGAAAACCGCACCGTTACGAACGGAGCTGGTCGAGGAGCCGGTCCACGTCGTCGAAGCGGGGAGCGCCGCCCGCTCGGTACTCAGCCTCTGCCTCGCGGACCTCCGCTACGAACAGCTGCCGGCGGAGGAGGCTGAGCTCCTTCTGGTCGCGCTCGTAGCGCTCGGGGTTCACGATGTACGCCGCCCGCCGCGACCGCTGGAGGACCACGGTCGGCTCGTCACTCGTGCGAACCTCATCGATGACGTCAGCCACTCGCTGGCGGAGCTCGGAGATCGGTACCGTCTTCATGATGGGTAACAGTACATCAGAACGTACATATGTCAATTGCCGGCAATCACGGCGGCGTCATCGGCGTGCTGTGGGGAGCCCCCGCCGGGCCAGTTCTCTCGACCGCTGCGCAGCGTTCCGCGGCGGTCATAGGTCACGACCGTGAAGCCGGTCAGCCGCTCAGCGACCGGACGCCACTGCTCGGCATCTTCGCCACCGGCGTGCACCAGGATCACCGCGGGACCAGACCCACGGACCTCTGCGTACAGGGTGGTTCCGTTAACGGGATAGGACCGATGCGGGGTGGCTCGGCGCCGGGCAGCGCGTTCGGGTTGGTCCGCAGCTCCGGCAGGGTCACCTCGGAAGTGTATTCCCGCATGCAGAGGAGGACGCGTCAGGCGCTTAAGCCTGCCAGCAGCGATGCGATCTCGCGGGCTTTGGTGCGTCAGCCCGGCGGCTTCTGTCCGGAACGGACGGGTCGGTCAGGCTGAAACCGCGACGCAAGGTAGGCGGCGCCCAGCAGGAGGAGGCCCAGCGCCAGGAACGAGAGTACCCGGTACGCGACGTCGAGCGCGGCCAGATCGACGATGAAGACCTTGCCGGTGACGAGCGCAAGCAGCCCAAGGCCGAATAGCCGGGCGTTTGTCGACTGACGGAATAGGCCGATGACGAAGCCGGCCACGCCGAGCACGGCCCACAGCACGCTGAGCGCAACCTGCGCCTGCTTCCGCAGCTCATCGAGTCCGATCGCGCCCCCCAGGTTGGCCTGGAACAGGTCGACGGTGCCGATCGAGAGCAGGTAGACCCCCGCCGCGCCGGCCAGGATCTGGGCGATCCGGGCGTCGAGGTTGCGCGGAGGCAGGAAGGCGCGGGCGAGGAATGCGGCAGTCAAGGCGGCCACCGCCAGTATGCCGCCGTTGAGGATGGCAGGCTCTGTCGCCTTCACCGCCTGGACGACGAGCCGATACGGCGGCGCCACCACGGCCAGTGTCTCGATCGCCGCGGCCAGCGCGAAGGCGTAGGAAGCGAAGGGGCGCACCACCCAGTCCGGCTGCCATCGGTTGCCGAGGACGTGGAGCACCAGGGCCAGCGCGAGCCAGGCGACCACGCTCCACGCGGCCGTCACCTCGAACGGCATAAGGTAGGCGATCGCCACCGCGGCGGCGACGCAGCCCACCCATCGGTACACCCGGTCCCCGGCGCTAAATCCGATCACCAGGGCAGTCGCCGCCACGATGGCCACCACCACCGTCCGCTCGTCCCAGAAGGGCTGCTCCTCGAGGGTCCAGGCGAATGCCCCGAGCTCGCGACTGAAGATCCAGGTAGGCAGGTACTCCACGATGGCGAAGCGCAGGCCCAGGAACGCCGCCAGGGCGCCAGAGGCATAGAGGGCCCGCTCGCCGATCGCCATCGTGGTGGCCCAGGGGCCCGCGAGCGACCGCAGATCGACCCGCATGGGGACCTGGGCCCAGCGTCGCTCGGCGAGGACCGCGGCCGCCGTCAGCGGCCCATAGCCGGCCACCAGCGGGATGCCGGACAGCTCATGGGGCAGGACCAGCGCGTAGACGAAGACCATCGCGGCCGCCACCCCGACCTGCTCGCCACGACGGTGGAGGAACGCGATCGCCGCCGCCGCCGCCAGGGTCACGAAGGCGAGGGCGAGCCCATCGGGATTGGCGAACGGGATGCCGGAGGGTGACGGGTTGGCGAACGCGGTGACCGCGTATTCGACGAACAGCAGATGACCGAGCGCCAGTGCGCCGAGCACGACGGCCACCGCCCCCGCGTATCCATGCTCGCGCCGGGCGTAGACCCAGGCCAGGGCCACCGCTTCGGCCGCCCAGGCCATCGGTACCCAGTTCGCCCCCAGCTGGACCGGCACGGCCAGGGTTAGCGCCGCGACTCCCGAACCGAAGACGAGCATCCCGAACGGATGCCGCTCGCCGTTGCGTGCGAGGAAGAAGGAGCCGAGCGTCAGGTGGGCTGCCGCCTCGCCCAGCAGGAAGAGGCCGCGCCACGGCTCCGCGGCTCCGCTCAGCAGCTGGAAGCCGGCCCAGGTGGTGAATGCGGCCGTCGCAACGAGCAGCGTCGCTGATGTCGGGCTCAGCTGTTGGCTGGGCCGGCGGACCTCTTCGCCGGCCGCGGAGAGGATGTTCAGCCCCCAGTACACGACCACCGCCGCCAGCCCCACGGCGAGGTTCGGGTAGTCGCTGACGTACAGGCCGAGCTGCGGGAAGGAGAGCAGGAAGGCCACGGTCGGCAGCCATCGCCATGGCATGTACATGCAGATCGCAGTGGTCCCGATCATGGCCGCCCCCAGGAAGACGATCGTGAGCAGCGTGGCGCCGGCACCCATGATCGGGGGCGCGGCCAGGACTGCGACCAGGCCGAATCCGGCAACCAGCTGGGATCGGGCCCGGATGGCGACGGCCGCCGCCAGGGAGGCAGCCAGCAGGGCGCCCCCCACCGCCACCTCGGGCGCCACCAGTGCGTACAGACGCGAGGCGGCGAATAGGCCCAGCGAGACGACCGCCAGCCCCACCGCCACCAGCACCAGCGCCAGGATCTCCCGGGTGCGGTTCGTCGGCTTGAGCAGGAACCAGGCGCCGACGGCGAACATGGCGGTCCCGACCACCAGGCCCAGCGCCACCCGTAGCTCGGGGCCGATCCAGCCGCGGCTGAAGGCCAGGCCCAGGAAGAAGACGACGCCGATGAGCAGCGCCAGCCCTCCCACCACGGCCAGCAGCCGGCCGGCAAACAGCGTCTCGAGGTCGGCGAGGGAGGTGCGGGGTGCCGCCGGTGTCGCAGCTTTCACCGTGGCCGGACTCGAAACCGACGCGGCGCGTGCGCCCGGTTTGGCTGCGTTCCAGGCCGTGGCGGGCATCGCGGCCCCGGGGAGGTAGGGGACGTGCGGTGGCGGCGGGGGCGGTAGCGCGATCGGCACCGCGTCCGCGGGGAGCGCGGCTTGAGCCGCCTCAGCCTTGGGCGCGGCTGGGGCAGGCCCGGCCTCGAGCTGCCTGATGCGGCGCTCCTGATCGTCGGCACGCGAGGTGAGGTACCAGGCCAGCGCGCCAACCACCAGGCCCGCCCCCCATCCGTACGGGACGGAGGCTGCGACGAAGAGCCCCGAGACGATGCCGACGACGACAGCCTTCATGCGTTTCGCACCCGTATGCGGATGAGCTGAGCGCAGTCTGGCACAGGCACCCTGCGGTCAGACTGCGGGCAGGGTCGTCGGTGAGGGCCGCCGCAATGGGCATCGCGGCGATCTCGGGGAGCCAAAGCTCATGTGCTACAGTTGTGCGTCATGAGTCCTCAGAAGCGCCGACCGGAGCGGGTGGGGGTCCGCGAGCTGCGCCAGAACCTATCGGTCTACCTCAAGCACGTGCGTGAAGAGGGGCGGGCCTACGAGGTGACCGAGCGCGGGGAGCCGGTGGCCCACCTGACGCCTATGCCGGATCGGCCGACCTCGACGTACGAGCGCATGCTGGCCGAGGGCCGCATCACGCCGGCCAAGCGGGATCTGCTCACCATCAAGCCGCTTCCGCCGCTCCCCGGCAAGCAGCTGTCAGACGTCCTGCGTGAGATGCGGGACGAGGAGACCTGGTGAGCGGTGCGTACCTCGACGCCTCCGCCCTGGTCAAACTGGCGGTGACCGAGCTGGAGACCGCCGCATTGCGGAAGTTCCTCCGGCGCCACCCGCAGCGGTTCACGAATCGGGTGGCGGTGGTCGAGGTGAGGCGAGCGGTCAGGCGTCTCCCGATGTCGCGCGAGGCACCCGTCCAGGCGGCGTTCGACGGCGTCACGGTGATCGACCTGGACCCGTCGATCGCGAATCGCGCGGGCGTGATCGAGCCGGTTGCCCTGCGGTCGCTGGATGCCATCCACCTGGCCTCGGCCCTGGAGCTGGGCGACGAGCTCGACGCGTTCGTCACCTACGACGCGCGCCAGGCGACCGCGGCCGGCGAGCTCGGCCTCCCCGTCGCGTCGCCGGCGTAGCCGTCGTCACTCCTCCGCCAGCATCGCCGCGATCTCGCGGGCGTTGGTTGTGCCGTAGTTGGCGTAGCAGTTGTTCATCAGCAGGTGCAGGTTCTTGACGGAGCCGGCCGCCTGCCGGATGCGGGGGACCCATTCGCCCAGTTCATCGGCGTCGTAGAGGTAGCGGAAGCGCTCGACCACCGGAATCCCCTTGGCCTCCCACGTCTCGGTGCGGCGGCCGTGGAAGCGGACCACCGCCAGCTGCGGCGAGGTGACTGCCACCATGGGAGGCAGGGCGGTTTTCGTCTGAGGTTCGTCGACCATCACGAACGGGATCTGGTACTTCTCCAGGAAGTTGATCGTCCGCTCGTGGTTCTTCTCGTTGAACCAGGTGTTGTTGCGGAATTCCACCGCCAGACCGATGTCTCCGAGCCGCTCCTTGGCCTCCACGATCGCGTCGCGGCTCTCGTTGGACGGGAAGAACCAGCGCGGGTACTGGAGGAAGACCGCCCCCAGCTTGCCCGATGAATGGAGCGGCGCGATCCCATCCTTGAAACGCTCCCAGATTGCGTCGCGCAGCTCCGTGGGGAGGTCCTTGCCATAGATTCGCTTCTTTTCGAGCAGCTCGGGTGGCAGCTCGTCGCGGATCTCCTTCGGCAGCCGCTTCACCTCGGATGGCTGCGCGGTCATCAGGGCGTGGGCCTTGATGTCGAACGTGAAGTCGGGCGGCGTGCGCTCGAGCCACAGCTCGCCGAGGCGTCGGGTGGGGAGCGCGTAATAGGTTGCGTCAACCTCGACGATGGGGAACTGGTCGGCGTAGTAACGGAGTCTTTCCTCCGCGTTTGTGGCGTCCGGCGGGTAGAAGACGCCCGGCTCGACCATGGTCGGATCTGTCCAGCTGGCTGTCCCGATGCGGACCGTGGCCTTCTCCACCTTGATGGGGTGGCGGGCGGCCTCTGCTTCGGCCTCGCCTCGCTCGCCGGCGGCCTGTGGCCCGGGATCGTGGTCCTTCGTCGCCGCCTTGGCTCTGGGCATGTGGTGGAGTCTATCGGCCTGGGGTGGGCTGCCAGTCTTCAGGACTTACGCGCAGTGTGCATAACAGCCAAGAAGCCGCTGCTGCGGGGCTGTTCAGGTGCGCTCATTGGCGCTGATGCACGCCCGGCGTGCGCGACAGGCAAGTTGGGCCCGATTGGGAGCGCAGGTTGTCCGTTGTGCACGCCCTGCGTACATGCGGGTGCGGGGCGGAGGCTATCGGCCTCGCGGAAGTGCGCTGCGCGCTCCTAACGGCCAAGAACGCCCGAGCGCCCCTCGAAGATCGGCTCGAGGTTGTGGCGTGGGAGCCGATGGTCGGCAGGTCGACCGTGGAGCATCAGGATCGGCCGGCCCTCACCTTCGTCCAGGTAGTGGATCGGGACGTCTCTGACGGTAACCTTCACGGCGTGATTCTAGGGCGGCGTCTGCGGGGCCTCGGTGGTCAGAGCGAGATTGACGGCCTAGCTGAGCTCGGCACCTGGAAGGCTGGCCAGCAGCTCCTCCACGATCCCCTCAAATGGCTCCAGGGCATGCTCGACTGCCTCGATCGCTCCCTTGCCCAGTCCGAGGGTCGGCCCCCCGGGCGTATCGGCCGATGCGATCCACCGCCCGTTGATCTCGCGCAGCCGCACGTCAACCCAGAATGTCGAGCAGTTGAGCCGGAGCAGGATCACGGCGCAGGTATAGCCGATCCACCTTGCGGGAGACCTTGCGAAAACGGCTTCCGAGAATGCAGCGTACACCCAGATTGACACGTCGATCCGGACGTGCCACGATCGGGCCATGCCAGCCAAGCAGAAGCGCACCTACAACCTGGCGCCCGGGACGGTTCGCGCCGTTCGCGAGCTGGCCGACGACTATCACGCGGCACCCACGCAGGACGGGGTGATCGAGCTGGCCGTGGATGAGCTTCGGCGACGGATCCGCGACGCCGATGAGGCCGCCGCCTGGGAACGTGCTGCGGCTGATCCCGCCTTCCAGGCGGAGGCCGAAGCCATCGATGCCGACATCCCGGTGACTGATCCGGAGACATGGCCGGGATGACGACAGGGCCGCTGCGCTGGGCGGTCGTCGTCGTTGGTCTCGACCCGGCAGAGGGTCACGAGCAGGCAGGGAAACGACGCGTCCTGGTGGTCTCGTACGAGCCGTTTCATCGGTCTGGGCTAATGACCGTCTGTCCGATCACCGCTGCCCGCGCCGAGCCACGATACCACGGGGAGGTGGCGATCCCGGCTGGCGAGGCTGGCCAGACGAAGCCAGGCGTGATCATGTGCGGCCAGGTCCGCACCGTGACACAGCAACGGGTCCGAGGCCAGCCGCTGGGCATCGTCTCCACTCGGGAAACACGGCGGCAGGTGCGCCGAGCGCTGGCCCACCATCTGGGGCTGGATATCCCCGCCGTTGTCGATACCTAGTCGCGGACTTCGGACCAGCACCTCACCCCGTGCATGCGCGCCGCGCGTTTTACCAACCCCATTGGTACAACAGCGCGTATGGGTCTCTCAGCGTGCGATGGCACCAACTCCATTGGTACCGGGACGCGTCCAGGCCCTTGCTGGGCCATTGAAGCGCCGATGTACCAACCACATTGGTAAGAGCGACGGCTCAGTTGCTCCCGCCGCCGAAGGTTGCGGTCAGCCCCTTGATGAATGCGGCCTTATCGGCCTCGGACAGATTCGCCTCCGGGTGGGCCAGCACGTATTGGAAGGGAGGCATCTTGTCGGACGAGACCATGCCCGCCGCCGCGCCGCCCTGGCCGGCGGTCCAGGTGGAGAAGTTGAGGCGCTTGCGGCCCTCGTCCACGTCGCGCTGGACGAGCCACGACATCGGCGCGATGTTGCTGTACCAGGGCCAGACGGTCTGGTTGCTGTGGCAGTCGAAGCAGGCGATCACTGCGGTGGCTCGGGTGGCGGGCGAGTCCCAGGGGGGCTCGCTGACGACGGCGGGATTGGTGTGGTCGCGACCGTACGGCACGAGCTGGATGAGCAGCAGCCCGACGACGCCGACCAGGAACAGGGTGACCGCGGCTCGCTTCATCAGGTGGCACATTACTTGGTTCGATGCCCGGCCGATAGGGTCCAGCGACCGGGTGGCAGAATGATCCGGACTGGAGGAGCACTTGACCAAGGCGCCTGACGCGCAGCAGGCATCGCCGGTGGAAGCGGCTCGATCCGCGCTGGGTCGCCACGAGTGGAGATCGGCCTTCGATCTCCTGTCCAGCGCAGACGCGAAGGAGGCCCTGAGCCCCCCGGACCTCGAGCTGCTGGCCGAGGCCGCGTGGTGGACGGGCCAGCTGACGCTCGCCATCGAGGCGCGCGAACGGGCGTTCGCTGGTGCGACCAAGTCCGGTGACATGCAGACCGCGGTGATGGTTGCCCTGAACCTCGCGCGGGACAACATCTTCCGGCTATCGGTCCCGGTGGCCAAGGCGTGGATCAAGCGGGTCGAGCAGATGCTGGAGGGGCATGAGGAGAACATCGGCCACGGCTGGCTGGCCGGCACGAAGGCGGGCGTCGAATCCGTGGCCGGGAACAACGAGGAGGCGCTGGCCCAGGCCACGCGCGCGCAGGAGATTGCGGAGCGACTGGGTCTGTCGGATCTGCGCGCCTTCGCCATGGCCGGCCGGGCAGCGAGCCTGCTGGCAAGAGGCGACGTCGAGGAGGGGTTCGCGCTCGCCGACGAAGCGGCGGTGGCTGCCATCAGCGGTGAGCTGGAGCCCGCCGTGGCCGGCGGCGTCTTCTGTGCCACGATCGAGGCCTGCGCGGCGGTGGGAGACGTCCGACGCGCGCTCGAATGGACGGAGGCCCAGGACCGATGGTGCAAGCGTGAGGGCATCAACGGCTACCCGGGCATGTGCCGCCTGTTCCGGTCCGACGTCAAACGGCTGCACGGCGCATGGCCGGAGGCGGAGGCGGAGGCCCAGCTGGCGTCGGTCGAGCTGCGCGGATACATCCCCGGCGCCGCTGGATTGGCGCTCTACCAGGTTGGGGAGATTCGCCTTCGGCGTGGCGACCTGCCGGCAGCCGAGGAGGCCCTGCTCGGCGCCCATGCGCTTGGGCAGGACACGGAGCCGATGCTCTCCCTGCTGCGGCTGGCTCAGGGCAAGGCGGCGGCCGCCGTCGACTCCATCCATGGCGCGCTGACCGAGCCGGGGCGCCCTTCATGGCGGGCGCCCACCGACAGTGCGGTCTACCGGCTGGCCCTCCTGCCGGCGCAGGCCGAGATCCTGGTAGCAGCCGGCGATCTGGCGGGGGCGAGGGCTGCCGCCGACGAGCTGACGGAACTGGCCGACAAGTTCGACACCCCGGCGGTTCGCGCCGCCGCCGCATCGGCCGCTGGTCTCGTGGCCCTCGCCGAGGGGAATATTGCGGAGGCCGGCACGCGTCTGCGCGAGGCGATCGGGCTCTGGACGCGACTCGACGCGCCATATGAGGTGGCGCGCACGCGCGTGGTGCTGGCCGCCGCATACCGCGCCGAAAATGAGGCCGATCGGGCCGCGATCGAGGCCCGCACGGCGCGGGACGCCTTCGAACGGCTCGGCGCCAAGCTGGATCTGAGGCGGGCGGACGCCGTGATGAGCGAGCTCGCAGGAGCTGCCGGCGCGACTCCGCTGGGCATGGCGACCACCCGCTCCGAACGCGTCTTCATGTTCACCGACATCGTCGACTCGACGCAGCTCGCCGAGACGCTGGGTGATGAGGCATGGGACGGCGTCATCCGCATCCACGACAGGACGCTGCGCGCGGCCGTTGCTGAACAGGGCGGGGAAGAGGTCAAGGCCACCGGTGATGGCTTCTTCCTGGCCTTCGCCGATGCCGACCAGGCCATCGAGGCCGCGGTCACCATCCAGCGCCGCCTTGCCGAGCAGCGCCGCGCCCAGGGGTTCGCGCTGGCCGTTCGCATCGGCATCCATGGCGCTGCCGCCAATCGAGTGGGCCTTGACTATGTCGGAACCGGCGTCAACCAGGCGTCGCGGATCGGCGCTGCAGCCGCTGGAGGGGAGATCCTGGTGAGCTCGTCCACCCTGGCTGTCGCCAGGCATTCGTTCAGCGAGGGAGGTCGTCGCACGGTGAAGCTGAAGGGACTATCGGCCCCGGTCGAGGTGGTTTCGATCGACTGGAGTTGAGCTCGTTGCCCGGCCGACGAGCACCTGGGGCAACGCCAGCTGTGTCGGCGTTACCAAACATGCTGGTACATCGGCACCCCTGCTCGGTTCCGAGCTGCGTATTGGCCCGATCACGCGCGGTGGCACCAATGTGGCTGGTGGAAACGCACCTGAGCAACCGGGAACGTCACGTTGTACCAATATGGCTGGTGGGCGAACACGCGCGGCCTAGCGGAGTCGCCCTGCCTCTGCGATCCGTCGCAGCCAGGGCAGCTCGCGCTCGAGCGTCGTCTCCGGGCCGTGGCCGGGCAAGACCCGCACGGATGGGGGCAGGTCGCGGCCCAGCCGGACGAGGCTAGCGAGCATGGCGGCATCGTCGCCGCCGGGCAGGTCGGTGCGGCCGTAGGTGCCGGCGAACAGCACATCCCCGGAGAGCAGCAGTGCCGCCCGTTCCTCGTACAGGCAGACCGACCCCTCCGTATGACCCGCCGTGTGCAGCACGTCGAACACGAGGTCACCGATCCTGAGCTGCTCGCCCTCATGCAGGTGACGGGTCGCGACACTCGGCTCCATCTCGAGCCCGTAGTTGTTGGTCGCGGAGAGGCGCGGTTCGTCCAGGGGATGGATGGCGAGCGGCGCACCGGAACCACGCACCAGCGGGGCGTTGTCGAAGATGTGATCGATGTGCCCGTGTGAGTTGGCCACCAGGTGCAGGGTCAGCCCGTTCGCCTCCACGCGCGCGAGGAGTGGAGCGGCCGCACCAAGGCCGGGGTCGAGGACCAGGGCATCGGGCGATCGGCCATCCCAGACGAGGTACGCGTTGGCCCGCCACGGCCCGAAGGCGCCAACCTCGATGCGCGGATGCTGATCCGGCGCATTGGCGCGCTCGACGGTGGGATCGGCCTCGCTCATGGACGGAGGATAGGGCACCATCTCCGCGTGACATCTGACCCGCCGCGCCGGTTCTACGGCAGCGAGGAGCTCGCGCGGATCGGCTTTGACGGTCGCCGGGCAGCCGAGGACCTGGAGCGCTGGTGCTGCGACGGCCCGCGAGCGGAGACCCAGGAACTGATCGACGTTCTCCTTGGCCAGGGCGTGGCGGGTACCTCCCTGTTGGATATCGGGGCGGGCGTGGGCGTCGTGCACATGACCCTGCTCGAGGCCGGCGCGGCCGATGCTGTCGACGTGGACGCCTCGCCCGACTACATCGACGCCGCGAGGGAGGAAGCCGACCGACGGGGGCTGTCAGGTCGCGTCGACTACCGGCTGGGGGACGTGGTCGAGCTCGCCGCCGACCTGCCGCCGACCGACATCGTGACGGCCGATTCGGTGATCTGCTGCTACCCCTACCTGCCCGAACTGCTCGGCGCCGCGGTGCGGTCCGGGCCTCGGCTGGTTGGCCTGACCTACATCCACGACAAGTGGTGGCTGCGGGTCATGATGCGGATGTCGAACGCCATGTGGTGGTCGCGAGGGCTCCCGGATCGCTGGAGCATCCACCGCCACGCGGAGGTGGATCGGCTGATGGGCGGCGCTGGCTATGCGGTCATCCACGATGGCGGGACCCGGTGGTGGCGGGTGGTCGTCTACCGGCGGGAGACCGCCTCGGCTTAGGGGCTACTGCTCGGTAGCGCCGGCCGGGCCGATTGGGCCTGACCGACCATCCGCCACGGTGAGGCCGAAGGCGGTGGCCAGTGCATCGGCCAGTCGGTCCTCGACCGCCACCACGTCGACCGGGTGACCGAGCTCAGCCGACAGCGAGGTGACCTCTCGGTCGGCGATCCCACACGGGATCATCTCGCCGAACCAGCGCAGGTCGGTGTTCACGTTCAGCGCCAGGCCGTGGGTCGTGACGCCGCGCTTGACGCGCACCCCGATGGCGGCCAGCTTGCGCCGGCCCTCGACCCAGACGCCGATGAGCCCATCCTCCGCGTGCGCCTCGACCCCGAATGCAGCTGCGGTCTCGATGATGGCGGCCTGCAGGGAGCGGACGTATCGGCGCAGGTCGAGCGGGTCGCGCAGCTCCACGATGGGATAGGCAACCAGCTGACCCGGCCCGTGGAAGGTGATGTCGCCGCCGCGGTCGACGCGCAGGAACTGGGCACCGATTTCCCGCAGCCGCCTCGGGGTGGCCAGCAGGTTGCCCTCGTCTCCTCCGCGACCGATGGTGTAGACCGGGAAATGCTCGAGCAGCAGCAGCCGGTCGCCGATCCGGCGCTGCCGTCGCTGCTCGGCCAGCTCGTCCTGGAGCTCCCAGGTTGGCTCGTACGGAACGGTGCCCAGCCGTTCGACGGTCAGCCGCCCGCCGTGCCCGAGGAGGAGCGGGCGCTCGTCGCTGGCCGGGGTGAAGGGTGCGTCGCGCCGGGGCCGGCGTGGCGCCTCCGGCTCCTCAGGGCCCGCCGGCGGACGGCTGATGTCGCGCATCTGGACCATCGCGTCAGACGGTGGCCGTGCCGTGGACGCCGCGCAGCCCGCGGAGCGCCTCGATCATGCCCAGGTGCCGGCTGGCGTGCGACAGGTGGCGGAGCAGGGAGTCATCGAGCGGGGCCGTGGCGCCAAGCAGGTCGTCGGTGTCACGCAGGATCGTCTCGTCGTCCAGCTCGCCGACGGCCTGTTCGAGGTCGGAGAACGCGCCTCGCATGTAGGTCGCGAGCTGATCGCGTCCGGGGAATGGGAGCGCCGCGGCCTGCTCGTCGGGCAGCTCCATGCCGGTGTCTCCCGCGCCCTGCTCGACAGGGAATTCCCACTTGGTGGTCAGCCCCTCGCGGTGCCAGCGCTGCGGCTTGCCCGAGACCACGGCTGCCCATCGGTCCGCCCAGCGGCCGGCGTGCCACAGGTGAAAGGCAATCGGCGGCGAGGTGGGACCGGGGTGCCAGGCCAGGTCGTCATCGGTGCATTTCTCGGCCGCCTCGACAAGCTGGCGGTGCGTGATGGCCAGTCGCCCGGCGAGGAGTGCGACATGGTCGCGGGCTGCCATCAGACGGCGACCGCCTCGTTGCCGGGCGCACCCGGGACCTGCTCCGCGGCATGGTACGAGGAGCGCACCAGCGGCCCGGACTGCACGTGACGGAAGCCCATCTCCAGGCCGTGCCGCCGGAGCGCCACGAACTCGGCGGGGGTGTAGTACTTGTGCAGCGGCAGGTGCTGGCGGCTGGGGCGCAGGTATTGGCCGATGGTCAGGACGTCGATATCGGCCTCGCGCAGGAGCCGCATGGCCTCGAGCAGCTCGTCGGTCGTCTCGCCCAGGCCCACCATCATCCCGGTCTTGGTGACCATCTGGTCGTGGCCGATCTCTTGTGCTACGCCGCGGCCGATGGTCAGCACTGAGACGGACCGATCCCACCGCGCCCGGCGTCGGACCGGGCGCTGGAGACGGGGAACCGTCTCGACGTTGTGGTTGAGGATATCTGGCTGGGCCTCGACCACGGTGCGGATGTCCTGTTCTCGTCCGTTCAAGTCGGATATGAGCACCTCGATGCTGGTGTCGGGGGAGGGGCCGCGGATGGCGCGGATCGTGTCGGCGACGATGCCTGCGCCGCCATCGGGCAGGTCATCGCGAGCGACCATGGTGATGACGGCGTGCTTCAGGCGCATGGCCGAAGCCGCCTCGGCCACACGACGCGGCTCGTCGAGGTCGGTGGTCGGCGGGCGCCCGGTGTCGATCGCGCAGAAGCCGCAGTTTCGTGTACACACGCTGCCCAGGACCATGAAGGTCGCGGTGCCGAGCGCCCAGCACTCACCCTGGTTCGGGCAGCGGGCCTCCTCGCAGACGGTGTGCAGGTCCTGGCTGCGCATGATGCTGCTGACCTGGGCGTAGGTCTCGCCCACGCCGATACGGACCTTCAGCCATTCGGGCCGACGTCCGCCGGGGCCGGCGTTCTCGGGGACCGGGTCGCCGGGGGAGAGGATCCCGCCGTCGCCGCCGGGGCCGCCGGGGTACATGATTTCGGAGGGGGAGGCGTGGTGGCCGGCCGGTTCGTTGAGCACGGAAAGCTCCCCCAGGGTCGAGAAGTCGCGCTGCGGGTCGAGTGCCACGCACGGAGTCTACCGAAGGAGTGCGGTGGTCGCGCTGTCAGCGTCGGTCGTGCGGTCGTGCTGTCGTGCGTTTGTGCTGCACGAGCGGGCATGACACCCGAAGCAAGGCCCAGCGACGCCTACCTGTCAAGGTATGTGCGTGGATTGGCGGACCGTGGCGATCGTCCTCGCGGGCATCCTCGCCGTGTGGGCGATCCTGATCGGCCTGCTCTGGATGTTCCGTCCGCGCGACGTGCGGCTGGGCGAGCTGCTCCGGATCGTTCCCGACGTGGTTCGGCTGGTTCGCCGGCTCCTCGGCGACCGCGCAGTGCCATTGAGTGCCAAGGTCGCACTGGTCGTGCTGCTCGCCTGGCTGATCAGCCCGATTGACCTCATCCCGGAGTTCATCCCCATCCTCGGTCCGCTCGACGACGTGGTCGTGGCGGTGCTCGTCCTGCGCTACGTCCGGCGCACGGTCGGGCTCGAGGGGCTTCGGAGCCGATGGCCGGGCAGTCCCGACGGGTTCGCCCTGCTGGGCCGGATCATCGGCTCAGGCTAGGTCAAGCGGGCATCAGTCGCTGTACCGGTCGTGACGCGGAGCGCCTGGGGCAATCCTTCGGTCAGTGAGCGCCATGCTCCTCGTGCCCCACGGCATCTCGGGAGCTCGACTTGGCGCCGGCCACGATCGCAATCAGACTGGATCTGCTGACCACCCTGTACCGACCACCCTGTAGAAAGAGGAGTCCTCATGCGTCCAGTCGTGATCGTGCTACTCGCTGTCGTCGTCGTCGGCCTGGCCGCCTGTTCGTCGCCGGCAGCGTCGAGCACAGCGTCCATCGACGCCGCCTTACCATCCCTGAACGGATCGCCACGGGTGGTAACGGTGACCATGACTGATGAACTGCGATTCGAGCCGGATGCGTTCACCTTCTCGGTCGGTGAAACCGTGCGGTTCGAGGTGGCCAATGCGGGGGCAATTCAGCATGAGTTCTTCATCGGTGACGCCGATGCCCAGGCCGATCACGAGGAAGAGATGGTCGAGATGGGCGGCATGGCCCATGACGAGCCGAACGGCATCAGCGTGGATCCGGGCGAGTCTCAGGTATTGGAGCACACCTTCGCCACCGCAGGGACCATCCTCATCGGCTGCCACGAGCCCGGCCACTACGCCGGCGGCATGGTGGCGACCGCCACCGTGAATGGTTGATGGACGACTCTCGGCACCACCGAGCTGGCTCGCAAGCGCGCGCGCCGGAAGGCAGAAAGCCGGATCGGCATTCCAGCCATAGCCAGTCGTCGAACCGGGCCGCCACGCAACCAGCCGGCGGCCATGCGTCGCACGACAAGCATGCCGGGCATGACCCGGACGTGTTTCGTCGCCAGTTCTGGGTGGTTCTGCTGCTGACCGTCCCGGTCGTGATCTGGAGTCGGGAGGTGCAGGACTGGCTTGGGTATTCAGCACCTGCGTTCCCGGGCTCGGACTGGATCCCATCGGTGCTGGGCACGGTCGTATTCGCGTACGGGGGCCTGGTATTCCTTCGCGGAGCGCGATCGGAGCTCAGCGACCGGCAGCCGGGAATGATGACCCTGATCAGCCTCGCGATCGCGGTCGCGTTCATCGCCAGCTGGGCGGCCACGCTTGGCGTCTTCGAGGTGGACGTGTGGTGGGAGCTGGCAACTCTGATCACCGTCATGAGCCTCGGGCATTGGCTGGAGATGCGGGCGATCGGTCAGGCACGCGGCGCGCTTTCCGCGCTGGCAGAGCTGCTGCCTGACACGGCCGAGCGCGTCACCGGCAGCGGCCTCGAATCGGTCAAGACGCACGAACTGCGGCTCGACGACATGGTCCTGGTCCGGCCGGGAGGCCGCGTACCGGCCGATGGCGAGGTCGTCGAGGGTTCGGCCGACGTCGACGAGAGCATGATCACCGGCGAATCTCGTGCCGTCAGCAAGGAGCCGGGCGATCGGGTGGTGGCCGGCACCGTCGTGGCCGGCTCGAGCCTGCGGGTCAAGGTGACGGCAATCGGGGACCAGACCGCCCTCTCCGGAATCATGCGGCTGGTGGCCGAGGCCCAGGCGTCCAACTCGCGCGCCCAGGTGCTGGCCGATCGGGCGGCGGCGATCCTCTTCTACATCGCTCTCGTGTCGGGCATCATCACTCTCGGAGCCTGGACCCTGCTCGGCGACCCCGAGGAAGCGCTGATCCGTACGGCGACAGTGCTCGTCATCGCCTGTCCCCATGCGCTGGGCCTCGCCATCCCGCTGGTCATCGCCATCAGCACCACGCTGGGCGTGCGGAACGGGCTGCTGGTCAAGGACCGATTGGCGCTCGAGCGGGCAAAGGATCTCGAGATCGTCATTTTCGACAAGACCGGCACCCTGACCCGCGGCCAGCCCGTGCTGGGCGCTGTAGTCGCTGTACCGCAGCATGAGGAGACTGCTGTTCTGGGACTGGCCGCCGCGGTCGAGGCGGACAGCGAGCACCCACTCGCGAAGGCGGTGGTGGATGCCGCACGGAGCCGTGGGGTGACCGTACCGGAGGCATCGGGGTTCAAGGCGATGGCAGGCCGCGGTGCCCGCGCCAGCGTGGATGGATTGATTACCCAGGTAGGCGGCCCGCGCCTGCTGGCAGACCTCCAGTTGACCGTCCCCGCCGAGCTCCGGAGCCATATCGCTGAGTGGGAAGCGGCCGGACAGACGGTCCTGTACGTGGTGCGAGAGGGCGGCGTGATCGGCGCATTGGGGGTTGAGGACGAGATCCGCGCGGAGTCGGTGGTGGCCGTCAAGAGCCTCCATGCGCTCGGCCTGCGGGTGGCCATGATCACCGGCGACGCGCAAGCAGTGGCCGATTCGGTGGCCGCGCACATCGGCATTGACGAGGTGCGAGCCCAGGTCCTGCCCGCCGACAAAGCAGCGGCCGTGCGCAGCTTCCAGGCCGGCGGGGCAACCGTCGCGATGGTGGGTGACGGCGTGAATGACGCCCCTGCGCTGGCCCAGGCGGACGTCGGCATCGCGATCGGCGCCGGAACCGATGTCGCGGTCGAATCGGCCGGCATCGTGCTCGTGCGCGATGACCCGCGCGACGTGGTTGGCGCGATCGAATTGTCCCGGGCGAGCTACCGCAAGATGGTGCAGAACCTGGTCTGGGCGACCGGCTACAACGCGCTTGCGATCCCGGTGGCCGCTGGGCTATTGGCACCCATCGGCTTCGTGCTGCCGATGAGCCTTGGCGCGGTAGCCATGAGCGCCTCGACGATCATCGTCGCGGCGAACGCCCAGCTTCTGCGCGGCCTCCGCCTGCGGCCCGCGGCATGACCGACCGAGATTTGGCAGCTAGACGCTCCTCCTCTTGCTTGCGCCATCCGTAGGGCGTTAAGGCCTGTGGCTTGTAAACGTTCATGACCTGGATGACGAGCAGCACTGTCAGTCCACCACCCGAATGGGGCAGGGTTGACGGGAGGTTGCGGAGCTCTGCGTCGGATGTCGTCGGCTCGGCTGCCATAGCCGCCGCGTGCGCTATCACCCCAGCCTCCTGAAGGAGGACGAGGGTGGCAGCCAGGGTAAGCAGCAGCGAGATCGCCACCCACCAATGCCGAAATAAGCCCCATTTCGTGCCCAGGGCCATCACAAAGCCGGTGACCAGCGATGCGATCGCCAACGGGACTATGGCCCAGGTGACGACCAGACCCATCGCGACCCAGGCGGCCCGCAGTATTTGAACGTCATCCACGGTCGCCACGGTCACGTCCAGCGTCAGATAAGCCGCCACCGCGCCGATCCAGCCAACCGAAAAGCTCAGGTGAGTAGCGAGGGCCAGCTTGCGCAGGCCGGGTCCCATCGTCACCAGAGGGGCACGATCAGTCCGGCGACCGAGGCATAGGACGAGTGAAGACCGGGCCCATGCCTGATGCCGAAGAGCAGCTGCACGACCACGGCGAGGATCAAGACCAGTGCCAAGATGCCGAACACCTTGACCCATCCCGGTGTCCTCGGAGGCCCTTCGCGGGCAGTTTCCAGCCTACCGCTGTCGACGGGGTCGTCGGTCGAAACGGGGTGACCGGGCGTGTCAGCCATGTGCGTGCTCCTGTGGCGGGTGGGCGGTGCAAGAGAGGGATAGATACAGTATGTCTGAATCCATGCACTGTGTCACGCCCGCGTCGGGACGTATACTGGCGCCATGCCGAAGATTTGGACGGAGACGATCGAAACCCACCGGCGCGAGGTGCGGGAGGCAATCCTAGATACGACCGCCGCTCTCGCCGAGGACGGAGTGCTGTCGGTCACGATGTCGCAGATCGCCGAGGCGACCGGTATCGGACGCGCGACCCTGTACAAGTATTTCCCGGACGTTGAGGCGATCCTCCGCGCCTGGCATGAACGCCAGATCGGCGCCCACCTGGGATACCTGGTTGAAGTCAAAGAGGGCGCGGGGAACGCGGGCCAGCGGCTCGAGGCGGTGCTTGGTGCGTACGCCTCAATTTCCCAGCAGTCAAGCGCGCACCACGACACGGAGCTGGCAGCATTTCTGCATCGAGATCACCAGATCGCTGAAGCTCAGGGCAAATTGCGCAGCCTGATTCGAGGGCTGCTGGTTGAAGCCGCGCGAAGTGGAGACGTCCGGACCGATATCGCACCCGACGAGCTCGCGAACTACTGCCTTCACGCCCTTGCGGCGGCGAGGAGCCTGCCATCCAGGGCAGCCGTCGGCCGCCTCGTCGCGATCACCCTGGCTGGGGTACGACCCCAGCCCTGAGCCGCCCGGTAGACTCGGGCAGACGGCCTCGATGCAGCTGCTCGCCGACTGGAACTGGTGGCTGCCGCCGTTCCTTCGCTGGCTGCCGCACATCACGATCGAGGGTGAAGGGCTCGAGCTGGCGGAATCGGCGGCCGGGTAGAGGTCGGCCGCGTCGCCCCGACGCTGAGGCGACGGGAGGAGCGGCGAGCGGCGCGTAGACTCGGCGTGTGGACGCGAGGGCGCTCGCCGACCTGATCACCGACGAGCTGCGCGCGGTGGCACGGCCGGAGCGCGCCGAACTCCGCCCGACGCGGCGCGGCTGAAGACGGCCTATCGGGAGCATCGACCGGCCTGACGGCGACCGGTACCGGGGTACCAGGGGTCCTGCCTTGCGCTTGGTCTCCGCGCAACAACATGGGCGTCGCCCGAAACCGCACCCGGACCGACCCGAATTTCGTCCTATCGACCTCCGGGACCGACATCCTCAACGTTTGCCGAGATATGTCGCACGCGCGCACGCGAAGGCCGATGCTGCTGGCGCTGGTCTACGGCGTCTTCCTGGTGCTGGTCGGAATCACGGCGAGTGCCCTGGTGGCGGTCTCGTCGATGCACGTCTCGAGCTCGATGCTGGCCGCCGCCGTGTCGCGTGACGGGGCGATCGCCGAGCTCTTCTTCAACGGCCGGCTGCAGCAGGGCGATCTCCAGCCGGGTGGGATGTCGGACGCTGAGGTGGTGGCCTTCGAGACCAACCTCGTCGACCTGACCCGCAAGGCCAAGATGCTGCGGATCGACGTTCGCGCCCTCGATGGCTCGATCCTGTTCAGCTCGCAACCCGGTCTTCGGGGCGAAACGCCGGCAACATCCGAGGGGATGCAGAAGGCACTCTCCGGAGAGCCTGACGCAGGGTTCGCCGGCGATGGCGATGCGAGCGTGATTCGCGAGTTCCTGCCGCTGAGGACCGCGACGGGCGACCCCGTCGCCGTGATTGCGATCGAGCGGGAGGCGACGTCGATCCTGGCTCACATCGATGCCGCAGTTCGGGACATCGTGATCGTCACGGTCAGCGCGGCGCTCCTGCTGGCCGTGATCCTGCTGGGCGTATTCCGAGCCGCCCATCGGCGCATCCTGCGCCAGCAGGCGCTGCTGCTCGAGGCCGAGCGTCGAGATCCCCTCACCGATCTGCTCAATCACGGCGCGGTGGTCGCCCTCCTGACCGATGCCGTCGAGCGGGCGTCAGCCGACGCTCGCACCCTGGGCGTCGCGCTCGTCGACGTGGACAACTTCCGCCTCCTGAACGACACCCACGGGCACGACGCCGCGGACGACGTGCTGCGCCGCGTCGCCGAGTTGCTGACGGCAGAGGCCACCGCAGGATCGTCCGTTGCGCGCTACGGCCCCGATGAGTTCCTGCTCGTCGTGCCGGAAGCGGGACAGGCGGAGATGGAGGCAGCGGTCGAGGTGCTGCGGACGCGGCTGCACGAGCTCAGCGTCCAGTTCGGTGAGTCGGAGCCGCTGCCCGTCTCGGTGAGCGCCGGGATCGCGCTCTTCCCCGACCACGCGGACTCGGTCACCGAGCTCCTCTCCGCGGTGGCGGTTGCGGTCGGGGAGGCCAGGGCCAGCGGCGGGGACGGCGTGTCCGTCGCTCGCATCGGCCCCGAGGAGCGCTCGGCCACCGGCAGCTTCGACATCCTCCGCGGGCTGGTCATCGCGGTCGACACCAAGGACCGATACACCAAGCGCCATTCGGAGGACGTTGCCCGCTACGCCGTCTTCCTGGCCGAGCGGCTGGGCCTCGACGAGGATCTGCTCCAAACCATCCACCTGTCCGGGCTCCTGCACGACGTCGGCAAGATCGGGATCCCCGACACCCTCCTGCGCCGGCCCAGCAAGCTGACCGCCGAGGAATTCGAGATCTTCAAGCAGCACGTGGCGCTGGGCGACGCGATCGTGCGGGACGTCCCCAACGTCGATGAGGTCCGCGCCGGGATTCGCTTCCACCACGAGCGCTGGGATGGTCGCGGCTACCTCGACGGCCTCGAGGGAGAGGAGATCCCGCTGATCGGCCGGCTGCTGGCCGTGGCCGACGCCTTTTCCGCCATGACCACGACCCGCCCCTACCGCAAGGCGCTCTCCGTCGAGGAGGCTCTCAAGCGTCTGGGCGACGCGGCGGGGTCGCAGCTCCAGGAGGACCTGGTGGTCGCCTTCATTGCGGGCATCGAGACCGCGCCCGACGCACCGCTCCCCGGCGAGTTGTCCACCCGCATCTGGCGTCCTGAACGCCTCGTGGCATGAAGCGCCGGCGACTGGCAGCGCTTGCCGCGGCGGTCACCGCCGCCCTGGTGCCGGCTGTCGCGTCCGCAGCGCTACTCTGGACGCTGGTGGCGTCCCCGTTGACGACCACCGCCAACGTCTCGACCACCTTCACCCTGACCGCCACGAACCTGGATGCGCTCACCGAGCTCGGCTGTCTCGAGGTCGATCTGCCGGCGAGCTTCGTGATCGAGTCGCTTGGCACGCCGACCGCATCGAACGGCGACGAGTGGGAGTCCAGCACGTCGGGCAACGCGGTCATCGTCCAGAGTCTGAGTGGCGGCGGCCGTCTCGAGCTGACCGAATGGGTCCGGTTCACGATCCGGGCACACGCCACGGTCGCGGGCGACTTCCTGTGGCCGAACCATGCGCATCAGCACCAGGACTGTCGCAACCCCGAGGAGATTGGCGTGCCGCTGACGGTCACCGTGCTGCCCGCGCTGAGCCCTACAGCAACGCCGGCTCCGACGGCGACGCCGAGCCTGTCGAATACCGCCAGCCCAACGCCCATCCTCCCGCTGCCCAGTATCAGCCTCCCGGGCCTGCCGAGCCTTTTGCCGTCAGCGAGTCCGACCGCCTCGCCGATCCCCGGCGAGGCCTCGCCATCCACGCCGACACCGCAACCGAGCGCCTCAGCCACCGAGATCGCCGGTGGCGGCCCCGGCAGCACCACGGATTCGGGTGATGGCGGGAGCGGAGCCGGATCACCCGGCGGGCAGACGCTGACCCTCGGGCGGTTGCCCGACAGCCTCGGAGCGGACGCCGATGTCGGGCTGGAGCTGCTGGGCCTGCTCGACGCCGACTACGTGTGGTTTGTGCCGGCGGCTTCCGTCGCACTGCCGGGGCTGCTGGTCATCCTGTGGGTGGTTCTGCAGGCGATCGGCGCCCTGGCCTGGATCCCCGCGGTGCGCCGTATGGCGGACGAGAAGGGCACGCCTGCTCGCCGTCCTGGGGCCGCCAGAGCGTAAGCGACCGCAGCCGGCCGCGGCCTGAACCGGACTCAGCCGATCGGGGTAGCCGGGTCCCAGCCCTCGAGCCGCTTGCGGACATCGGCCAGGAAGTTGCCGACCTGGGCTCCGTCCAGGACGCGGTGATCGAAGGAGCAGGTCATGTTCATCATCGGTCGAACGGTGATGACGTCCTCGCCCTCGACGCTGATCACCACTGGGCGCTTGACGATCGCCTCCATCGACAGGATGGCGACCTCCGGGCTGTTGATGATCGGCATGGATGAGACCGATCCGAACCAGCCGGTGTTGTTGACCGTGAAGGTCCCGCCCTGGATCTCGTCCAGCTTCAGCTTGTTGGTCCGGGCGCGGGCCGCCAGGTCCTGGATCCGATGGTTCACGCCGCTGATGCTGAGCTGGTCGGCGTTGGCAATGACCGGCACCAGCAGGCCGTTGTCGACGGCCACCGCGATGCCGATGTTCATGGCCTGCTTCAGGACGATCCGATCCTCAGCGAACTGGCTGTTGAGGGTCGGATGCTGGCGCAGCGTCTCGGTCACCGCCTTGATCACCGCGGCCACATAGCTGATCCCGATCCCCTCGCGCGCCTTGTAGGAATCCTGGTTCGTCTTGCGCCAGCGCACCACGTTGTGCATGTCCACCTCCACCACCGTGTAGGCGTGGGGGACGGTCTGCTTGACGCGCGTCATCTTGGCCGCGATCCCCTTGCGCATCTGGGTCAGGGGAACCTCCACGTCGCCGCCGGTCGGGGCGGGGAGCGGCGTCGGGGCGGCATAGGCGGGCGCGGGAGTTGCGGCTGCCGCAACGGGGGCGGGGGCGGCCGCCTGGGCTGGCGCGGCCGCGGCGGGCTCGGCCATCGGTGCCGGGACCGGCGTGGGCGGGGGAGCCGCGGGTTCGGTCACGGCGGCGGGGGTCGGGTTTTCGGCGGTTGCGGGGACGGCTCCGGCGGCGACGAAGGCGAGCACGTCGTCGCGGGTGACGCGCCCGCCGGCGCCGCTTCCGCGGAGCTGCGCGATGTCGATGCCGTGCTCGCGCACCAGGCGCCGGACCGCGGGCGTCATGCGCGTGGTCCCGTTCGTATCGGGCTCCGATGCCGTGGCGGCCGCAGTGTCCGCCGGCTGTGGCGCGGGTGCAGGGGTCGGGGCCGGCGCCTCAGCGGCGGCCTCAGCTGCCGGGGCGGGAGCGGCCGCGGCCGCCGGCTCAGGAGCCGCCGGTGTTGGAGCAGGCTCGGGAGGAGCCGCAGCCGGTGCCGGCTCTGGCGCAGCTGTTTCCGCGGGGGCAGGAGTCGGGGCCGCGGCCTCGGCGGTGCCGCCCTCCGTCTCGATCTCCGCCAGTGGCGTCCCGACTTTCACCGTCTGGCCATCGCCGACGATGATCTTGGTGACCGTGCCGGCGACCTCGGCGGGGACCTCCGCGTTGACCTTGTCGGTGACCACCTCGAAGAGCGGGTCGTACTGCTCGACCTTGTCGCCCTCCTTGACCAGCCAGCGCTCGATCGTCCCCTCCGTGACCGACTCGCCGAGCTGCGGCATCTTGATGGTGGTTGCCATGCGCGTCAGGTTAGCCGATCAGTACGCGGCCAGCCCACGGGCGGCTTCGACGATCTTGGCTGGATTGAGCATGAACCAGTCCTCGAGGCTGTGGTGGAACGGAACGCCAGGCACCTCCGGCCCCGCCAGGCGGGTGATCGGCCCGTCCAGGTGCTCGAAGGCCTGCTCGGCGATGATGGCCGCGACCTCCGCCCCAAAGCCGCCGAAGCGGTTCGCCTCGTGGACGACCAGCGCCTTTCCCGTCTTGGCCACCGATGCGAGCACCGCGGCGGTGTCGAGCGGACGGAGGGTGCGCAGGTCGACCACCTCGGCCTCGACGCCGTCCTCGCGGGCGAGCGTCTCCGCCGCCTCGAGCGCGCAGAAGCGCATGTAGCCGTAGCAGAAGATCGAGAGGTGCTTGCCGGCTCGCGCCACGTCGGCCACGCCGATCGGGACCACGTTGTCGCCATCGGGGACCTCCGCCTTGAAGAGGCGGTACGTCTTCTTGTGCTCGAAGAACATCACCGGGTCGGGGTCGCGGACCGAGGCCTTCAGCAGGCCCTTGGCATCGGCCGGGGTGCCGGGAGCCACCACCTTGAGGCCGACGGTGGAGGTGAAGTAGGCCTCGTTGCTCTGCGAGTGGTACAGCGCGCCGTGCACGCCGCCGCCGTACGGCATGCGGATCACCATCGGCAGACCAAAGGCGTTGTTGGACCGATAGCGCATGCGGCTGATCTCGGACACGATCTGGTTGAAGGCGGGGTACGAGAAATCGGCGAACTGCATCTCGGCGATCGGGCGCAGGCCGTAGATGGCGGCCCCTGCCGCGGCTCCGGCGATCATCGCCTCGGTGAGCGGCGTGTCGAGCACCCGCTTCCCGCCGTACTTGGCCCACAGCCCCTCGGTGGCGCCGAAGACGCCGCCCTTCTTGCCGACGTCCTCGCCCAGGACCATCACGTTCGGGTCGCGCTCCAGCTCCTCGTCCATGGCGGTCCGGATCGCCTCGAGGATGTTCAACTCGGCCATCAGCCGCCCTCCTCGGCGTAGACGTGCAGCTCGGCCGTGGCCACGTCCGGCTCGGGACGCGCCTCGGCGCGCTTCGAGGCCTCGTTGATCTCCGCCTTCACCTCGGCTCGGTACTGCTCGTCGAGCTCGGCGATGAGCAGGCCGACGGCCGCCAGGCGGCTCGCAAACAGGGGGATCGGGTCGTGCTGCTTGAGGTCCTCGACCTCGGCGGGGTCGCGGTAGCGGCGCTGATCGTCGTCCGACGAGTGGCTGGTGAGGCGGTGCACAACCGCCTCGATCAGTGTCGGGCCCTCGCCGCGAATGGCGCGCTCGTGCGCCTCCTTGCCGGCGGCGTAGCAGGCCAGCGGATCGGCGCCGTCAACCGTGACGCCGGGGAAGCCGTATCCCTCCGCGCGGGCCGCGACCGAGAGCCCGCCCACCTGCTGGGCGAGCGGCACGCTGATGGCGTATCCGTTGTTCTCGCACACGAAGATGACCGGCAGCTTGTGCACGCCAGCAAAGTTCATCGCCTCGTGGACCTCGCCCTGGTTGCTGGTTCCCTCGCCGAACGAGGTGATCGCCACCACGTCCTCGCCCTTCACCCAGGCGCCCATCGCGATCCCGACGGCGTGCAGCACCTGGGTGCCGACGGGGGAGCTGAGCGAGACGATGTTGTAGCGCGCTGCACCGTAATGGCCGGGCATCTGGCGCCCGCCGGATGACACGTCGTCGCCCTTGGCCAGGTGCGCGGTGATGATGTCCTCGGGCGTCATCCCGAACGTGATCGCGGATGCGATCGAGCGGTAGTAGGGGGCCATCCAGTCCTGGTTCGGGCGCATCGGCCAGGTCATTCCGATCTGTGCCGCCTCGTGACCCTGCCCCGAGATGATGAAGGCGATCTTGCCGGCGCGCTGCATCAGCCACATTCGCTCGTCGACCGCGCGGGCCAGCAGCATCTGGCGGTACATGGCAAGCACATCGGCGTCCGTCAGGCCGAGCGCCTTGTGCCCCAGCTCCGCGACCTTGGTGTTGGCCATCAATCCCATTGTCTCAGACGTGGATCGCGGCGCCATCCACGGCGAGCGCCGCCTCGACCAGCACCTCGGTCAGGGTCGGGTGCGCGTGGACCGACATCGCGATCTCCGCGGCCGTCCCCTCCAGCAGCAAGGCCAGGGTCGGCTCGGCCAAGAGGTCGCCCGCGTGCGCACCGATCAGGTGCGCGCCGAGCAGGAGGCCGCTCTCCGAATCGGCGACGAGCTTGGCGAAGCCGTCGACCTCGCCCACGATGGTGGCCTTGCCCAGCGCGCGGAAGGGGAAGGAGCCGACCTTCACGCTGTGGCCGGCATCGGTTGCCTGGGCTTCGGTCATCCCGACCGAGGCGATCTCCGGCCGGCAGAAGGTGACGCGCGGCATGAGCTCCATGCGCACCGGGTCCGGGTCGTGGCCGGCGATCTTCTCGACCGCGACCACCGCCTCGTGGCTGGCCACGTGGGCCAGGGCGTAGCCCGGCACGATGTCGCCGATGGCATACAGATGCGGCACTCCCGTCTGCATGAAGCCGTCGACCTTCACGAAGCCGCGCTCCATCTCGACCCCGGGAATCTCCTCGAGGCCGATCCCCTCAGTCACCGGGCGCCTGCCGACCGCCACCAGGATCACGTCTGTCTCCATCTCGACCCGCGTCTTGCCGTCGCGAGCCTCGACCGCGAAGTGGACTCCGGACTTCGTACGCTCGATGCTCTTGGGGTCGATGTTCGACGAGGCGTAGATCTTCACGTTTCGCTTCTTGAAGATCCGCGTCAACTCCTTGCTGACGTCCGCGTCCTCGAGTGGCACGATGCGGTCGAGGTACTCGATCAGGTGCACCTGCGCGCCAAGGTCCGCGTACAGGCTGGCCCACTCCACGCCGATGGCGCCGGCGCCCACGATGGCGACCCGGGCCGGCACCGTCTCGCGCTGCAGCGCCTCGTCCGAGGTGATGATCCGCTCGCCGTCGACGTCCAGCCCGGGCAGGCTGCGCGGCGCCGAGCCGGTGGCCAGGATGAGGTTCGTGGCGGTCGCATCCACCTCGCCGGATTCGCCGCCGCTGACATGCACGCTGGTCGGGCTGGTCAGCGTCCCGTTGCCGCGCAGGATGGTCACCTTGTTCTTCTTCATCAGGAACTCGACGCCATTGACGTGCTTGTCCACAACGGCGTCGCGCCGCTTGCCGAGGGCGGGGTAGTCGAGGGTGATGCCGTCGCCGCCGGCCAGGCCGAACTCCGCGCCCTGCTCCGTCACCCGATGCAGCAGGTCGGCGGTCTCGAGCATCGCCTTGGTCGGGATGCAGCCACGGTTCAGGCAGGTGCCGCCCATCTTGTCGCGCTCCACCAGGCCGACCGTGAGGCCCAGCTGCGCGGCGCGGATGGCGCCCACGTAGCTCATCCCCCCGCCCAGGATCAGGAGGTCGAACTGCTGCGCGTCACTCATGCGGCGGTCACCGGTCGATCCAGGGGCCGTCCCTCGTGGGCCACCATGGTCGTGCGCCAGCTGTCCGAGACAGGCATCGGCTTCTCGATGTCATAGTCGAACGCGACCAGCACCGCTTCGGATCGGGCCAGTTCGCGGGCCTCCTGGTTGATCAGCAGGTGCGACATGCCGATGCTGGTGCGTCCGATCCAGTCGACCCGCGACCCGACCTCGACTGCGTCGCTGAACAGCACCTGCGACAGGTAGTCGATCTTCAGCATGGCCAGGATGAAGGGCATGCTGACCGGATCGACGCCGGTCCCCAGCACATCGCGCAGGTAGAGGACGCGCCCCTGCTCCACGTACGTGGCGACGACGGCATTGTTGACGTGGCCAAAGGGGTCGAGATCGCCGAGGCGCACCTCGAGGCGCGTGCGGTGACGGAACTCATCGATCACGGGAACCCGATTCTACACGGGCCGTCAGATCGCTTCGGCGACCCGGTCGATCAGGGCGGCGAGGAGGGTGGTGCGCGGGACGACGCTCGACAGGTCGAGCCATTCGTCGGGCGAATGGTCGTCGCCGCCGACCGGGCCGAGCCCGTCAAGCGTGGGCAGTCCCGCGGCGCTGGTCGTGTTCGCGTCGCTCGCCCCACCGGTCAGCGCGTCGTGCAGCTCGAAGCCAAGCTCCGCGGCGATGGCGATGGTCAGTTCTGCCAAACGCGCATTGCCCGGAGTTCGTTCCATGGGCGGATGGAAGGCCGCCTGGCGGAACGTGACCGAGATGCCCTCGATGGTGGGGCGCGTGACCATGCTCTCCATCTCGGCCGCGGCCATCTCGAACTCCGAGGCGCTCGCCGCCCGAAGGTCGACCTCCATGCGGCAGTTCGCCGCGACCACGTTGGGACGGGTGCCGCCCTCGATCACCCCGGCGTTGATCGTCGCGCTGGGCCAGCGCCCGTTCAGGGCGTGGAGGGCGAGCACCTTGTGCGCCGCCTCGAGGATGGCGCTGCGACCCTTCTCCGGCTCGACTCCGGCGTGCGCCGCGCGTCCCTTGATGGTGACCTCGTAATCGGCGATCCCCTTGCGCGCGCTGACGATGTCCCCGTTGGCACGCGCGCATTCCAGCACCAGGGCCGCGTCGTGTTCCGCGATGAGCCCCTGGATGTGCGCGGTGCTGAAGGGCGAGCCGATCTCCTCGTCGGGGTTGGCGACGAAGGTCACGGATGGACGACGGTCCAGACTGCGCAGCGCGGCCAGCGCGTGCAGGCCCGCCAGCAGCCCGCCCTTCATGTCGCTGACACCCGGACCCGTGGCCCGATCGCCATCGACCTTGAACGGTCGCTCCGCCGCGGTGCCGGGCTCGAAGACGGTGTCCATGTGACCGATGAGCAGCAGGCGTGGGCCCGATCCATCGAGGCGCCCGATGACGAGGTCGCCTAGCTGCCGCTCTCCGCCGGTTGGGAGGTGCCGGATCCGCTCGACCGCCGCGCCAATCTCCTGCAAGGACCCGCTGACGGCGGTCGCGACGCGGTTGACCCCGGCCGGCGTGTACGACCCGCAGTCGATGCCGACCAGGCTGGCAAGGTCGCCCACGTAGCGCGCGTAGCGCGCGGCGACGGCAGCCTGGAGGCCATCGGGGAGGGTCACGGCGCGTGAGTATACTGCCGGCCATGCCGAACGACGCGCGGCAGCAGGCCGAGGTCGAGCTGCTCGAGCTGCGCGTGCTGGACGGCCCCAATCGGTTCTTCAACCGCCCCGCCATCAAGCTCGAATTCGGGTCCGAGACGCCATTTGCGGCCTCAGAGGTGGCTGCCGCCGCCGCGCTGGCACTGCGCCGTCTCCACGTCGCGCTGGACCTGCCCGTGCCTCGCGTCACCGTTCGCCATTCGCACGACCATCGCCGCGCGGCCATCGCCTTCCCGTGGCGACGGCGCGCGCGGTCGCAGGCGATCGCGGCAGCTGCCGGACGAATCGCCGCGGGCGTCAGCACGGCACGCCAGGAGCTGCGCGCCCTGCGGGCGGTGGCGCCCGGGCCCATGCCCAACCTGCCGCGGCCCCGTATCCCGGTGGTGGCGATCACCGGCACCAACGGCAAGAGCACCACCACCCGCCTGATCGCGCACATCGCAGCGCACGCGGGCCTGAAGGTGGGGATGACCAACTCCGACGGGATCTACATCGGCTCCGAGTTGGTCGAGGCGGGGGATTGGACCGGCTTCGGCGGTGCCGGCCGCGTCCTCGCCGAGCCGAAGCTGGAGCTGGCCGTGCTGGAGACGGCGCGGGGCGGAATCCTGCTGCGGGGGATCGGCTATGCCGCCAACGACGTGGCGGTGGTGACCAACGTTTCGGCCGATCACCTGGGCCTGCAGGGGATCGACACGCTCGACGAGCTCGCCGAGGTGAAGGGCGCCGTGACCCGCATCACCAAGCGCTCGGGCTGGGTGGTGCTGAATGCCGATGATCCGCGAGCCTGGCGCATGCGCCGCGAGACGAAGGGCAGCTGGTACCCGTTCACGCTCGACCCGGACAACCCCCGGATCGAGCTGGCCCTCGACCGTGGCGGCCGAGCCGCCGTCGTGCAGCGCGGCTGGCTGATCCTGCTGGGAGCGGGCCGCCGTCCGCAGCGCGTGGCCCGCGTGGCCGACCTGCCCGTCACGTTCGCCGGCCTGGCCGAGTACAACGTGGCCAACGCCCTGGCCGCCGCGGCCGCCGCCGACTCGCTGGGAATCCCGGCCAGCACGATCGCCGAGGGCCTGCGCAGCTTCGCTCTCGATAGCGAGCTGAATCCGGGCCGGCTCAACCTGTATGAGCGCCGTGGTCTGCTGGTGGTGGTCGACTTCGCCCATAACGAGGCCGGCCTTGCCGGGCTGCTGGAGGTGTGCCGCAAGCTGACCCAGGCCTCGGCCCGCGCCTCGCGCCACGGGCGGGGGAAGGTGCGACTGGGGATCGGCACGGCGGGCGACCGTACCGAGGAGATCCTCCATGGCCTGGGCCGACTCGCGGGCGCGCAGGCCGACGACGTGGTGATCGCCGAGAAGCGGCATTACCTGCGCGGGCGCGATCCCGACGAGATGAACGAGATCATGCGATCGGGGGTGTACGAGGCAGGGTACATGGGGCCGGTCGAGGCCTATGCGACCGAGCTGGAGGCGCTCCAGGCGCTCCTCGCGCGCGCACATCGCGGCGACGTGGTGGCCGTCATGACCCACGTGGAGCGCGCGGAGTTCTTCACCTGGCTGGAGACGGAGGGGTTTCGGCCGGTCGCTTTCGACCGGCTGCGGAAGCTGGTCGGCGCCTAGCCGTCGACCTCGATGGCGACCATCTCGTCGTCCAGCACGTCGATCGGCTCGTCGATTGCCACGGACATTTCCGACGATGCCCCGCCGTGCTGCCGGCGCTGGAGCTCCTTCCACACGGCATTGGCGTGGTCGACGCAGACCACGACCACGTCGCCCTCGTGCCCCATGTCCAGCGCGTGGCGGGTCGCGTCCATCTCGTCGAGCACCGTCTCGACGTTGGCGCAGCGTGCGCCCCCCGCCATCGCTTCGCGCACGCCCCGTTCGATGAGGGCCGCGGTGTCGCCGACCTTGCGCCCGCGGTTGTTCGCGTCCTCGCGCACGATGATCGTGTCGAAGTACGCGGCGGCGATCCGGCCCAGCTCGGCGATGTCGTCGTCGCGTCGGTCGCCGGCGGTGGCCAGCACCCCGATCCGCTGGCCGGTGACCAGCGCCCGCCGGCCGCTGGCTGACGGCTCGGCCAGCCGGTCCACGAACTCGCCCAGCGCCGACACCGCCGGCGCGTTGTGCGCGTAGTCGACGATCACCCGGTATCCGTCGAGCTCGAACATGTTCAGGCGCCCCGGGGCCATGAAGTAGCTGGTTGTGAAGGTACGCAGGCCCTGGCGAACGTCATGCAGATGCGCGCCGGCCGCCCACGTCGCAGCCGCAGCCGCCAGGGCGTTCTGCACGTTCATGCGTGCCCGCCCCTCGAAGGTCGCCGGCAGCAGGTGGGTCCAGACCAGCGGCAGGTTCTTGCGCCCCTGGCGCAGGACGATCATGTCGCCGTTGCGTCCCGGCTCGAGCGTCACCGCCCGGCGGCCACGGCTTGCCTGGCGGCGGATCGATTCGTTGTTCGGATCCATGCTGAAGTAGATGACCGATCCGGAGCAGTGGCGACCCATCGCCGCCACGAGCGGATCATCGGCGTTGAGGACGGCGGTCCCGTCGCGTGGTACCGCCTCTACCAGCACCTGCTTGACGGCAGCCAGCTGGCGCATCGAGGTGATCCCGCCCAGCCCCAGGTGGTCGCCGGTTACGTTGAGGACCACCGCCACGTCGTTGCGGTCGTAGCCAAGGCCCTCGCGCAGGATGCCGCCACGGGCGACCTCGAAGACAGCCATCTCCACGTTGGGGTTCTGAAGGACGGTGGACGCGGACTTGGGGCCGCTCATGTCGCCGCGGCGGATGAGGCGCCCATCGACCACGATGCCGTCGGTGCTGGTCATGCCGACCTTGCGCCCCATCCCCTTGAGGATGTGCGAGATCATGCGGGCGGTGGTCGTCTTGCCGTTGCTGCCGGTGACCGCCACGATCGGGATGCGGGCGGCCGATCCGGGCGGGAAGAGCATGTCGATGACCGGCTTGGCGACGTACTGCGCCTCGCCCTCGGTCGGGTGGGTGTGCATCCGGAAGCCTGGCGCGGCGTTGACCTCCACGATGCCCCCGCCGGTCTCGCGCACCGGGACGCTGATATCGGGGCAGATGAAGTCG
Organism: Chloroflexota bacterium; assembly: GCA_040902225.1. NCBI lineage: Bacteria > Bacillati > Chloroflexota > Chloroflexota bacterium. Next base: position 433,825 of record JBBDXT010000004.1, read on the forward strand.
ATGCCGGCGATGTCGAGCCCCACCACCCGGGCGGCAAGCTCGGCGATCTCCGCGTTCTCGGGGTGGATCTCATCGGTGCGGTCGATGCTGATGCCGCCGGTGCTCATGTTGCCGGTCCGCTTCAGGAAGACGCGCGTCTCCGCCGGCGGCGCGTCGGTCAGCGCGAATCCCTGCTCCTTGGCATACCCGATCGACTCCTCGTCCACGTTGATGCGGGTCAGCACCTTCTCGTGGCCGATGCCGCGTCGCGGATCGGCATTGGTGGCCTCGATCAGCTCGGCGAGGGTATGCGTCCCGTCGCCATCGACATGGGCCGGAATCCGCTCCGCCACCGCGCGCAGCGTGCCGCCGATCACCAGGCAGCGGTAGTCGTTGCCGGTCAGGAAGCTCTCCACCACGACGCCGCCGTTGCGGGACTCCCTGCGGGCGATCGCGTAGCCGTCGCGGACGGCTGGCGCATCGGCGAGGTTGAGGATCACGCCACGGCCGTGATTGCCATCGAGCGGCTTGACCGCCACGGGGTAGCCGACACGCGCCGCGGCGGCCACCGCCTCGTCCGCGTTGCGGACCACATCGGCGCGGGGGACCGGCACGCCGGTGCCGGCCAGGAGCTTGTTGGTGAGCTTCTTGTCCGAGGCGATGTCCACGCCCAGCGAGCTGGTGCTCGAGGTCATGGTGGCCCGGATCCGCTTCTGGTAGACCCCGTGCCCGAGCTGTACCAGGGACTGGTCGTTGAGCCGGATCCACGGGATGTCGCGCAGGCTGGCCTCGTCGAGCAGCGCCTGGGTGGAGGGGCCGAAGGCCGCCCGCTCGGCGAGCAGGACCAGCTGCTCGAACTCGGTTGCCAGGTTGAAGTCGGGCGACGGCTCGACCAGGTGGTTGACCAGGCGCACCGCCAGCCGTCCGGCAGCCAGGCCGACGCTCTCTTCGGCATAGGAGTAGACCACGTGATAGCGCCCCGGCTCGCCGGTGCCGCGCGTCTTGCCACGCCCGACCTCGGTGCCGGCGTCGCGCTGCAGCTGGAGGGCGATGTGCTCGGCGACGTGCCCGACCCAGGTGCCGTCGCGCAGGCGCTTGGTGAAGCCACCGGCCCGGCCGGTTGAGCAGGAGTGCAGGCCGACCCCCGGGAGCATCGAGAGCAGCGCGTCGGTGAAGCCGGGGATCTTGTTGGTGGGGAAGGCCTCCAGCACCCCCAGGTCGACGACCAGCTTGATGGTGGGGTCGTAGCTCCAGTAGTTCGGTCCGCGGTAGACGCGCGTCTCGATGATGCGCAGCGTCGCGCGCGGCTTGTCGGCCGCGGCCTTCTTCGGAGCGGCCCCGCGACGCGGCGTTGGGGAAGGGCGAGCCTTGACTCGGTCCTTGGAGCGCTGCTTCGCGCGAGCCTTGGCGCGCTCTGTTGTCACTCGCTCGCCTCTTCGTCGCGGTGGGCTCGCATCGCGCGTCGCCGAGCACGCTCCGGGGCGGTGTCGTCGGCCCCCTCGGCCGCCACGCGCCGAATCAGGCGGCGCGCCTTGTCGCCGGCTGCGAGCAGCTGCGTCTGCTGTCGCTCGCTCAGTTCGACCGAACGGAGCGGGGTGAGGAGGCGCCGGCGGCGCAGGTCGAAGCGGTAGCCGCTCGGCAGGGAGTGCAGGATGACGCCGCTGACCATGATCGGCCGGTGGCGTTTGACCTCGTAGGCATCGGTCTCGATCCTGGCGGGGTCGAGGATGGTGACCGACCCCTTGCCGAGCACCTCCATCACGCCCGACGGGCTGACCAGCGCGGCGGTGTCCTCGTCGACTCCCATCCCGATCAGGGCCGGCGACTGCGCGATCAGGGCCAGCAGGCGCCCGATCCGATTCCGCTGCTCGAAATGCTGGTCGATGATCACGCCGGGCAGGAGCCCCAGGCCAGCGCTCATCTGGGTCATGCGCTGCTTGGGCGAGGTCCCACTGGTGCCGAAGGCGACCATGTGACTGCTGATGGCCGAGGCGCCGGCGCTGGTGCCGGCGATGATCGCGCCCTGACGGTGGCGCTCGATGATGGCCCTCCCCAGCGCGGTGCCGCCGATCACGCTGGAGAGCCGGAGCTGGTTGCCGCCGGTCATGAAGATGCCGGTCGCGTCGGCCAGCTGTCCGGCGAGCGCCTGGTCATTTGCCTCTTCCCGGGTGATGGGTCGCAGGCCGATGACGTCCGGGACCCCGAGCTGCGCGAAGAGGGCCCGGTACAGGTCGGTCGCCTCGTCGCCCAGGGACGAGGCGGTCGAGACGATCGCCACCCGCCCCTCCGCCCCGCCGGCCAGCGAGGCGAAGCGCGACAGGATCTGTCGCTGTCGAAGCTTCTCCTCAGCGCCGCCGATGATCAGCAGGTGACCTGGGCGGGCGGCGCCCGGGCGTGAGGGATGGGCCATGTTGCCGGGCAGCATAGCAACGCTAGACTCGATCGGATGTCCAGCACTGATCGGGCCGATGACGGTCGCGTCGATCTCCGCGATTACTACGAGGTGCTCGGCGCCGAGCCATCGGCCACGGTGGCGGAGCTGCGCGCGGCCTTTCGCGAGGCGGTGCTGCGCCATCATCCGGATCGCAGTGCCCAGGATTCGCTGGCCACGCGGCGCACCTCGGTCCTGAACCGCGCCTGGAGCGAACTGCGCGACCCCGTCCGCCGCCTGCACTACGACCATGCCCTGGAGCGGGGTGGCGCGGCGACGCTCGCCTGGCCGCTCGGCTCGGGCGAGGCGCCGTCGCCGGTTCGGCGTCAGCGCCGCGCGGCGCGCCCGGTCCGCACGCCGTGGCACATGCCCGAGTTCCGCAGCGTGCATGGCTTCCGCGTCCCGACCCAGGTCTTCATGGCCGGCCCCGCGGCGCAGCGAGCATGGATCGTGGCCAACCACATCGACGGCCAGGACTGGCGCGAGCACAGGGAGCGCTATTGGCTCCGCTTCGCTGCCAACTACTACCGGGACCGCGGGCGAACGGACGACTGGCTCGGCGCCATGGAGCGGCTGGTCGAGCTGGACGGCACCTTCGAGACGCTGGTGCACGCCGACCTGCGGCCGGCCTACGTCGCTGCGCAGGAATTCCTTCGCGGAACCGGCTTCCTCCGGACGGTGGCGCTGCAATACGCCACCGGCAGCGCGCAGCGGAAATGGGTCGATCGCGAGCTGCGCGCACTGCTGGCCGAGTACCGCGACGCTCGCGTGCGCAAGGGACGGCCCGAGGACCGCGCGGAGGCGGCCGAGCTGCTCCTCAATTACCTCGAGGCGCTCGAGATGCCGCCCGCCTTCGCGGACGTGCGGGCCGCGATCATGGCCCACCTGCGCGCCGGCCACGCGGGCCGCGCCGCCGAACTCCTGGAACGAGCAGTGGCTGCGCCGATCACGGAGCCCGCGCGCCGGTTCAGCATGGTCCAGCTCCTGACGGAGGGCGGTCAGCTGGATCGCGCCTCAGCCATGCTGGCCGAGATCGCCCGCGGGGATCACCCTGAGGCCCTCGACCGGCGCCGCCTGCGCGGAGATCCGGCCCGTCGTATCTCGGCTGCTCGCGTCCGCCTCGAACGCGCTCGGCAGCGCGCCGCGGGCTGAGCTCGGGTCCTAGGGGGCCGGGACGACCTCGACCGGGGCGATCCCGAGCGCCTCGACGTCGTTGCGAATCACGTCCGCGTCGCCCACCGCCAGGATGAGCAGCTCGGCCGGGCGGATCAGCTCGGTCGCCGCGGAGTGGGCCTCGGTCGCACCGACCGCCTCCATCCGGTCGCGATACGTCTGCCAGAAGTCCTCGGCCAGGCCGTAGACGGCGATCGGTTCGATCGCGGCGGCGATGCCCCCTGTCGATTCGAAGCGCAACGGGAAGATGCCGATCTGGAAGTCACGCGCCTCGGTGATCTCCGCCTCTCCGAACGGCGCGGTGCGCGTCGCCTCGAGCAGGGCAACCAGCTCGCTGATGGCGGGTGCGGTCACGTCCGTCTGCACCGCCGCGGCGGCCGTGAAGACGCCGGCGGACCGCCGCGCATCGAACCCGCTTCGTGCCCCGTAGGTATAACCCAGCTCCTCGCGAAGCCGTCGGTTGAGGCGCGATCCGAACATGCCGCCCAGCGCCGTCGACATGACGATGGCGGGGAAGTAGCGCGGGTCGTAGCGGTCGATCCCGATGTGTCCGACCCGCAACTCGCTCTGCACCGATCCGGGTCGATTCACGATCACGATCCTTCGGACGCCGCCGGCGTGCGAGGCGATGGTGCGGTGGCCCGGACCGATACCTTCCCAGCTCGCCAGGTGACGCTCGACCGACGCCGCCACGGCCTCCTCGTCGAAGGAGCCGGCGATGACGAGGTGCGCCAACCCCGGCCGGTAATGCGTCCCGTGGAAGTCGATCACGTCGTCGCGGGAGAGCGTCTCGACGGTCTCCGGGCTGCCGGCCGAGAGGCGGCGATACGGGGTGTCGGCCGCATAGACGTGCAGGAGGAAGGTTTCGTCGGCGAGCCGACCGGGATCCGAGCGAGACTGGAGGATATCGGCCAGCCGCTCCGCCTTGAGGCGCTCGAACTCGCCGGCCTCGAAGCGCGGCTCGCGCACCATCTCCGCCAGCAGGCCGAGCCCCTCGTCGAGATGTCGTGGCAGCGACTGGAATGCGGCACGGGCGCTGTCCCAGCTCGACTCGCTGCTGACCTCGATCCCCAGTCGCTCCGTTGCCTCGGCGAAGGCCGATGCGTCCAGCCGCCGCGTGCCGGTCACCAGCAGCTGGGCGGTCAGTGCAGCGATGCCGCCGTGCGGCTCATCCTCGGCCGCGGCACCGGCGTCGACCAGCAGGTGCACGTTGACGAGGGTCGAGCCGGCGACCGGGATGGTCCACACGTTGAGGCCGTTCTTCAGCTGCCGGCGCGAGAACGACGGGAAGTGGTAGGGGCGCGGTACGCCCGCGGCGGGCCGCATCGGGTTGACGGTGGTGGTCATGCCGTCCCCTCGGCCGATTCGGCCGGGAGATAGGTCAGGACCACCCGGTTGTCCGGGCCCAGGCTGGCGTTCATCGCCTCGCGCACCCGGCCGGCATCGACCGCCTCGTAGCGGCTCAGCTCGGTGTTGATCTGCTCGGGCTGGTCGAAGAGGCAGGCGTACATCGAGAGCCGATCCGCCCGTTCACTGATGCGCTCCAGGCTCGATTCGACGCCAGAGGCGTGCAGGTTGCGGACCCGCTCCAGCTCGTCGTCGCTCGGGCCCTCACCGGCGAGCGCGTCGACCTCCGCCCACAGGGCGGCCTCGAGCGAGTCGTGGCCGACGCCGGGTCGCGCCGTGACCCAGATGGTGAAGATGGCGGCGCCACCGATCACCGGAAAGGCGAATGTGGTCACGTCCTGGGCGACCTGCTGCTCCCGCACGAGTGACCGATACAGACGCGAGGCTCGGCCCGAGCCGAGCAGGTCAACCGCCACCTCGAGCGCATTGAACCCCTCGGAGCCGAAGATCGGCATGCGGTAGGCGGCATAGATCCGCGGCAGCGGCACGCGATCGGGAACCTCCTGGCGCACCTCGGCGCCGATGATCGGGTCGACTTCGGTAGGTGGAGCCTCGGGGATGGCAGGGTTGGCCGGGATCGGTCCGAAGTGCTTCTCGATCATCTCCAGAGCCGGTCCCGGCTCGAAGTCGCCGGCGATCGTCAGCACCGCGTTGTTGGGTGCGTAGTGGGCGGTGAAGAACTCGCGCACATCGTCCAGTGAGGCCGCGTCGAGATCCTCCATCGAGCCGATGGTGGGGTGGTGATAGGGATGCGTTTCGGGGAAGAGCAGTCCCTGCAGCTTCTCGTCCCAGGTGCCGTAGGGCTGGTTGTCGACCGAGAAGCGACGCTCGTTCTTGACCACGTCCCGCTGGTTGTCGAGCTTCTCCTGGGTCATCGCCGGGAGCAGGCCGCCGAGCCGATCCGACTCCAGCCAGAGCGCGAGCTCCAGCTCGTGGCTGGGCATGGTCTCGAAGTAGTTGGTGCGGTCGAGCCAGGTCGTGGCGTTCAGGCTGCCGCCGGCAGCCTGCACCAGGTCGAAATGCTCGCCCTTGGCCACGTTGGCGGAGCCCTGGAACATCATGTGCTCGAAGAGATGCGCGAATCCGGTTTTGCCCGGCTTCTCGTGTCGGCTGCCGACGTCGTACCACAGGTTCACCGCCACGATCGGTGCGCGGTCATCGTGCGACAGGATCACGCGCAGGCCGTTCGGCAACTGGTGGCGGTCAATCGGGATATGGGGCAAGGCGTGAGTCTCCGGGGTGTCGAGCGGAAGCGGCGGAAGGCTACCACGCGCCGTTCGGGCTAGAGCTTTGCCGGAATCGTGGCGGTCAGTTTCAACCACGACGCCAGGTCATGGAGCTCGTTGTCGATCGCTTCGGAAATCGCCGCCGTGAATGGCACCTTCCGATGGACGGCGTGGACGACCAGCGTGCCGCTCTTGTGGTCCGCCGCGGCGTCCACCTTCCCGATGAGCCGGTCGTGGTACAGGATCGGCAACGCGAAGTACCCCCACCGTCGCTTGTCCTTCGGCTTGTACATCTCCAGCACATACTCGAAGTCGAACAGGGCGAGGCTGCGGACGCGGTCGTAGATCAGGCGGTCGAACGGCGACAGCAATGCGGTTCGCCCTTCGAAGGGCGTGTTGAGCGCGTCGGGATCCACGCGCCACGTGCCGGTGACGCCCTCGACAGTCGCGGGCTCGCCCGCGTCGCCGACAACCACCGAATCGATGGGGATGGCAGTCCCCTTCTGGCGTGCGATGCCGAGCGACCGCAGCCGTCGCCGGTTCTTCTCACGGACCGCCTCATCGGCCGGAACGACCGGCGTGTCCGCTGGATAGACCCGCTCGGCAAGATCCCAGACGCGCTGCCGGCCCTGGCGAGCGGCGATGGCGATCTCGCCGCGCATCATGAGGAACTCCAGCATCTGGGTGACGTTCCGGTCGTTGGTCCACCCCGTCGACGGCCACGGCACGACGCTGGTGTCCGCGATGTCGCGAGAGAGCAGAGGACCCGAGGCCGCCAACCGGTCCAGCACGTCGCGCCGGAAGCGGTCGTTGGCTCGCAGCCAGTCCCGCTGCTTGTCGTAGTGCGGAAAGGTCTCCATCTCGGCAAGGTAGAGGCCAAGGTCGCTCATCGGCCGGACCATCGCGTCGCGCTCGAAGAGCGTTCGGTCCTGCTCCAGCGTCTTCTGCAGCTGGGCCGGCTGGTACGACGATCCGAGGCGACTCCAAAGGACCAGGTCTGCGCTCGGCGCAATTGCGGCGGTCGGGTCGATCTGCAGCAGCGTCAGCTGTTGCACCACCGCCAGCAGCTCCGTTGGCCGCGCGGCGTCGAGGAGCTGCGCTCGAACGGCGATGCGGCGCGCCTGCGCGCGATCGAGTCGGTGGACACCCACAGCCGGAAGACTAGCCAAGGCCTTACGGGCCACCCGGGGCAGACACGTTCCACGCCTCGACGATCGGGCGCTCGTGCTCCCAACCCAGGACCGACACGCTGGCCGTCGATAGGCCGAAGAGGGACCCGGATCGGCCGGGCAGGCCAAGCCAGCGGGCGGCCAGGACCCGGAGCATGTGGCCGTGCCCGAAGAGCAGTGCGTCGCCGATGACACCGGGCGCCAGGCATCGGGCCAGGACACGATCGGCGCGGGCGCTGACCTGCTCGATGGTCTCGCCGCCAGCCCACGGTCCCGCCCAGATCGACCAGCCCGGCTGCTCGGCGACGATCTCGGCGGTGCGCCGACCCTCGAGTGTCCCGTAATCCCACTCGGCGAGATCGGGGTCCACGACCGCAACGTCCCCGAACCCCGCCAGCGTTGCCGTCTCGGTGGCACGCGATCGGGGACTGGTCAGGACCAGCGCGAACCGATGGCCGGCAAGCCGGGTGCCGAGCACTTCAGCCTGGCTGCGCCCCAGGTCGGTCAGCGGGATCTCGGTCAGACCGGTGTGACGTCCGTCGCGCGACCATTCCGTCTCACCGTGGCGCGCCAACCAGACCTGTCGCTCGGCCTCGCTCACGGGGAGTTGGGGCGGTCAGATCGGATCACGCGCTCCATGCGCCGATCCGGCACGAGCCACATCACCACCACGCCAACAGTGATCAGCATCGCGACGATCGGCGCCAGCAGGGCGATGGGAATGGCGATCGCGAACAGGGCGCTGGAGGCCTTGCCTTTCACGTCCCGGCCGACCGCCTCAGCGAATGCTGCTGGCTGACCATGTGCCCTGATCAGCATGCGGACCAGGACGTAATAGGCAACGCCCGCGAGCAGCAGCAGCCCGGTGTACGTCGCCACGGGGATCGGCGCGAAGGTGGTCTGCCCAATCCAGGCGGTCGCGAACGGGAAGAGCGAGAGCCAGAAGAGCAGGCGCAGGTTGGCCCACAGGACGCGCCCGTCGATCACTTTGGCAGCCTGGAGCAGATGGTGATGGTTGTTCCACCACGTCCCAAGAAGCGCGAAGCTGAGCAGGTAGCTGAAGAAGACGGGAACCAGCGGCTCCAGGTTCTCGAGCTCGACGCCTTTCGGCGCATGCAGCTCCAGGACCATGATCGTGATGATGATGGCGATGACGCCGTCGCTGAACGCCTCGAGCCGGCCCTTGGTCATCCCCGCATGCTAGCCGCGGCAGCCAAAGGAAAAGCCCGAAGGGGCCCGATCACTAGCTGCTCCAGCCCATGCAAAACACAAACCGGATCACTAGATGGTCGAGGCTCCTTCGAGCCACCGACACCATATCACCGCCGGAGTGGACCGCAACCTATCGATCCTGTGGCGCGGCATATCAACACCCTTGCAGGCAGGCTGCTGCCGGCGGTTATCGCGGCCGAGATGCTTCGCGGCGAAACAGGACGACCACGCCGGCCAAGACGGCCGTGACGATGTTCGCGACGATGATCGCGAAAATGGTGGTGTCCGGCTTACGCCTGGTGTGGCTTGACGGGAAACGTCGGCGTTCATGACCGGTGGGTCAGCCAGCATTCTTGCCGATCCCCGCTAGGGTGGCGTCGGCTTTCTTCTGCACTTGGTCGGCGAGCGTCTCGGCCTTGTTGTATCGGGCGACAAGCTGCTCGATCTGCTGGACGAGCCTGGCCTGGTTCGTCTTGATGATGTTTAGCCGGCGCAGATCGGCCTGAAGACTGACCAGAGCGCGCTTCTGAGCGGCCGCAGCGACGCGTGGTGAAGGCGGCATCGAACAGGTCTCCCTTAGCGAATCGGACTGAGACGAGTCTACGGCGGTGAACCAGCGCTGCTAGCCTGCGCCCGGGCCGGGTTGACGTTGACGGCGCGAGAAGCTCGAGCGGTGACGACCGGCAGTTGCTACGCGTGCTACCAGGACTCGTCAGGCAACTGCGAAACCGGACCCTGTAGGCCCGGTTTCGTGCTCAGATTGAGTGGTGAGCGGCCAGGGATTCGAACCCTGAACCTAGTGATTAAGAGTCACTTGCTCTGCCGTTGAGCTAGCCGCCCGCACGGAATCATGGCTGAGGCGCGAGAGGGGGTCAACCTGGCGTTAGGTCCCGGGCTTGCCGGGGCCACCCAATGGCTCGGGCGCGTCGCCGTAATGAGCATCGCTGAAGGCCCGGACCTTGTCGAGGTCGGCGGTGTCGAGGTAGAGGAGCCAATCCCAGGCGGTCACCGCAATGGGGTGGTTGAAGTTGGCGCCCGACCAGGGGACCAGGATCATCTTGAAGCGCTCGGTGGTGATCTGCTGCTGCACGAACTGCGTCAGCGTCGCCAGGTCTTCCACCCCGAGCAGTGCCGGCTGGTACCAGATCACGATCCCGCCGTGCTCCAGGTTGTGGAGCATCCGCTCCTCGTCCTGGGCGGTCGGATAGACGCCCCAGGGGCCGGGCGAATTGGCGGTCGACCAATGCTGACCCGATGTGGCCGGAACCGATGTGTACCCGGTTCCCTGGGTGCCTTCTTCGATGTGGGTGTTGCCGGCATTAACCTGCCGCAGGCCGGTCGCTCCCGGATCGGTGTTCCCGCCACCGCCGAACAGGAAGACCAGGAGAAGGATCACCACGCCGAGCACGAGGATCCCGCCAATCGCGAGCAACCGCCAGTCCAGGGTGCGAGAGGTCCCCGCGCCGAGGCGGCGCCCCATCGCCTCTTCAGAGGCGCGGGAGCGGCGCTGGATGCCGGAGGTGCGTCGTTTGGCCATCGGCGGCGAAGGATAGCCGAGCCGGGAGGGGCACGCCGCGGTGGAGTCGAGATCGGGCCACGCTAGAATCGGTCGCGATGACCAATCAAGACCCAGCGCCGCCCAGGCGAAGCGCCTTCGCCCTAGTGCGTCAGCTGGTCTCCAGCGGCGTGGCGCTTGTAAAGCTCGAAATGCAGCACGGCAAGCAGGAGATGGGGGCCATGCTGGCGTCGGTGCGCGGCGGGGTGGTGCTGATCGGGATCGCCGTGGCCCTGTGCTTCGCGGCGGTCATCTCGCTGACGGTGACGCTGATCCTGGGGCTCGCGGCACTCGTGGGGTGGCCCGGCTGGGTGATGGCGCTGCTTGTCACGTTCCTGCTACTTCTCATTGCCGGTCTGTTGGCCTGGCGTGGGATTCGCAAGATCAAGATCGGACCGCCGGAGGAGACGATCGCATCGGTCCGAGAGGAGGTCGCATGGGCGAAACGATTGCTGAGACGCGGGTAGAGATCGCCGCCCAGCGCGCCGAGATGGAGGCGACCGCCGATCACCTGCGTGACGCCCTCGACCTGGGCCGCCGGATTCGCGAGAACCCCGGGGTGGTGATCGGGATCGGAGCGGCGGCCGCGTTCCTGGTGGCGGGAGGCCCCCGACGCCTGGCTCGCCTTCTGCGCCGACGCCTGGCCCCGAACGCCGCCGAGCAGGCGTATGACGCGCTCCCCGCGACGATGCAGACCTGGGTCAGCACGCTGGCGGACGAGGCCGGGCCCAAGGCGGCCGTGGTGCGCGACCAGCTGGTCGAGGAGCTCAAGCGCTGGCGACGCGATCCGATCAAGGACAAGAAGGCGCGCAAGGAGCTGGCCAGGCGGATGGTCGAGGGACCTCCAGGCCCCGGGCGGACAGCCTGGACCGCGGCCGAGACGGCGTTGGGACTCGTCGCCGCGGCAGTCACGCGCAAGGCCATCCAGCGCTTCCTGACGGATGAGCCGCCACCCAAGGATCGCGCCGCCGCTGCTGCCGCCGCCGCTGCCGCCACGGCGAAGCGCGGCGGCACGGCGCACAACACCGCCGCAGGCCCTGGCCCCGACGACTACGCCGGCTGGTCGAAGCGCAGCTGACGTGGCCCACTGCTGCGGGTCTAATTCATGCCCACCGCGTCGCCGTGGACGCTTCACGCCGCAGCGCCTGCAGGCGGCGTCGCATGCGGAAGAAGTGGCGGATCAACCGGTAGATGGCCATCGCTCTGACTCCCACGATATGCTGGCTCCACCGGGCTACGACTCTACTCTCCATGACAGGGTGCGTATCGCAGGTTCCGACAATGGTCGTATGACAAGGGGATTCGCCTAGAGCGCAGAAACGGGGGCCCCAGCGGCGCACGAGTGTAGGACGGGATGGCGGGTCGCGCGCGCCCAAAGGCTGAACATTGAAGCCGGGTAGCGATGCCGCCGTCTTCGGCCGACTGGAAATAGCCCACCGGGCGTACTTTCGCGGGTAGGCTGGGCCGAGCGCTAGACTGGCAGCCTCGGTGGCGGTCCTTGGCATCGCTCAGGGCCTCACAAAGACAGAAAACAAGCGGGCGAGTGGCGGAACGGCAGACGCGCCGGCTTTAGGAGCCGTCCGGACCCTGCGTTGTGCTCCACGCGTGGGAGCCGATGCGCGAGGCGCCTGGTTATGCGCGTCTCAGCCGCTCGGTCCGACCTGCCGCCGCCTTCGCAGCGCATCCGTCATGCGGCGCAGCGCCTGCTCCGCGTACTGGCCCGTCCCGGCCGTGTAGTCGTCGAAGGCCGGGCCCTCGGACTGCGCCACCCATAGGTCGCCGTCGAACCGGAAGACGCCGGACAGGTTCCACTCCAGCGGTAACGCGGCCTCAGCCGAGATCCAGGCCATCGTGAGGGCGCCGAGCGTCATGCGGCTTCGTTCCCTTACTGCCCGGTTGGGGGCAGCTGATCCAGCAACAAGGCCTGCCAGGTAAAGCTGTTGTTAGGCGTGATGGTGTACGTTCGTGCGTCGCCGCCGGTCAGCGGCTGAACGCGAAGAAGCGACGTCCCGCTAATGCCCCACGCCGTCGCGGATCCGTCCGGAGCCACGACCAGCCCGTTTGGCACACCATCTGTCAGCTCCGCACGGAAGATCGCCTCGCCCACAGGCGACAGCACCACAATCGCCACCGTCCCAATCCGCTGCTCGATAAACGCGAGCCCGGCACCATCGGGCAGCCAAGTCAGGTCCAGGACCGACCTGTCGGTCAAGCGCGCCACCGCCTGGACTTGCCCAGCCGTGGCAATGAGATCAATCTCGGTGCTGTTCAGGTCATCTCCGACGGCGCGCGAGAACGCGATGACACTCCCATCCGGCGCCCAGGCGATATCCCCAGAGACGCGCTCTCTAGTGCCGTCGTCAATCCTGCCACCGATTCGGCGCTCGCCGGTTCCGTCGGCCGCAATCATCCAGATCTCTGGCCCGCGCAGATCGCCGGGGATGGCCGTCGGCGTAGCATCGAAGCGCGTGAACGCGAACGCATCCCCAGCTGGAGACCACACCGCGCCCCTCGCGTTCGAGACCACCAGCCGCTCTTGCCCGCCCCTGACAGGCATGACGTAAAGGTCGGGAAATCCCTGCACGTTCTGAGTTGCGCAGGTCTGCTTCTCACGCGTGAATGCGATTTCGGAAGAGTCGGGCGACCAGATCGGATTGGTGTCCCAGGTTCCGGCCGGAGGCGATGTCCTGGCCATCATCTGGCCCTTGTCATCGAACGTCGCAACTCGACCCTCCAGGACACAGCCACCGAGGCTCACATCCTGGCGGGTCTGGCTCATGGCCAGGGCTATGCCGTTCGGCGCCCAGGAAAGGTGGTGACCGTACCAACCCTCGTCCAGCCGGATGACCGATGTAGGCGTCCCATCCGCATCCATCGTCAACACCTCGCGCCCACCCATCGCGGTGATCTTGCCGTTAGCCACCACGGCAATCCATGGCGTCGAGGCGTCACCTGCCGCCACCCAGCCAGATGTGCCGCTCGGCGAGAACGAGAGCTGGTACCAACGGTGGCCGTCAATCTCCTGCGGCCCACCCTTCACGCGAGCACGCTGACCCGCGGCGAGCGTCGTGAGCGGCACGCCAACCAAGCCAGGCTGGTCGCGCACGCGGAGGCCATCAACGAGAACCTGAACGATTGTGCCCGTGGGCGCGTCGCCGCTGCCAGATGTGGACGGCGTGGGTGGACCCACGGATGCCGACTCGCTCGGATTCGATACCCCAGAGCCTGACGGCTGCGGAGATGGGCTGATCGGAGCGGCGCAAGCTGCTAGTACCGCCACCAGGATGACGACTAGGAATCGAATCACCATCGGCGTGGCAACTGCGCCAATAGCGAACGTGACTCGTGGGAACATTCGCGATCATCTTAGGGCCGCGGATAATGCGGCAGGACTGCGGGACCGGGGTCGCCTGCACGCTACCGATCGCCGCGGTCGTCGCCGTTCCAGCTCCGAAACCATCAACGTCGCCGCGAGCCGACGGCGGCGCAGCACGGAGCCCCGTGTATCAGCGGCTTACAAGGTCAGGGCTAGGTCCTTGAGCCCTACCTCCACGCGCTTACCGGTGTCGCGGCGGGAGTCGTCGGATGCCACGTGCCAAGGATCGCCGGGGGCGGCGGTCGGGGGCGATCCCTGCCGCCCCCGACCAGTGGGCTCACTCGTCGCCCGGGCCGGGCGCAGGGTACGTGACATTGAAGTGATAGCAGGCCGAGGTTCCGTCGCTGTCAAAATCGTGCAGATGCGGGGTCTCATCGCCGCTCTGAGCCTCAACGCCGCTGTTATGCAGGCGCAGGTACTGGTTGCACGCGGCCCACGGCAGCGGCTGGGGTCCCGCCAGGGTGGTCGCGACGGAAAGCATTAGCATTGTTAGGGCAAGGCCAACGACCAGTAGAACTCGCTTCATGGGGTTCTCCTCCGACGCCTGAGCCCTTCGAGCGCGACCATCCGACGATACGCGCACTTCCCCGATCGGAGGCTCTCTCGGCGTACCACAGGGGCCGGACGCGCGGATTGTACGCCCGCCTTGGGTGGCACCGGGACCGCAGTTTGAGAATAAGCGGTGTAGGTAGGCAACGCCTGATGTGCAGGTTGGCCGAAGGCGGTGTCCGTAGCGTACTGGTCGCTTGCCCAGGAACCGGCCGCGGTCTCCGCCTACGGGTCCCGGGTCCTGCCGGGGGCAAGCGAGGGGCAAGTTCTCCCCGCCCCTTGCCCACCCGCTCACATCGCGACCAGCGTCTCGGTGGCGGCCCCGTCTGTGGGGGCCATGGATGCGCGCGGCAGCCCATCCTCGCCGGTGGCGGCGACGGTCTGCGCCTCCTTGGCGTACTCCTTCTTGCCGCGCCCCGAGAGCATCTCGAGCTGGTTGATGACGATCTCCGTCTTCCAGTGTCGGACTCCACCGTCGTCGTCCCACTGCCGCGTCTGGAGACGCCCTTCGACGTCGACCAGCTGGCCCTTCGAGAGGAACTGGCCGCAGATCTCCGCCAGCCGGTCCCACGCCACGAGGTTGTGGTACTCGGTCCGCTCCGGCGCTCCGCTGCCGCGGAGCTCGTTCCTTGCCCCCGAAGTTCGTCAAGCGCCCAGACCGCACTAAGCTTCCCCCGTCCTTCGGCAGATCCGCGGGGGCGAACCTTCGATTAAGGGGTATGGTGCAGGCGGTTGCGGCGTGGTGCGATTACCGACCGCTCTCTTAGGGGGCCCCTCGCCCGCCGCGTCGGGTGACGGTCAGGTGAGCGGTGTTCGGATGATTGAGCCCCTGCGCATGTTCACGCAGCCGACCGGTTCAATCGGAGCATCACCCCTGCACGTGGAGGCTCAAGACGCAGATGGCGGTTCCGGCGTCAGGATTGACTCGAGCCGAGGTGGCCTGGCTCCCGATGGCCGAAGGGCCTCCCTCCTTCAGGATCCCGATGATCTGGAGGCCGCCCACAGGACCGGGGTAGTTCTCCTCGTTGACAGTCTCTCCACCCCCTCCCGTCGTTTGACCTTCCTCGAGCCACTCGATGCCCGATGCCGACACGATCCCGATCGGACCAGGCCCGTGGTTCGTTATCCGTCCAATCTGGGTTATGCGGATATGACCTGAGACTGGGTCATAATCGGCGCTGCACGACTCCGAAATGGTGGCCTGCCCAACCCTCCAGCTCGCCCCTCCCTCATCCGCTTGCGTCTGCGTCGGCGTGAGGGTGACGGTGTACGTGGCCGCCACATTGACCTTCTTGTTGTTGGCAATGACGAGAGCCCATGCGCCGCCTGCCAGCGTGCCGAGCAACAGCAACACGGCCAGGCCCGTCGCGAAGACCCGCACGGCGCGCCGGTGCTCTGTGATCCGACCTAAACGACCCATCTCGACCTCCGCGGGCCATCGCTCGCCCGGTGCTAGGTGGGGATCGGTCTCGCCAGTGGCTCGCCGCGGTTCAGGCGGCCGAAGTACGAACCGCGGGTCCCGGCCTTCCTCCGAGGGTTGAATACTAGTGTAGCCGGCGGTGGCCTCGCAAGGGCCATGTGGCCTCTCCGCGGTGCGCCCCGGCAACGACGTCGCGTCGCCTGCCGCCACACGGGCTCCTCATGTCCGGGCGGCTGCCTGTCCATGTTCTGGTTCCCTTACGCCGGGGCTGGAGGCAAGACCTTGGTCCGCGCTCCTGCTGGTCACCGACCGCTATCCTTACATCACAACCCTTGCCCGCGTCGTCGTCCCACTGGCCGGGGCGAACCGTGAGTTATGGCGCTAGAGGCAGGCCGCTGACGGGGCTTCCAAATCTGCCGCTTGCGCCACTGTCATTTCGACCGCCAGGTGGCGATCATCGGTGGCGAGACCGCCCTCGGACCTCGAGTGGGATGGGAGCGGTCTGGCATATCGCGCTCAAGCACAGCTGAATCCTGACACGACGGTCCACGACGTACCCGTCGGCGCCCCCCTGTGCGCTGTGCTTCCCTGAGTGGCTTCCCGAGCGAAGACGGGCACAGTTATGCGCTGCGGTTTCGCCGGGGGAGCCAAATCTGACGTCCCCGCTCATATCTGGGGCGATAGCCTGGTAACCGTGGTCGTCGGCGGTCGTCCGGTTTACCCGTGAGGTTCGCCACCTCACTGGACGGCACCCGGATCGCCCATTGGCGGTCAGGCTCCGCGCCGGCGCCCTTGCAAATATCGTCGCCTACAGCGTCAATCCATAGCCGTGGCACGGCGGGACCCCAATGCCGCCATCACGGGTCATCACTGGGTGCGTATTCCTCGGCAGAGGCCAACGCATCGTAGTAGCCGGTGCCGCCGCCGCCCGCCAATAACACCTTGCCTTCAGGCAGCAGCGTGGCGATATGACCGAACCGCGGCTCGATCATGGTCGCGGTTGCTGTCCAGGTCCCGCTGTCCGGGTGATACAGCTCGGCGGAAGCGAGCGCCGCGTTGCCGATCCAGCTGCTCCGGCCGCCGGCGACGAGGACGTTCCCATCGGGCAGCAAGGTGGCCGTCTGGAACGAGCGGGCGTCGATAATTGGCGCGGCAGCAGACCACGACCCGCGGCCCGGGTCGAAGACCTCCGCGGAGGCCACCGCCTCGCGGGAGCTGAGATACCCGCCAGCCACGAGCACGCGGCCATCGGACAGCAGCGTGGCCGTGTGAGCGGCTCGGAGTTCGTCCATCTGGCCCGCAGCGGTCCAAGTCCCGCTGGTGGGATCGTAGAGCTCAGCGGAGGCAAGCACCCCGGCGCTCGTTTCCCCGCCAGCCACGAGCACCTTGCCATCGAGCAGCAGCGTGGCCGTGTGACCGAATC
The DNA here is from genome assembly GCA_040902225.1 of Chloroflexota bacterium. Taxonomy (NCBI): domain Bacteria; kingdom Bacillati; phylum Chloroflexota; species Chloroflexota bacterium. The sequence goes on from JBBDXT010000004.1 coordinate 450,745, forward strand.
GGGGTTCCTCCATGTGTCCAGTAGCGGTCCATGTCCCGTTAACCGGGTCATACAGCTCGGCGGAGGCCACAGCCTCGGTGCCGGCAGTGCTGCTGCCGCCCGCCACGAGCACCCTGCCATCGGGAAGCAGCGTCGCGCTATGAGCGGCGCGGCCCCCGATCATGTTGCCGGCGCTGGTCCAAACGCCCGTGCTCCACTCGTATAGCTCGGCGGAAGTGAGCACCCCCCTGCGACTATTGAGATTGAAACCGCCGGTGACAAGAACCTTGCCATCAGGGAGCATCGTGGCGGTGTGGTTCGAGCGAGCCTCGCTCATCTCTGCAGCGGCGGTCCAAGACCCGCGGCTGGGGTCGTACAGCTCGGCGGAAGCCAGCAGGTCTAACCCGGAAATGTGGACACTGTCGATGCCTCCCGCGACGAGCACGTTGCCATCAAGCAGCAATGTGGCCGTGTGATTCAGGCGTATCCCCATCATGCTTGCGGTGGTGGTCCAAACCAGCACCGCTGGTTCGTCTGACGGCGAGGAGGTTGCCGACGACGGCTCAGAGGCTTGGGCGGGATAGCTGGGCAGTGACGCGGTCGTGCATCCGCTGACAGCCACGAGCAAGGCTGCGACAGTCAATCCGCCGGCAAGCCTCCGCTTGCTCTCTATCGATATCATCGCGACGTGAGCATGCTCTCGGGGGCCTGCGGCCTGACTGCGGGGCTACCTTCAGACGATCAGACTCACAACGACGGAGATCCTGAGTGAAAGCCGGCGAGCCATGGGTCGTTCCTCCGAGCAGCGCTGCCTTCGCCCAAATGGAGCGTCCCTCGAGCGCCGCGGGAGGGGGACGTACCGGGAGGTATGCGCCGGTTTCCTCGGTTTGTATACAGGCCGGTGCACGCCGGCACCACGAATATGGGCAGCCGGATTCCCATTCGGCGGCGACCTCAACCTAGACCGGCTCGGGTTGACGGACTTATAAGTAGGCCGGGGTCGCCTGTACCGTCCACGTCGCTCGCGCAATCGCCATCCGCCGTCAACGCTCACCCGGCCCAGGGCGAGGGTAGGTGGAGGGCGCTTACTGGACGCTTATCGCGAGGGCCCGACGGGTCTCTCGGCAGGTCCGCGGGGGCGAACTATGCGTTATGGGAGATGAGCGCACCCGCTGAGATCAGCGTCCCTCGGCCTCGATTCGGGCAAGCGCGTCGAGGATTGACGAGATCACCTGCGTGGTCGAGGCGGCGGGGAGGTCGATCCGGGCCGTGGCTGCCTGGGTCAGCATCGGGCTGTAGTCGCCGGCATTGCCGGCCAGCGCGCGGAAGTCGGTCCTGACGAGGACGATCGGTTTCTTCGTCCCGAACGCATAGCCGACCTCCCAGGCCGTGCCGGAATCGGGAGCCGGGCCGTCCATGATCGCCACGAGACCGGCCGCCCAGTCGATTCCACCCACGTCGGTCGCGAAGATGCCCGGACCGTCCTTCCCGGGCTCCTTCTCCTGGGGAAGAAAGACCTCGTGTCCGGCGGCACGGAGGGCGGCGCATACCTCGGCGTTCCAGGTGCGCTCGGGCGTGGCCTCTACGGCCCCGCTGGCGTCCAATCGACCCAGACATTGCCCGCCGAAGCGTTCGCCTGTGGGAGTGTGCGCTAAACACGCCGGAAGACGCGTCATCGCCAAATAGCACGGCGGCTGGACCGTGTACAAGACGGTGCTATCGTCTCTCTCGTATTCAGAGCTTCAAGGAGACGCCAACATGGCCGTAGCACGATTCATCGACCATCGGGCATTCACTGTCCGGGAAGGCCAGGCAGCAGCGCTCCAGGCATGGCTGGAGAAGAACGAGCAGCAATTGGCTGCGGCTTATCCAGCTGGCAGCCAGTACCTAGGAACGTTCGCCGAGATCTATGGCGGCGAGGCACCGGGGTGGTGGCATCTGTTCATGGGCCTGGACAGTTATGCGGGGGGTGACGCGGTATCCGCTGCAGCTGGCGACCGAGATTCCGAGTTTGGACGATTGGTGAGTGAACTCCTCTCGTTCTTCGATCTGTCTAACAGCGCACGATCTGGTGCCTGGCTGTACCGTGCCGCGCCGAGCGTCGTGGTCTGGGAGAACAAGTAGACGGTCGAAGAAGTAGGGAGCGGAGCCAAGCCACGAAGACCCGCGTGGCCGCCGTGCGGACGTGGCTGAAGACCGCCTGCATGGGCGAGAGTGCGCCAATGACACCGGAGCGACTACGAGGCCGACGTTTTTACAAGTGCGGCCAGGTCAGCAGGGGTGAGCGGCGGATTCTCTCGGTGAAGCATGCTATGGCAGTTGGAGCAGACGACGGTGAAATCGGTCCTCGGGTCGAGTTCCGTGGGCCGTCCCTTCAGGGAGGCCATGCATGTCAAGCATCGCTGCGTTTGCATAGTGCCGCCGAGCGTAGCGGCACTGATGATTCTGCCGTCGTTATGACGGTCACAGAATGTCCCCGGCGCGGGTTGTGGCCACGCCGGGGACCACGAGAGTCTAGGTCGGCGACGCCAGCCGCTCACCATCCTCTGCGGATGTCGCGCTGCCACGGAGCGCCGGCCCCGACTGCAAGGGCTGGCCGTCACTCCGCTCGCCGTCCTCTCGGATGGGCCTAGCTGCCACGGATACCCGGCCAAAGCCGGCCGCTCCGGCCGCTCCGGCCGCTGACAACGCCCCGCGCTTACCGCTGCTGATTCTCTTCGACGTCGCGGTCGAAGCCCTCCCGTTTCAGTCTGTACTTCCCGGACTGTCCTGGTGCCGAGTGGCGCCTCCCCTGTGTCGGAGACCGGCACCGACGGCGGTTGCCCAGGCAACGTAAGCCACTGCGGCGACCAATGCGGCGCCCAGGACAACGATTGGTAAAGGAGAGGCGAGAGTCATGCGGTGCGGCTGCACGCCGCTCATGAGGAACACGAGCACAAGGGTCCACAGCGCCCCTCCAACGAGAGCCGCGACCCATCGCGACCCGGGCCCCATGGCGGTGACTGCGGTGAGCAGAAGCCACAGGCCGAGCGTTCCGAGCCCGGTGACGACTGGCAGGTTCGGTTCACCGGTCAATCCCGCCCCGAGCAGTCGCAAAGCAGCGCCGCCGATCAGTAGGAGGGCTGCCGCGAGACCAACGAGCCGGGTGATGCGCATCCCGGTGTCTCTCGCTGCCGGAATGGCCGCTGAGAGAGCGAGGAAGCACAGACCAGCGGCGATCGTGGCGACGTCATCGACCGGGGATCTCAGTAGGCCGACCCACGCCAGGAGCAGGGCAAGCAGCCCTGCGGCGCTGAGATAGGTGATCGTGAATAGCATCCAGTAGGGCAGCCCTGCGGCCACGTGCGTGCCTCCCCTTCGACTAACCCATATTAAAGGGAGGCCTCATCGGGTTAGCGGCTCAGGTACCCTCCCGCTCACGCCGCGAGTGAAGTCTCTCGTTCACCCGCACTCTACGCCCGTGCGGCATAGATGGATATGCCAAGGCCGAGGTCGCCTGCACGCTACCGATCGCCGCGGCCGTCGGGCCGCTTGAGTGCCGCCAGCATCGGCGCTCGCAGCTCCTCCGGCTCGCGCTCGATGGCATCCAGGATGGCGTCGACGATGGCGTCGCCGCGGCGTTCGAGATCAGGGTTCATCGGGTGGTTCCTTTCGGGTGACGTTGAAGCTGCCAGTGGAGCCGGGCCTGGACCGGGCTGTAGACCCGACCCGAGCGCCGACGATGATCGCGGCACAGGGCGCAGCAGTACCGCGAGTCGGTTCGACGCGGAGTGAAGGTGACGCCGCAGCCGCCGCACTCGATCGGCGGATAGCTCACCCGCCTGGCCGCGTTGTAGGTGTCCCGGACTCGGGCGCGCCAGGCGCGGGTGGCGGCGCTGGCGCAGTCGCGGCACCACGAGCTGAGACCGTCGCCCATGCGCGGGTTGGGGCTGAAGCGCTGGCGGGGCTTGACCTCGTGGCAGCGGGAGCAGCGGCGGGTGTCAGTCATGGTGAGACACACAACCTCTTCCCCGGAAAGTTGCGAAGGTCGCCGTGGTGCGTGACGCGGCAGCGATTGGGACGCCCACCGGGGTAGGCGCTGGCATCAGGGCGCTCATTGAAGGCAGAAGAGTCGGCGGCGGGTCGCCTGGCTTGTCGACCC